>JAEYVF010000130.1 GCA_023432005.1 Actinomycetes bacterium
TCCTCGAGGAGGGCGCGCGCGAGCAGCAGCTCCGCCTCGCACTGCGCCTGCCGCAGGCGTCGTGCGCCGTAGATGCGCGCGGCGTCCTCGAGGAGCTCGACGGCGTCCGCCGTCATGCCGGCGGCGAGCAGCGCCTCGGCTCGGTCGCCGTCGCACACCGCGCGCATGACGGGCGAGAGCTCGCCGAGCACGCGCGATGCGGCGTCCATGATGCCGATCGCGCGGCCCAGATCGCCGCGCAGCATCGCCGCGTAGCCCTCGTTGCTGTGCGCCTTCGCCTCCTCCGTCGCGTCGCCCGCGCGCGCGAACGCGGCCGCGGCGTCGGCGAAGTCCCGCTCCGCCCCGTCGACGTCGGAGCGACCGAGGCGCACGAGACCGCGGTTGAGGTGGGCGCGACCGAGACTCAGCGGCACCCCGTCGAGACGCTCGATCGCCGAGCCCAGGTCGCGGATGGCGGCGTCGTCATCGCCTCGGCGCAGCTCGAGGAGACCGCGCTGGCTCGTGAGCACGGCGCGCGTCTGCTCGCGCAGGCCGGATCCGGCGAGCGCCCGCTCGATCGCGGCGATGGCCTCGGCGGGCGAGCCCGTCTCGGAGTCGAGGTAGGCGAGCGTGCCCGTCGCGAGGGCCGCGAGGTCGGCATCCGGGGGATCGGATGCCGTGGCCCGGGCGATCGCGGCGCGCAGGTCGCGCCGGGCCGCGGTATGCCGACCCGTGTTGGTCGCGACGAGACCCCGCGCGTAGAGCTGGTCGGCGGTGAGGCGCGCCGCCATCAGCGATGCTTCGGCGTCGCGAGCACGGCCTTGACGGCCGATCGGGCCCGCGCGACCGACGGCTCGCCCGGCATCCGCTGCAGCTCCGCGGCGATCCGGCCCGCGACGACCGGGGCTGCGAACGACGTGCCGCTCCACACGGCGAAGCCGCCGCGGAAGTCGTCGGGGTCGATGGTCTCGCGCGCAAGGCCCGCGAACGCCGACGCGGCGCTCGCCTGCAGGCCGCCCGCGAAGGGCGCCGGGGCGAGCCCCGTGGGCAGGGTGCTCACCACGGCGGCCCCGGGCGCGTAGCTTCGCACCCACGGTCCCACGTTGCTGAACAGGGCCACCGTGCCGTTGGGGTTCTGCGCGCCGACCGAGACGAGCGGCGCTGCGTCGCCGGGGTCGATCCACGGCGCGCCGTCTGCGGGCTCCGGGTTCCAGGGGCCGAAGGCCGCCGGGAACAGCGGACGGTCGGTGGAGTCGTTGCCCGCCGAGCACACGACGACGGTGCCCGCACGGCGCAACCGCAGCAGCAGCTCCGCGACCGTGATGTCGAACGCGTTCCGCACGGGGGTCTCGTGGTAGTAGCCGAGCGAGAGATTGAGCACGTCGAGACGCGCGCCGCCCTCGACACTCCTGACGAGCTCGACGAGCGCGTCGACGAGGTCCTGCTCCTCCCACAGCGCGTCCGACCCCGTGATCCGCACGGGCGCGATGCGCGCGTGCGGTGCCGCCTGGTGCACGAGACCGGCCACGAAGGTGCCGTGGCCCGATCCCGCGTCGAGCATGCCGTCGAGCGGCCCGAGCTGGTCGGGCACGCGCTCGGGGTCGGTCGACGCACTCGCGGATCCCGCGCCCGCGAACGCGCCCGTGTCGACGACCCCGTCGAGCCACGGATGCTCGCCGCATCCCGTGTCGAGGATGCCGACCACGGCGTCGCCGTCGGGGCGCGGTGTCGAGGCAGCCGGGTCGGGCCCGACATAGGCCACCACCTGACGCCCGCCGCTGCCCGGCAGGCCGTACTCGGCGGCGGGTGAGCCGCCGAGGTAGGGGTTCGACGAGTGGAACGGGTTCGACGAGTGGAAGGGGTTCGAGGAGTGGAACGGGTTGGACGAGTGGAACGGGTTCGAGGAGTGGAACGGCGCGATGTCGCCCACGTGCTCGAGCCCGATCCCCGGGAGCTCGAGCCCGCGTCGGCGCGCCTCGCGCAGCACCTCCCAGGCGTCGGGCGTCGGGGCGTCGGGGCGCTCGGCGAGGAGCCGCACGCGATCGGTGCCCGGCACGCCGCCCGCCCACGGGTAGCGACGCAGTCGCTCCTCCCGCACCTCGGCCGGCTCCTCGAGCGGCTTCCGGTCGCGGTCGGGCGTCGGCTCGAGCCGCCAGCCGAGCTCCCCCACGAGCTCGGCGAGCACGGCGCGCGCGGGATGATCCTCGGGCAGCAGGGTCGACACGAGAAGGCGCGAGGGCACGTAGGCGGTCGGCAGCGCCGGGTCGGCGGCGGCGGCGTCGCGCGTCACCACCCGCACGACCCCCCGGGGCAGCTCAGCCTGCGCACGCATCCGCCAGTCGCGCGATCCCTCGTCAGCACGCATGTCGTGTCCCCTCCCCTGAAGACCCGTGCGGGTCAGTGAACCTCGAACTCGCCCGTCACGCTGTAACCGTCCTCGCCCGCCGAGCGGATGACGATGCGGCACACGCCCTCGGCCACGCGCGGGAACTCGAACCGACCCTCGGGCGAGACGGTCGCGGCGGCGACCTCGACGCCGCCGACGACGAGCTCCGCCCGCCCGCCGCGCGGAGGCGCGAGCCAGCCGTCGATGCGGTGGCTGCCGCCGTCCGACTCGATGCGCAGCAGCAGGGTCACAGGCGCCGCACCGAACTCGAGGATGCGGGGCGCTGCGCCTCGTGCGCCCGCCAGCTCGCGCGCATCCGAGACGAGCAGCAGCTCGTGGTACTCCTCGGCGAGACGCTGGGTCTCGAGGGCGATGATGACGTCGTCGACGAGGCCGGGGGGCATCGGGTCGCGTTCCTCCCACAGCTCGCGGAGGGCGGCGAACAGGCGGTCGTCCTCGGACATCACGCGACCTCCCCCTCGGCGAGCAGCATCCGGAGCTTCTCGAGGCAGCGGCCGCGGGTGGGGCCGATGCTGCCGACCGGCATGCCGAGCTCGGCGGAGATGCGCCCGTAGTCGGGGCGCTCGGCGAAGGCGATGACGCGCACGAGCCGACGACAGCGCTCGGAGAGCGCCTCGACGGCGCGCCACAGGCGGTCGTACTCGAGCCGCTGCTCGGCGACGATCTCGGCGGGCTCGCCGCTGTCGCCGAGGCGCTCGAGCTCCTCGTCGTCGGTCGGCGAGGCGCGCCCGTCTGCCTTGACGACCCGCCACGACTCGCGTCGCGCCGTGGTGGTCAGCCACGCGACGACCGTGCGGGGATCCTTGACGCCGTCGCGGCTGCGCACGAGCGCGAGCCACGTCGTCTGCACGACATCCTGCGCCTCCTCGCGGCCGAGGCCGTAGGCGCGCACGACGTGCCACAGCACGGGCGACACCTGGCGCACGAGCTCGTCCATCGCGTGAGCGCGGCCGCCGCGCCATGCCTCGAAGAGGCCTGCGGCCCGCGCCCACAGCGGATCGACCGCCGCGCTCTCGTCGGGGTCGGGGTGGGGGGTGCGGACGGTCTCGCCGTCGCTCATGCGTTCGATCTTCACCGCTCATCAAGAGCGGTCACAAGCCCCCGTTGATACCCGCCGTCCGAAGATCGTGCAGCAGCCCGGCGGCGGCCTCCTCGTCGGCCAGGACCGTGACGTGCTCGTGCAGCTGGAGGGCGGATGCGGGGCACGCGGGGTCGATCGGCCCGCGGAGCGCGCGCGCGAGCACCTCGGCCTTCGCCGCGCCCCGCGCGACGAGCAGGACGCGCCTCGCCTCGAGGATCGTGCCGATGCCCTGGGAGAGCGCCTGCTCGGGGACCTCGGCGAGCTCGGTCAGCAGGTGCCTGTTGGCCGCCCGCGTCGACGGCTCGAGCGCGACGACGCGCGTGCGGCTCGCGGCATCCGCTCCCGGCTCGTTGAACGCGATATGCCCGTTGCGCCCGATGCCGAGCACCTGCAGGTCGACGCCGCGCGCGAGCACGCCCTCGTAGCGCGTGCACTCCGCGTCGGGATCGGCGGCATCGCCCCGCAGGAAGTCGCAGCTCTCGCGGGGGATGCCGAGGGGTCCGACGACCTCGCGGTGCAGCTGCGCCGCGTAGGAGTCGGGATGCTCGGGTGCGAGGCCGAGGTACTCGTCGAGGGCGACCGCCCGCACGCGCGACAGGCCGAGCTCGCCCGCGTGTCGCCGCCGGGCGAGCTCGGCGTAGAGCGGCGCGGGGGTCGCTCCCGTCGCGAAGCCGAGCGTGGCATCCGGATGCTCCCCGACGACCTCGGCGACGAGGTCCGCGCCGGCCGCCGTGAGCTCCTCGCCCGCGCCGACGACGAGGCGGATCACGGCTCGATCGTGCCGATGCGGTCGGCGTGGAGCGCCTCGATGGAGGCGTTCCGCCCGTCGCCGTCGGGCAGGTTCATCGAGCGGTAGACCGGGGGCACGAGGCCCTCGGCGAGGTAGCGGCGTGCGATGCCCTCCGTGAGCATCTGCACCACCACGATCCCGAGCAGGTTCGACACCGCGCCGACCGACACGGTGTCGTCGAGCGGGAGTGTCGCATCGCCCGCGGGGCCGAGGTTGTCGATGACGATGTCGGCCACCTCGAAGAGCCGCTTGCCCGACGGATGGCGCGACGCGACCTGCGTCGAGTGGGCCATCGAGGTGAGGGCGATGACCGGGATCCCCGCGCTCCGGGCGATCGAGGCGAACTCGACCGTGATCCCGTTGATGCCGGAGTTCGAGGCGACCATCACGACGTCCTTCTCGGCGTCGATGCGGGAGAGGTCCCAGAGCTGGCGCGCGTAGCCGGGGTCGCGCTCGAGGAGCGGGTCGGACACCGCCGAGAAGGGCAGGCCCCCGCGCGTGGCGAGGTCCTGCATCCGGATGAGGTTGATCGGGCGCAGCCCGCCCGCGCGGCCCGCCATCTCGTGCATGGGAAGGCGGGCGTGCCCGGTGGCGAAGGCCTGCAGGATGCCACCGGCGATCATGCGCGGGGCGATCGTGTCGACGGCGGCGGTGATCGCCGCCTCCTGGGTGCTCGCGAGGCGCGCGATGTGGTCGAGGGCGATCTGCGGGTAGGTGTAGGTCACGAGAGCTCCGATGCGGGGTGGATGTGGTCGAGGACGGAGAGCGCGAAGGCCAGCTGCGCGCGGGCGCTCGGCTCCGCCTGGGGGGAGACGCGCGCGGTGCGCGCCTCGTAGGTGTCGTCGGCGTAGGCGGCCGCGTCGGGGAGGTAGCCCTGGTACGGGCCGGCGCACCCGATGAGACGCACCGGGCCGTGCCCGTCCGCGACCGCCTCGGCGGTCGACGAGAACACCTCGAAGGGCAGGGCGATCCAGGTCACGTGCCCGAGGCGCACGAGGCGCGCGGACGCCTCGACGGGGTCGTCGACGGGCAGCTCCGAGACCGCGAGCTCGATGCGGGCGCCGTCGACGACGGACTGCAGCAGGGCGGCAGCGCCCTCGTCCGCTGACGCGCGCCGTTCCTCCGCGGCGGCGAGGCGCTCGCGCGCCGCGGCCGGATCCCGCACCGCGGCGGGGAGGGCGAGGCCGGCCTCGTGCACCGTGAGCTCGGGCGCCACCGGGACGCCCCACGGGATCGACGCGAGCACCACGTCGGCGACGAGGGCGCCGAGGCGCTCCGCCTCGCCGGGCGTCGCCGCCGTGCGGGTGAAGCGGGTGGACAGATCGCCGCTCGCGCCGTTGAGGAAGGCGACGACCGCATCCGGGTGATGCCGGCGCAGCTCGCGGCGGAGCGCCCCCGGCCAGTCCGCCGACCAGGCGAGGTTGTCGGGGCCCAGCACGGTCGCATGGCACGGCACGTCGACGAGGATGGCGGTCGCGCGGTCGCCGGCGGCGAGGGTCAGGACGCCGGCGGTCACCTCGACGGCGGCGTCGCGATAGGCGCGGCGGCTCGCGAGCCCCGGCACCGACGGCTCGCTCCAGCTCGCCTCGGCGGGTGCGCGGCCGCGCCACGCCGCGTCGAACGCGTGCTCGAGGCGGGCGAGCAGCTCTGCGAGCGCCTCCTCGTCGAGCGCGGCGCCATGGCCGGGGGCGAACTCGCCGAGCCAGTGGGCGGGCGCGCTGTGGGTGTGCGAGGCCGCGACGACGACGGGCACCGCGCGTCCGGCGACGCGTGCGGCGATCCGCTCCACCTCCCTCGTCAACCGCTCGGTGACGGCGACCGCGTCGATCGTCACCCAGGCGAGCTCGGTGCGGCCGTCGTCGAGGACGACGACCGATGCCTCGAGCTCGTCGAGCACCGCGCTCGCCACGGCGCCCCCGCGCGCGATGTAGCCGGCGAGAGGGCCCGGTCGCGACGGCGTGATGATCGCGTGCGCGGCGCCGACACGCAGACGCGGGCTCATGGGGCGTCCGGCTCCGGGAGGGCGCCGCGCAGGTAGGCGGTCTGCGAGAGCGGGTTCGTAACGGCCGTCCCCACGACGACGGCGTGGGCGCCGGCGGCGATGGCCGCGGCGATGTCCTCGCGCGTGCGGTAGCGCCCCTCGGCGACGACGGGCACGTCGACCTCGCCGGCCAGAGCGGCGACGAGCTCGATGTCGGGGTCGAGCGGGGCGCGGGTGCCCGTGTAGCCGGAGAGGGTGGTGGCGACCGCGTCGGCGCCCGCGAGAGCGGCGGCGACGCCCGCCTCGAGGGTGTCGACGTCGGCCATGATCGCGACGTCGGAGGCCTCGCGGATGAGCGCGACCTCCTCGGCGAAGGTGCGTCCGTTGGGCCTGCGACGCAGGGTGCCGTCCATCGCGACGATGCGCGCCCCCGCCGCGACGAGCCCCAGCGCGGTCTCCGCGTCGGGCGTGATGAAGACACCCTCGGTGCCGACCTTGTCGATGCCGATGATCGGCACGGAGACGGCGGCGGCGATCGCGCGCACGTCCTCCACGCTGTTCGCGCGGATGGCGACGGCACCCCCCAGCTCCGCGGCGCGCGCCATGAGCGCCATGACGCCGCTGTCGCGCAGCGGGTTCGGAGCGTATGCCTGGCACGAGATCACGAGCGAGGACGCGGGGATGTGGGAGGTGAAGCGGTTCATGCGGTGGTGCCTTCGGGTCGCGTGAGGGTCTCGACGAGCGGGGAGTAGATGGTCGGGCCGTCGGCCGCGATGCGGGCGGCGCCGTCGAGCGGGCTGCCGGCCGCGGGGACCGTCACCAGGTGGGCGGCGCGGGCCGCGAGGGCCCGCAGGAACTCGCGCTCGAGGAGCGAGCCGGGGGCGATGAGACGGCCCGTGACGGCGACGCGGTCGACGCCGGGGAGAGCCTCGGCCGCTGTGGCGCACGCGTGGGCGAGCTCCTCGGCGGCGTGCCGCACGATCGCCGCGGCGGCCGCGTCGTGCGCGGCCTCCTCGATCACCCCGGGGGCGAACCGCGCCCCCCGATCGATGCGATCGGGCAT
>JAEYVF010000179.1 GCA_023432005.1 Actinomycetes bacterium
CGCCGGGATCGCGCACCACAGCATCCAGCCCCACCGCAGCCGGAAGGCGACCGAATGGCGCAGGCCCACGGGTCGAAGG
Organism: Actinomycetes bacterium; assembly: GCA_023432005.1. Lineage (GTDB taxonomy): Bacteria > Actinomycetota > Actinomycetes > Actinomycetales > Microbacteriaceae > Homoserinibacter. The sequence continues at coordinate 80 of JAEYVF010000179.1, forward strand.
CCCACGCACAGCATCGCGAGCGGAACGCACGGCAGCATGACGGATACCGACACGAGCAGGTAGATGAGGCTCAGCGGATTCGACGTGTCGCTCAGGTGGGCCAGCAGCGCGCCCTGATCGGTGAGGAGGTCGAGATCGACGTCGCCCACGAGGAACGCCACGATGAACCACGCGATCGCCACGGCGACCGAGGCCACGATGAAGAACACCATGAAGAGCGCGACGGCGACGAGCGGACGCCACCACGCGTACCGCGGGACGGCACGGAACAGGCGGTGGTAGGGCGCCGGATCCTCGACCGGCGGACTCGCCGGCGGCATGGCGGGCGGGTACCAGGCGACCGTCGGCGGCACGGGCGGCGCGCCGAACGCGGGCCCCTCGGCGGTCATCAGGCGCCGCGCAGTCGCTCGGCGAGGTAGCCGTGGAGGCGGTCGAGCGACACGCGCTCCTGCGCCATCGAGTCGCGCTCGCGCACCGTGACCGCCTTGTCCTCGAGCGTGTCGAAGTCGACCGTGACGGCGAACGGGGTGCCGATCTCGTCCTGGCGCCGATAGCGGCGGCCGATGGCCCCCGCGTCATCGAACTCGATCATCCAGTCCTCGCGCAGCGACGCGGCCAGCTCGCGCGCGACGGGCGACAGCTGCTCGTTGCGCGACAGCGGCAGCACGGCCGCCTTCACGGGCGCGAGGCGACGGTCGAGGCGCAGCAGCGTGCGGGTGTCGACGCCGCCCTTCGCGTTGGGGGCCTCGTCCTCGTGGTACGCGTCGATGAGGAACGCCATGAGCGCGCGGGTGAGCCCGAACGCCGGCTCGATGACGTAGGGGACCCAGCGCTCGCCTGTCGTCTGGTCGAAGTACGAGAGGTCCTTGCCGGAGTGCTCCGAGTGGGTCTTCAGATCGAAGTCGGTGCGGTTGGCGATGCCCATGAGCTCGCCCCACTCGCCCGAGGCGAAGTTGAAGCGGTACTCGACGTCGACCGTGCGCTTCGAGTAGTGGCTGAGCTTCTCCTTCGGGTGCTCGTAGAAGCGCAGGTTCTCCTCGCGGATGCCGAGGCCGCGGTACCACTGGTAGGACGCGTCGATCCAGTACTGGTGCCATTCCTCGTCGGTTCCGGGCTGGACGAAGAACTCCATCTCCATCTGCTCGAACTCGCGCGTGCGGAAGATGAAGTTGCCCGGCGTGATCTCGTTGCGGAAGCTCTTGCCGATCTGGGCGATGCCGAACGGGGGCTTCATGCGCGCACTCGAGAGCACGTTGGCGAAATTGACGAAGATGCCCTGCGCCGTCTCCGGGCGGAGGTAGTGCATGCCCTCCTCGTCGTCGACGGGGCCGAGGAACGTCTTGAGCAGGCCGGAGAAGGCGCGCGGCTCGGTCCACTGCCCGCGCGTGCCGCAGTTCTCGCACACGATGTCGGCGAGTCCGTTCTCGGGCGCGCGCCCCTTCTTCTCCTCGTAGGCCTCGAGGAGGTGGTCCTCGCGGTAGCGCTTGTGGCAGTGCAGGCACTCGATGAGCGGGTCGGAGAACACCTCGACGTGGCCGGAGGCCTCCCAGACCTGGCGGGGCAGGATCACCGAGGAGTCGATGCCGACGATGTCGTCCCGGCGCTGCACCATGAACTTCCACCACTCGCGCTTGATGTTCTCCTTGAGCGCGGTGCCGAGGGGGCCGTAGTCCCACGCGGAGCGGGAGCCCCCGTAGATCTCACCCGCCTGGTAGACGAACCCGCGCCGCTTGGCGAGGGAGATGACCTGGTCGAGGGGATTGGGCGTCGCCACGGGGAGCTCCTGATGATCGGGCCGCGCCGGCTTGCGCGGTGCGAGATGAGAGCTTCCAGCCTACCGATCCCGGCTCGGCGCCATCGCACGCGAACCTAGCGCTCGCGGACGGCCTTCACGATCGCGGCGACATCGTCCTCGGTGTTCCAGAGGTGGAACGACGCGCGCGCCCGGCCGGCGCGCCCCGAGATGCGGATGCCGGCGGCGGCCATCGCCGCGAGCTGCTCGCCATCCGGATCGGGCCACGAGACGATCGCCTGACGCTGGGCAGGAAGGCCGAGCTCCGCGCACAGCAGCTCGCCGAGGCCGGCCGCGCGATTCCAGATCTCCGGGATGGACAGCTCGGCGAACATGCCGATCGACTGCTCCGCGCCGATCCACGCCTGCCACGCCGGCGAGACGTCGAATCGCCGGGCATCGGACGCGAGCGTGATGTCGTGGCCGTAGCAGCTCTGCCAGACGTCCACCCCGGCATACCAGCCGCCCTGGATGGGTCGCAGGAGCGCGTCCGCGGCGGATCCGACCGTGAGGAAGCTCACGCCGCGCGGCGAGCACAGCCACTTGTAGGCATGGCAGACCGTGATGTCGAAGTCGTCGGCGCGCACGGGGAGCACTCCCGTCGCCTGAGTCGTGTCGCAGAAGGTGAGGGCGCCGTGTCGGACGGCGGCCTCGGCGATCGCCGCGGCATCCGCGACGACGCCCGTCGCCGACTGCACGAGCGAGTAGACGACGAGGAAGGTGTCGTCGGTGATGGCGTCGGCGAGCGCCTCGACGGGCACGGCCCGCACGCGCGCCCCGGGGCGCTCGGCGAAGGGAGCGATGAGCGACGAGAAGTCGCGAGCAGCGACGAGCACCTCGGCGCCCGCGGGCACGGAGGCCGCCACGACGGATGCCTGCACGGAGGTCTGCGAGCCGATCGCGACGCGGGAGGCATCGATGCCGACGAGCCGCGCGTAGGACGCGCGGGTGCGCTCGATGACGGGGTCGTAGCCCTGGGGGTCGCGGTCGGCGCGGGCCCATGCCTCGAGGTCGGCGCGCAGCGCGTCGACGGCGCGGCGGGGCGGGATGCCGATCGAGGCGGCGGCGATGTATCCGCGCGGTTCGCCGAACTCGGCGATCGCGGCGGCCAGCTCTCGGGACGGCGCGGTCAGGATGCTCACTCCTCCAGCCTGAGCGCCCATTACCTATCGCACAAGGTCATGTCTCGGATGGTATCCATTCGCTAGCGTTATGGAATGGACGTGGATCTCGACCTCCAGTCGGTGCGCATCGTGCGGGCGATCGCCGAGCACGGCTCCATCAGCCGCGCCGCACGGGCACTCGGGTACAGCCAGCCGGCGGTCAGCCAGCACCTGCGCCGAGCGGAGCAGCGGTTCGGCGTGCCGCTCGTGGTGCGCGCCGGGCGCGGCGTGCGCCTCACCGAGCCCGGCATGGTGCTCGCGCGTCACGCGCAGTCGATCGGCCAGGCGCTCGACGCGGCGCGCGGCGAGCTCGCCGAGCTCGTGGGCCTGCGCACGGGCACCGTGCGGATGGCGGCGTTCCCGACCGCCTCGTCGACGATCATCCCGCGGCTCCTGCGCGGGCTGCGGGAGCGTCATCCGGGGCTCGTCGTGAGCTACGTCGAGGCGGAGCCGCCTGAGGCGCTCGCGATGCTGCGCGAGGGGCTCGTCGACCTCGCGGTGACCTTCGCCTACCCGGGCGACCGCGCTGATCCGCACCGCGAGTCGGAGGGGCCTGTCGAGATGGTGCCGCTCTTCACGGAGCCCGTCGTCATCGCCCTCCCGGAGACGCATCCGCTCGCCGTCGCGGGCGGTCCCGTCGAGCTCGCGCGGCTCGGCGGCGAGCGCTGGATCGCGGGATGCCCGCTGTGCCGGGGCCACCTGCTCGCGGCGTGCGAGGCCGTCGGGGTCGACCCCGAGATCGAGCTCGAGACCGACAACGCGATCGCCGTGCTCAACCTCGTCGCGGCGGGGCTCGGCGTCGCGCTCCTGCCGCGGCTCGCGCTCGCGACCGCGATCCCCCCGCACGGCGCCGCCGTTCGGGCGACTCTCCCCTCGAGCGACCGCTCGATCCAGGTGGCCGTGCAGCACGGCTCCCGCCGGGTCCCGTCGATCGCGGCTGCGCTCGACGCCGTCATCGCGCTCGACGGCGCCGACTGGGGCCTGTCCCCCACGTCCTCCGCCCCATAGTTCCCGTCCCGCGTCCGCGTGTTCACACCCGTTTTCCGTCGGCGACGATCACGCGGAACGGGGACTATCGGCGGGTGTCGAGGCCGCCGACGGCCGCGACGGCCGCGACGACGCGGTCGACGATCTCGGATGCCATGCCCGGGGTCACGTCGGCCGGGAGCGTGAGGCGCACGGCCGTCTGGGCGACCTCGGGGGCGATTCCGAGAGCGAGGAGCACGGGCGAGGGCTCGCCGCTTCCCGCGGCACACGCCGACCCCGACGAGGAGACGATCCCGCGCGCCTCGAGCTCGAGCAGCACGGCCTCGCCGCTCGTGCCCGGGAAGCAGAACGACGCGTGGTTCGGGAGCCGCTCGATGCGCGACCCCGTGAGGAAGGCGCGCGGCACGCGTGCGAGCACACCCTCGATGATCGTGTCGCGTGCGGCCGCGAGGGCGCCCTTGTGCGGGCGTTCGAGAGCCGCGAGGGCGATCGCCGTCGCGAACCCCACGACCCCCGCGACGTTCTCGGTTCCCGATCGCCTGCCGCGCTCCTGGCCGCCGCCGTGCACCAGGGGCTCGAGGGGCAGTGCCCCGCGCACGGCGAGGGCGCCGATCCCCTTGGGCGCACCGAGCTTGTGGCCGGCGATCGAGACGGCGTCGACGCCGAGCGCCTCGAGACCGACATCGAGCGCGTCGGCCGATTGCACGGCATCCGTGTGGACGGGCACCCCCGCCGCGCGGGCGATCGCCGCGAGGTCTCGGATGGGCTGCACCGTGCCGATCTCGTTGCTCGCGTGCTGGATGCTCACGAGCGTCGTGTCGGGGCGGAGCGCGGCCGCGAGCTCGTCGGGCGACACCCGCCCGTCGCCGTCGACGGCGAGCTCGGTGACGTCGAAGCCGTGCAGGCGCCGAAGGTAGTCGACCGATTCCTTCACCGCCTCGTGCTCGATGACGCTCGTGATGACGTGCCGACCTCGCGGCGCGCCCAGCGCGATGCCCTTGATCGCGAGGTTGTCGGCCTCGGTGCCGCCCGAGGTGAAGACGATCTCGGACGGGCGGCACCCGAGCTGCTCGGCGATCGTCGCGCGCGCAGCCTGCACGGCGCGCGCCGCCCGCTCGCCGAGCTGGTGGTGGCTCGAGGGGTTGCCGAAGTCGCCCGTCAGGTAGGGCCACATGGTCTCGAGCACCTCACGGCGCACGGGGGTCGTCGCCGCGGTGTCGAGGTAGAGCAGCTCGTCCATGTCAGCCGACGGTGACGTCGAGCCCCAGGTCGAGGGCGCGCACGCTGTGCGTGAGCGCGCCGACCGAGATGACGTCGACGCCGGTCTCGGCGATCGCGCGCACGGTGTCGAGGCTCACGCCGCCCGATGCCTCGACGATCGCGCGGCCCGCGACGAGCGCGACGCCCTCGCGCAGCTCGTCGGGCGTGAAGTTGTCGAGCATGATCGTGTCGACCCCGGCCGCCACGACCTCCTCGATCTGGTCGATGCGGTCGACCTCGACCTCGAGGTGCACCGTGTGGCCGAGCCGCGCCCGGGCGCGGCGGATGGCGTCGCCGACGCTCACGCCCTCGGAGGCGAGCACGGCGAGGTGGTTGTCCTTCGCCATGACCGCATCCGAGAGCGAGAAGCGGTGGTTGTGCCCGCCGCCGTCGCGCACGGCCTGACGCTCGAGGATGCGCAGGCCCGGCGTGGTCTTGCGCGTGTCGACGATCCGCGCCGCGGTGCCGTCGACCTCCGCGACGTAGCGTGCCGTGAGCGTCGCGATGCCGCTCATGCGCTGAACGAGGTTGAGGGCGATGCGCTCCGCACGGAGCACGGCGCGCGCCGAGCCCTCCACGCGCGCGAGCACGGCGCCCGGAGGGAACGGCTCGCCGTCGTCGAGGCCGAGCTCGATCGTCGTGTCGGAAGCGACGAGCTCGAAGACGCGTGCGAAGACGAGGGCGCCCGAGAGCACGCCGGGCTCCCGCGCGACGAGGGCGGCGGATGCCACGGCGCCCTCGGGCAGGAACGCCTCGCTCGTGATGTCGCCCCACGGCGCGTCCTCGGCGAGGGCGCGGCGGATGATGTCGTCGATCTGCTCGCTCACGCGGGCACCTCCTCGGTCACGGCGGCCGTCTCGCGGCGCCAGGCGAGCGAGTGCCGCCATTCCGGGCGGGTCTCGGGGGCGTCCGTGCGGTCATGAGCGCCGCGCGACTCCTCGCGCACGATCGCCGCGTGCGTCACGATGCGCGCGAGGTCGAGCAGGTTGCGGTCCTCGAGCTCGGAGACGCTCGTGGGCGCGAGCCTCCACTCGGCGAGAGTCTCGGCCGCCGCGCGCAGGGTCGCGGCGTCGCGCTCGAGGCCGACGGCCGCCCACATGAGGTTCTGGATGTCGACACGTGCGGGTGATCGAGGAGCGGCAGACGCGGGCGCGCGACCCTCGAGATCACCGGGATGCAGCACCTCGAGGTGGTGGTCTCGAGACGCGTGCGGCTGGGCCGCGCGCTCCTCGGGGCGGGCCGGGGCCGCATCCGCGTCGAGCGCGTCGGCGACGCGCCAGGCGAACACGAGCGACTCGAGCAGCGAGTTGGAGGCGAGGCGGTTGGCGCCATGCACGCCCGTGCACGCGGCCTCCCCGACGGCATACAGGCCGGGCACGCTCGTGCGTCCGTCGAGATCGGTGCGCACGCCGCCCATCCAGTAGTGCGCTGCGGGCGTGACGGGGACCGGCTCGCGCGCCCAGTCGAAGCCGTGCTCGCGCGTCACGCGCGTGATGCTCGGGAAGCGCTCGGCGAGGAAGCCCGCGCCGCGCACCGCCTCGACGACCGTCGCGTCGAGCAGCACGGGCCGGCCCTCCTGCCGCGACATGGCGGCGGCGATGCCCCGGGCCACGACGTCGCGCGGGGCGAGCTCGCCGTCCGGGTTGACGTCGAGCATGAAGCGTCGCCCGTGCTCGTCGAGGAGCACGGCGCCCTCGCCGCGCACGGCCTCCGAGATGAGGGGGCTGCCCGGAACCGCGAGGGCGGTGGGGTGGAACTGGTAGAACTCCACGTCGGCGAGCTCGGCGCCCGCGCGCCACGCGGCGGCGATCCCGTCGCCCGTCGTGACGGTCGGGTTGGTCGTGTGGCGGTAGAGCTGCCCCGCTCCCCCCGAGGCGAGCACGACGGCATCCGCGTCGATGCGGAACGGGATGCCGGCGGGGCCGACCGCCTCGATACCGCCCACCCGTTCACCCGCATCCGCATCGGACACGACCACGAGGTCGCGCATGAAGGTGTGCTCGTGCACCTCGACCGCGAGCGATCGCACGGCACGCAGGAGCGCGACCTCGATCGCGAGGCCCGTGGCGTCGCCCCCCGCGTGGATGACGCGCCGTGCCGAGTGCGCCGCCTCGTGCCCGCGTGCGAGCTCGCCGTCGGCGGCGCGGTCGAACTCGACGCCGAGCGCGATGAGGTCGCGCACGCGCTGCGGGCCCTCGGTGCACAGCACCTCGACGGCCGGCAGGTCGCACAGCCCGGCTCCCGCGCGCAGCGTGTCCTCGATGTGCGAGGCGGCCGAGTCGTCGGGGAAGAGCGCCGCCGCGATCCCGCCCTGCGCGTACTTGGTGTTCGACTCCGCGAGCTCGGCCTTCGTCACGAGCACGACGTCGTGACGCGCGCTCGCACGGTAGGCAGCGATGAGTCCGGCGATGCCCGTGCCGACGACGACGACGCGCATGTCAGGCCTTCGGCTTCGCGTCGAGCATGCGCTGCAGCGCGATCCGCGCATCCGCCGCGACCGTCTCGGGCACCTCGATGCGGTTGAGCGTCTCCCCCGCGACGAGCGCCTCGAGCACCCACGCGAGATAGCCGGGGTGGATGCGGTACATCGTCGAGCACGGGCACACGACGGGGTCGAGGCAGAAGATCTCGTGCTGGGGGTACTCCGCCGCGAGACGGTTGACCATGTTGATCTCGGTGCCGATCGCGAAGGTCGTGGGCTCCGTCGCCGCGGCGACCGCCTTGCGGATGTAATCGGTCGAGCCCGCCTCGTCGGCCGCGTCGACGACGGGCATCGGGCACTCGGGATGCACGACGACGCGCACGCCCGGGTGCTCGGCGCGCGCCTGCTCGATCTGCTCCACCGTGAAGCGCTTGTGCACCGAGCAGAAGCCGTGCCAGAGGATGACCTGGGCCGCGAGCAGGTCGTCGCCCGCGTTGCCGCCGAGCGGCTTGCGCGGGTTCCACATCGGCATCGCCTCGAGCGGCACGCCCATCTTCTTGGCGGTGTTGCGGCCGAGGTGCTGGTCGGGGAAGAACAGCACGCGCTGGCCGCGCTCGAAGGCCCACTCGAGCACCGTCTCGGCGTTCGAGCTCGTGCACACGATGCCGCCGTGACGGCCGCAGAAGCCCTTGAGCGCCGCCGAGGAGTTCATGTAGGTGACCGGGATGACCGGGACGCGGCCGTCGGCGTCGGGCTCGGTGCCGTAGAGCGCCTCGAGCTGCGCCCAGCACTCCTCGACGGAGTCGATGTCGGCCATGTCGGCCATCGAGCACCCGGCCGCGAGGTTCGGCAGGATCACCTGCTGGTGCGGCTGCGCGAGGATGTCGGCCGTCTCGGCCATGAAGTGCACGCCGCAGAACACGATGGCCTCGGCGTTCGGCACGGTCTGCGCCGCGTTGGCGAGCTGGAAGGAGTCCCCGAGGAAGTCGGCGTGCTGCACGACCTCGTCGCGCTGGTAGAAGTGCCCCAGGATCACCACGCGGTCGCCGAGCGTCTCCTTGGCGGCGCGGATGCGCTCGTGGAGCTCCTCGCTCGAGGCGCGCTGGTACTCGACGGGGAGCGCGCCCTGGCGCGGCGAGCCGACGGGGATGACGTCTCCCATCGACGAGCCGGGACCGTACTGCAGGGTGCCGTCGAGCTCCCACGGCGCCGTCGCGAGCGCCGGGCTGCACGCGGCGGCGGGCTTGCCCGCAGCATCCCGCCCGGTCGTGCGGATCAACTGGATGGTCGTATCGACGGATGCCACGGTCGTTCTTCTCTCGGGATGCGGGGCTCAGCGGATGCCGGCGGGGGTCAGGGGGCCGTTGTCGACGAGCTCGATCGAGGCGTCGTAACGGTAGAGGCGGGGCGGGCGGTGCCGACCGCCGGTGGCGTGCTCCCCCGTCGGGACGAGCGCGCGGGTCGCTTCGACCTGGCGGCGGAAGTTGGCGGGGTCGAGGGGCTTCTGCAGCACGATCTCGTGCACCTGGCGAAGCTCGGCCAGCGTGAAGGTGGGGCCGAGGAAGGCGTGCGCGATGCGCGAGTACTCGAGCTTGGTGCGAAGGCGCCAGAGCGCGTAGTCGACGATGAGGTTGTGGTCGAACGCGAGCTGCGGCAGCTCGTCGGCGGCGAACCACGCGACGTTCTCGTCGGCCACGAGCTGGGCCTCCTCGCCGCGGACGAGTGCCCAGTACACGACGGAGACGACGCGTCCCGACGGCGATCGATCGGGCTCGCCGAAGCAGTAGAGCTGCTCGAGGTAGGCGGGCGTGACCCCCGTCGTCTCGGCGAGCTTGCGAGCCGCGGTGTCGGCGAGGCTCTCGCGGGCGTCGGCGGCGCCTCCCGGGAGCGCCCACAGCCCCTCGAAGGGCTCGCGCGTGCGGCGCACGAGCGGGATCGAGAGCACCAGGCCGCCCTCGGCATCCGGGCGCAGCGCGAAGATCACGGTCGAGACCGCGAGATCGATGCCTGTGCTCATGATGACTCCCTGTAAAGGTCAGAATGACCCGAACAGGAGCAGTCTAGCACTTCAGGTCACCCAGACCCCAACTCCTCATCCGCCGAACGCTGCAGCGCCTCCCGTCGGGCGGCAGCAATGCCTGGTGCGGAGCGGCAAGCGCTACAGCGTTCGGCATCAACGCGTGAGGAGACCCGCGTCGAGGGTGTACTGGGCGCCCGTGACGTAGCGCGCGCGGTCGCTCACGAGGAAGCGCACGAGCTCCGCGACATCCGAGGTCTCGATCCAGGGCACCCCGGGCAGGAGGTTGCCGGCGCTGCGCTCGGCGATCTCCTGCGGCGTCGCGCCCTCCATCGCGGCGAGCCCGTCGTTCATCGGCGTGTCGACACCCGTCGGGTGGATCGAGACGACGCGCACGCCGAACGGCGCGAGCTCGATCGCCCACGCCCTCGTGAGGCCCGTGAGCCCGTGCTTCGAGGCGACGTAGTGCGAGAGCCGATCGCCGCCGCGCAAGCCCATGACACTCGAGTTGTTGACGATGACCCCGTGCTCGGAGCGCTTGAGGTACGGCACCGCGGCGCGCGCCACGACGAAGGGACCCGTGAGGTTGATGCCGATCATGGCGTCCCACTCGGCGTCGGTCATCGTCTCGAGCTCCGCGTAGGCGACGATCCCGGCGTTGTTGACGAGGATGTCGATGCCGCCGAACTCGGCGACGGCGGCCTCGACGGCGCGCTGAACGGCATCCGCGTCGCGCACATCGGCGAGAGCGGGGATGGCCCGACCGCCCGCGTCGCGGATCGCCGCAACGAGCTCCTCGAGCTCCGCCGTCGTGCCCTGCCCGTAGGAGGGGTAGGCGAGCTCGGCGCCGACGTCGAGCGCCACGACAGCTGCGCCATCCTCGGCGAGGGCGAGAGCGATCGCGCGCCCCTGCCCGTGCGCGGCACCCGTCACGAGTGCGGTGCGCCCCGCGAGCGGACGCTCAGTCGACACGCGTGTCCCCGGGCTTCCGGAAATCGTAGAGCACCTCGTCGAGGGGTACGCGCCCGACCGTGTTGAAGAGGTTGGTGGCGACCATGAGGCCCGCGAACGCCACGAGCACGAGCCGCAGCTTGGGCGAGAACGCCTGCTCGAGGCGTGCGCGGAACTCCGGCGGGATGTTGTTGGGATCGGTGGCGATCATCCGCCCCCAGTCGAGCAGCAGCTGCTCGGTCTCGGTCACCTGGGGGTTGTCGGGGTCGTCTCCCGACTCGATGAGGATGCGTCGGAAGAACACGGAGCAGACGAGGCAATCGTTCGCATCCGAGATCGCGTAGGAGAAGAGCGACACGGCGCGCTCGCCGATGTAGGGCTCGAGCTCGTCCTTGAGCGTGTACCACTCCATGTAGGCGTCGAAGCTCGGCACGTGGCCGAGCAGCGTGCGCTTCATGTTCGTGATGCGACCGCCGTGCAGCGCGACCTGCCGCTCGGCGGCCGCGAGGGCCTCCGCGGAGAGCTCCGCATCCTCGGACATGGGCAGGAAGGTCATGCGCCCAGCCTAGGACGCACGTCCCCCCGCGGCGTCAGGCCGCGACGCGCGACGTCGCGGGGATCGGGTCGACGTCGTCGAACACCCCGCGGCGGATCGCCTGGAACACCTCTACGGCGGCCTGCGCGAGCTTGCCGTGGCCCGCGAGCACCGCGCGACGGGCGCGGAGGTCGTCGTGGATGGCGAGATCGCCCTCGTCGTCGACGATGCGTGCGCCGAGCGAACGCGCCCACGCGGCCGTCATCTCGGCCACGATGGGCTCCTGCGAGACGACACGCACGCCGTCGCCGCGGCTGAACGGCCGCGTGCGCACGAGCGCGCGGGCCACGAGCCCGGGTCCCAGGTAGGAGACGACCTGCTCGTCGGTGATCCAGCGGGGAACGCCGAGCACGTCGCGCTGCGGGCGCAGCACGAGGTCGCCGAGCTCCTCGCCCGTGTCGCGCCACGCGACGCGGTCGCGCGGGGCGAATCCATTGGTGTCGGGTCCGGCGGCATCCACGGTGCCGACGACGAAGCCGCGGCCGCGGAGGGCAGGGCGCAGGCGGAGGACGCCCGTGGTCGGGCGCGGGACGGCGAGGCGCGTAGTCATATCGAGTGCTACAACATCCCCCCACCCCGGATCATTCCCGTGCGTCGGCTGTGAGCCCGCTCCGAATGCTCAGAACACCTTGCCGGGGTTCATGATGCCCGCGGGGTCGAAGACCTGCTTGATGCGCCGCTGCAACTCGAACGAGTCGTCGCCCAGCTCGGCGCGCAGCCACCGCCTCTTCAGCACCCCCACGCCGTGCTCGCCGGTGAGCGTGCCGCCGAGCCCCAGGCACGCCCGGAAGAGCTCGTCGGCCGCCGCCCACACGTGCTCGGGCACCTCGAGGTGCCCGTTCGAGCCCGCGACGATGAAGTTCGGGTGCAGGTTGCCGTCCCCCGCGTGCGCGACCGTGGGGATGCGGATGCCGTGGCGCCGCTCGATGTCGCCGATCGCCGCGAACATGGCCGGGAGCGCGCTTCGCGGCACGGCCACATCCTCGATGAGCACAGCACCCTGGCGCTCCATCGCGGGGTGGAAGGCGCGACGGATGGCGAAGAGGCGCTCGCCCTCGACCGGATCGGCCGCGCGCTCGGCGACCCCACCGTGCGCGACCGCGATCGCCGCCACGGCATCCGCCTCCGCCGCCGCGGCGGCTCCGTCGGTCTGCACGAGCAGCTGCGTGCCGGAGAGCTCGATGCCGAGGTGGTCACCGATCGCCTCGACGGCGGATGCGTCGAGCAGTTCGAGCGCAGCCGGTCGCACCCCCGATGCCGTGATGGCTGCGGAGGCACGAGCGGCGCTCTCGATGTCGGGGAAGGCGACGCTCACGGTGACGACCTCGCCGCGCGCGAGGGGCCGCAGGCGCAGGGTCGCCTCGACGACGACCCCGAGGGTCCCCTCCGACCCGATCACGAGGGCCGTGAGGTCGTAGCCGGTCACGCCCTTGACCGTGCGGTGCCCGAGCTCGAGCAGGCGGCCGTCCGCGAGCACGAGCTTGACGCCCAGCACCGACTCGCGCGTCACGCCGTACTTGACGCACATGAGCCCGCCCGCGTTGGTGGCGATGTTGCCGCCGATCGTCGAGATGGCACGGCTCGCGGGGTCGGGTGCGTACCAGAGGCCATGGGCCGCGAGCGCGGTGTTGAGGTCGGCGTTGATGACACCCGCCTCGACGACGACGAGCTCGTCGTCGGCGGAGATCTCGAGGATGCGGTTCATGCCCGTGGTCGACACCACGAGCTCGCCCTGCTCGCCGATCGCGCCGCCCGCGAGCCCCGTGCCCGCGCCGCGCGGCACGACGGGAACGCCGTGGCGACTCGCCCAGCGGAGCGCGGCCTGCACGTCCGAGATCTCGCGCGCCTCCACGAGGGCCAGCGGGGCGGATGCGGACACCCGACCCGACTTGTCGGCGCGCAGAGCGTCGAGCGCGACGGGGTCGGTCACGAGGGCGTCGCCGAGCTCGGCTCGCAGTTCGTCCAGCACGTCTCGAGGCTAGCCGGGGCGCGGGACGCGGGGACCTTGCAGTGATGTCCGAAATCCGCCAGTCGAGATCACCGGCGCGTGCGAGGGTGGACGCATGGGCGAGGAGGCGACGCTGTTCGAGACGCGGTACCGCGCTCTCGCATCCCGCGATGCGCGCTTCGACGGCCAGTTCATCGCGGGCGTGCACTCGACGGGCATCTACTGCCGCCCGAGCTGCCCCGCGGTCACCCCGAAGCCCGGCAACGTCACCTTCTACCGTACGGCCGCCGCCGCGCACGAGGCGGGACTGCGCGCCTGCAAGCGCTGCCAGCCCGACGCGATCCCCGGCTCCCCCGACTGGAACCTGCGCGACGACCTCGCCGCGCGCGCCATGCGGCTCGTCGAGGACGGCGTCATCGAGCGCGAGGGCGTCGACGGGCTCGCGCGGCGACTCGGGTACTCGAGCCGCCACCTCACGCGCGTGCTCACGGCGGAGCTCGGGGCCGGCCCGCTCGCGCTCGCCCGCGCCCACCGCGCGCAGACCGCCCGCACCCTGCTCGCCTCGACCGAGCTGCCGATCGCCGACATCGCCTTCGCCGCCGGCTTCGGCAGCCTGCGCCAGTTCAACGAGACGATCGCCGCGGTCTATCGGGCGACTCCGCGCGAGCTGCGCGGCCTCAGCCGACGAGGACGCACCGGCGCCGCCGTCGACCCGGACGCGACCGCCGGCAGCCTGACCCTGCACCTCGCCGCGCGTGCCCCGCTCGACCTCACCGGCCTCTTCCGCTTCTTCGCCGACCACGCGATCCCCGGTCTCGAGCGCGGCGACGACGACTCGTTCGAGCGACCCCTCCTGCTCCCCGGCGGCCCCGCGACGATCGCCGTGCGCGCCGACCGCGAGCGTGCGGGCCTGCGCGCCACGGTGCGCCTCGCCCGGCTCGCCGACGTCGGGGTCGCCGTCTCGCGCATCCGACGGGCCTTCGACCTCGACGCCGACGCCGTCGCGATCAACGAGGCGCTCGGCACGGACCCCGTGCTCGCCCCGCTCGTCGCCGCAACCCCCGGCATCCGGATCGCGGGCTCGTTCGACCCGGCCGAGGCGCTCTTCCGCGCCCTCGTCGGCCAGCAGGTCTCCGTGGCCTCGGCACGCACGGCGCTCGGGCGCCTCGTCGCCGAGCTCGGCGACGGCCGCTTCCCGACCGCGGAGACGATCGCCGCCCACGGCCGCGAGGTGCTGCGCGGCCCCGCGAGCAGGATCGACGCGATCATCGGCGCGGCCGTGGCGATCGCCGAGCAGCGACTGGTCCTCGACATCGGGATGCCGCTCGCCGAGTTCCGCGCGGTGCTCCTCGCCCAGCGCGGCATCGGTCCGTGGACGGCCGACTACCTCGCGATGCGCTGGCTCGGCGCCCCCGACGTGCTGCCCGTCGACGACCTCGTCATCCGGCAGAGCGCCGCCGCGCTCGGCCTCCCCGGCGATCGCGGGGGCCTGGCGCGACATGCCGCCCGCTGGTCGCCCTGGCGCAGCTATGCCGCGCTGCACCTCTGGCGGGCGCGCCCGCCGCGCGCGACCTCGCCTCGGGCGTAATCTGTTCGGCGTGACGACGATCTCCGTGGTCATCCCAGCCCGCAACGACGCTGAGATGCTCGCCGCCTGCCTCGAGGCGCTCGCGCGGCAGACGCGACCCGCCGACGAGATCGTCGTCGTCGACAACGGCAGCACCGACACGACGGCGCTCGTGGCTCGCACCGCGGGTGCCCGCGTCGTCGAGGAGCCGGAGCCCGGTATCCCGCAGGCCGCCTCCGCGGGGTACGACGCCGCGACGGGCGAGCTCATCGCGCGCCTCGACGCCGACAGCATCCCGCCCTCCGACTGGTTGGAGCACGCCGTCGAGCGCTTCGAGCAGGACGCCGGCATCGCGGTGCTCACGGGCATCGGCGACTTCTACGGCGCGACCCCGCTCGTGCACACCCTCGGCCGTGTCATCTACCTCGGCGGCATGCTCGTCGCCCTCACGCCGTACCTCGGACATCCGCCGATCTTCGGCTCGAACTTCGTCATGCGTCGCGAGGTGTGGGCCGAGCTCGCACCCGAAGTGCATCGGCACCAGCGCGAGATCCACGACGACCTCGACCTCAGTCTCCACATCAAGCCGTGGATGCGCGTCGTGTACGACTCGCGGTTCCGCGTGCAGGTGTCCGCCCGCCCGTTCGCGACCTTCTCCGGACTCAGGCGCCGCGTGAGCTGGGTCGTCCCGACCCTGCGCAACCACTGGCCGGAGGACTCGCCCTGGGCGCGTCGTCGCACCCGGAGCCGGTGGCGTGCAGCTCAGCGACCGCCGCTCCGGATGCCGCGCGGCTGAGCGCTCAGCGCCCCTCCGCGTCGCGGTAGAGCCGCAGCATGTCGCGCACGAGCTGGTGCGGTGTCGTCTCGCACGGGCTGTGCCCTGTGCGGTACACCGAGATCCTCGCTCCGAGACGCTCGGCGAGCAGGTTGTAGCGCTCGACGGGCCACAGATCGTGCGCGCTCGTGGCGACGAGGGTCGGCACGCCCGTCGCGCGCACCGCGTCCGCGACATCCGGCGCGTTCTTCATGAGGCCCACGATGTCGTCGATGCACTCGCGACGCGTGAGATCGAAGCGGCTCATGACGAACGCGAGACGGGACGGCCCCACCTTGTTCATGTTCGAGCCGATGCCCCAGATCATGAGGCCCGCGCCCTGGCGCGGGGTGATGAAGCGGGAGATCCACCCGATCCACTTGACGTTGCGGTAGGAGTTGCCGGCGTCGGGTGGCGTCGTCAGCAGGGTGAGCGAGCGCACGAGCTCGGGCCGACGCGCCGTGACGAGCTGCGCGACGATGCCCGCGAACGAGTAGCCGAGCAGGTGCGCGGGGGCGCCGTCCTCGAGCATCGCCTCGAGGTCGCGCACGAACAGGTCGTAGTCGTAGCGCCGTCCGGGCGGAGGCCCCGCCTGGGCCGACTCGTAGTTGCCCGCGAGATCGTAGGCCTGCACGTAGTACCCGGTCTCGGCGAGCAGCGGCAGCATGAGGAGGAAGTCCTCCTTCGACCCCGTCGCGCCCGGCACGAGCAGCACGCGCGGATGTGCGGGGTCGCCGAGCGAGACGACGGCGAGCGGACCGCTCGGCGCGTCGAAGGTCGAGCGCACCGAGCCGGGCACGGGCGTCGTCCAGTCGGTCTCGCCGATGGCGGCGTCGAGTGCGACGGCGTCCACGTCGGCGGCATCGCCTCGCGTCAGATCGCTAGCATCCGCCGGAGGGTCGGGCAACGGGGCGGTCACGCGAACACGATAGCCGTACGATGCCGCCATGGCCGCAGACGACGACGCCGTGCCGGGAGACGGGCGCGACGAGAGCGAGACCGAGCGCCTCGACCGCAACTGGAACGACATCCTCCAGGAGACCCGTGTCGTGCAGACGGGCACGCAGATCCTCACGGGCTTCCTGCTCGCGATCGCCTTCCAGCAGCGCTTCGAGGAGCTCGACGGCTACCAGGTCACGATGTACCTCGTGCTCGTGTGCTTCGCCGTGCTCGCGACGATCCTCGCGATCGCGCCCGTGAGCCTGCATCGCGCGCTCTTCCGTCAGCGCGCGAAGCGACAGCTCGTCGCCACGGCGAACATCCTGCTCATCGCCACTCTCGCCTCCGTGCTCGTGACCCTCGCGGGCACGGCGGCGCTCATCTTCGACATGGTCGCCGGCCACGGCGCCGGCTTCCTCGCGGGCGGCATCGCGCTCGGGCTCGGCGTGCTCGGATGGTTCGTCGTGCCGGGCACGACGCGCATCCGGATGCGGCGCCCCTGATGGACGCCTCGGCCCCGCCGCGCAAGGCGACGCTCCCCCGGGGCAGCTGGCGGGTCGCCGTGAGGCGCGCGTGGCACGGCTTCGTGCGCCACCGCGGGATCGACGCGGCCGCCGCGCTCACCTTCTACACGACGCTCGCCGCGTTCCCCGCCGCGCTCGCCCTGGCATCCGGCTTCGCTCTCGCGGGCGACCGCGGGCGCGCGGTGCAGGACATCGTGGCGATCGCGCACACGCTCCTCCCCGCCGACATCGCCGACTCCCTCGCCCAGCCCCTCGAGGAGCTGCTCGGCCTCGACAACCCGGGCATCGCACTCGCCGCCGCGCTCGTCCTGCTGCTGTGGACGGCCTCGGGATACGCGACGGCGTTCGGCCGAGCCGTCAACGCCGTCTACGAGGTGCAGGAGGGTCGCCCGTTCTGGGCGTTCCGGGCGCGGATGCTGCTCGTGGCCGCGCTCCTCGTGGTCGTCGCGACGGCCCTCCTGCTGGGGCTGCTCGCGACACCCTCGGCGATGGACGACATCCTGGGCAGGCGCGGCCTCGCCCCCGTCGCGGCCGGCGTCTGGGGCTGGGTGCGCTGGCCGCTGCTCCTGCTGCTCGGGCTGCTGTTCGTCGCGACCCTCTACGCGCTCACCCCGAACGTCAAGCACGAGCGCGTCGTGTGGGTCAGCGTCGGCACGGCGTTCGCGATCGGCACGTGGGCCGTCGCGACCGGCGGCTATGCCCTCTACGTCACGATCATCGGGGCCTACGGGGCGCTCTACGGATCGATCGGCACCCTCCTCGTCGCGCTCCTATGGGGCTACATCACGAACCTCGCCCTCGTCGCCGGGGCGGAGCTCGACGCCGAGTTCGTGCGGCTGCGCCAGCTCGCGCGCGGCATCGACGCGACCGAGACCATCCGGCTGCCGGCGCGCGACATGACGCGCGATCACTGGATCGCCCGCCAACGCGACGAGGACGTCGATGATGCTCGGCGGATCCTCGCGGCCGCCCGCGAGGGCGGCGCGGGGCGCCCGGGCGACGAGGGGTAGCACGCGCCGGAGGGATCCGGAACCCCCTTGAGGCATGTGCGCCGCGGGAGTGCGCTGGGAGTATGAGCGACGAACTGATCGACCCCGTGACCCGTTACCCCTCCGAGGGCTTCCGCCCCCAGGAGCAGGACCAGCCCGGCCTCACCACCCTCACCGAGCCTCGGCCCGACCACGGCGAGGAGAGCTACCGCGGCTCCGGTCGTCTCGAGGGCATGCGCGCCCTCATCACGGGTGGGGACTCGGGCATCGGCCGGGCCGTCGCCATCGCCTATGCGCGCGAGGGTGCCGATGTCGCGATCTCCTATCTCCCCGAGGAGGAGGAGGACGCGCAGGAGACCGCGAGGTGGATCACGGAGGCGGGGCGCAGGGCGAGCCTCTTCCCCGGCGATGTGCGCTCCGAGGACGAGTGCTCGGCGCTCGTCGAGCGCACGATCACCGAGCTCGGCGGGCTCGACATCCTGGTTCTCAACGCCGCCTACCAGGAGAACCGCGACGGGCTCGAGAACATCCCCACGCGCGAGATCGAGCGGGTCTTCGACACCAACCTCTTCGCCCCCATGTGGATCGCGCGCGCGGCCATCCCCCACCTGCGATCCGGCGCGTCGATCATCACGACGTCGTCGATCCAGGCCTTCAACCCCGCACCCAAGCTCATCGACTACGCCATGACGAAGGCGGCCCAGGTGGCGTTCACGAAGGCGCTCGCACAGCAGCTCGGAGGCCGCGGCATCCGCGTCAACGCCGTCGCCCCGGGCCCCATCTGGACGCCGCTCATCCCCGCGACGAGCTGGCCCGAATCGCTGCCCGAGTTCGGGCAGGACACGCCGCTCGGGCGTGCGGGGCAGCCGGCCGAGCTCGCCCACGCTTACGTCTTCCTCGCTTCCCCCGAGAACAGCTACGTCTCGGGGGCGATCGTGCCCGTCACGGGCGGAAAGGGGCTCTGATGCCGGGATCGCGCACCAACTCGCTCAAGAAGCCCGAGCTCTACGAGGAGCTCCGCGACAAGGGGAACAGCAAGGAGAAGGCCGCCCGCATCTCGAACGCCGTCGCGGCGCGTGGACAGACGTCGGTGAGCCGCAAGGGCGGCACCGCCGAGAACCTCGAGGATCGCACGGTCTCCGAGCTGCGGTCCCGCGCGAAGGAGCTCGGGATCTCCGGTTACTCGGGCAAGAGGAAGGCGGAGCTCGTGGACATGATCCGCAACCACTGAGCCCCCGGGCCCGCGGGCATCAGTAGATGAAGATCGGGATCCAGTCGGGGTTGTGCGCGTGCACGATCGCGAGGAACACGATCGCGTCGAACAGCAGATGCACCGCGAGCACGTAGCCGAGCGACCGCGTGCGGGCGAACAGGTAGCCCTGCAGCAGGGCGAACGGGAACGTGAGCAGCGGGCCCCACGCCCGATAGCCGAGCTCCCAGAGGAACGAGACGAAGATCACCGCCTGCACGAGGTTCGCCTGCCAGACCGGGAAGTGGCGACGCAGCAGCGCGAAGCACGTGCAGATGAAGAACAGCTCGTCCCACGTGCCGACGGCGTTGACGCCCACGAAGAAACGCGCGAGCTCCGAGGCGTCCGTGATGTGCGGCCAGTTCACGTAGGCGCCCGAGCGGATGAAGTAGAACGGCAGGATGAGCCACCCGAGGAAGGGCACGAGGAACAGGTAGGCGATCTCGAGCCGGGTCTTCTTCTCCCGGCTGCGCCACGGGAAGCGGATCTCGCGCCTTCTCAGCAGGAACCGGTCGAGCACGAACGGCACGGCCACCGCGAGGGCGAGCACCGCGCCGATGCGCACGAACGACGGCCACGACACATCCGCCTCGACCGAGGTCGAGGACACGATCGCGATGCCGACGCCGATGAGCGTCAGGTCGACGGCGAGCTCCCGGTCGACCCACCCCGCGAACACGATCGACGCGACGAGCGCGAGGTGGCCCCAGCCGGGCAGCTGGAATCCGAACAGCAGGAGCGCGGATGCGGCGACGCCGGAGGCGGCCACGAGCGCGCGCGGATCTCGGGTGATGGCGACGGGCTCCACGCCCCCAGCATGCCAGGCCGCGGTCGCCCACCCGTGCGGGTCAGGCGGACTTGCTGGCCTTCTTGGGCGCCGACTTCTTCGCCGCGGGCTTCTTCGCGGCGGGCTTCTTCGCCGGCGCCTTCTTCGCGGGAGCCTTCTTGGCGGGGGTATCGGAGCCGCGGCGCCGCTCCACCGAGCGCTTGAGAGCCTCCATGAGGTCGAGCACCTCGCCGCCCTCCTCGGTCTCGCGGCCGAAGGTGGCCTCCGTGTCGAGCGCGTCCCCCTGCTCGAGCTTCGCCTCGACGAGCGTGCGCAACTGCTCCTGGTACTCGTCGGTGAACTTCTCGGGCGTGAAGTCGGACGCGAAGCTCTCGACGAGCTGCTTCGACATCTTGAGCTCCGCCTCCGAGATGCGCGGGGTCTCGTCGAGCTCCGGGAAGCGCGCCTCGCGCACCTCGTCGTCCCACAGCAGCGTCTGCAGCATGAGAACGCCGTCCTTCACGCGGAGGGCCGCGAGGCGGGTCTTCTGCCGCAGGGCGAACTTCACGATCGCCGTGCGATCCGACTCCTCGAGCGTGCGCATGAGCAGCACGTAGGCCTTCGTCGACTTCGAGTCGGGCGAGAGGTAGTAGCTCTTCTCGAACATGATCGGATCGATCTGCTCGGTCGGCACGAACTCGACGACGTCGATGTCGCGCGAGCGCTCCACCGGGAGCGCCGCGAAGTCGTCGGCCGTCAGCACGACCGTCTGCTCGCCGTCGACGTACGCCTTCTGGATGTGCTCGTAGTCGACGGTCTCACCGTCGATCTCGCACACGCGCTTGTAGCGGATGCGCCCGCCGTCCATGTCGTGCACCTGATGCAGCGGCACGTCGTGGTCCTCGGTGGCCGAGTAGAGCTTCACGGGCACGTTCACCAGTCCGAAGCTGAGCGAGCCCTTCCAGATGGAGCGCATCCCGTCATTGTCGTCCCCCGACCCCCCGGGCGGAACCCCATTGTCGGCCCGTGGGGCGCGGGATAGGGTGCCCGGATGACACCCCCGAGCGATCGGAACGCCGAGCAGTACGTGAGCGTCGGCGGCCACCGCCTGCGCATCACGAGCCTCGACAAGGTGCTGTACCCGGAGACGGGCACGACGAAGGCCGACATCATCGACTACTACACGCGCGTGGCCGAGTACCTCATCCCCCACGCGAAGGACCGGCCCGCGACGCGCAAGCGCTGGGTGTCGGGCGTCGGCACGGCCGACAAGCCCGGCCAGGTGTTCTTCGAGAAGAACCTGCCGGACTCGGCACCGTCCTGGATCGCGCGACGCGACATCCAGCACAGCGATCACGTGAACACCTACCCGCTCATCAACGACCTCGCGACGCTCGTGTGGCTCGCTCAGCAGAACGCCCTCGAGCTGCACGTGCCGCAGTGGCGTTTCGGGCGGGGCGGCAGCCGCCGCAATCCCGACCGGATGGTGCTGGACCTCGACCCCGGCGAGGGCGCGGGTCTGGCCGAGTGCGTCGAGGTCGCGAAGCTCGTGCGCGACATCCTGAAGGACATCGGCCTCGACCCGGTGCCGGTCACGAGCGGAAGCAAGGGGATCCACCTCTACGCCGGGCTCGACGGCACGCAGTCGAGCGACCAGGTGTCGGCGATCGCGCACGAGCTCGCGCGATCGCTCGAGGCCGACCACCCCGATCTCGTCGTGAGCGACATGAAGAAGGCGCTGCGCGGCGGCAAGGTGCTGCTGGACTGGAGCCAGAACAACGGCTCGAAGACGACGATCGTGCCCTACTCGTTGCGCGGACGGCTGCGGCCGACCGTCGCGGCGCCGCGCACGTGGCGGGAGCTGCTCTCGCCGAAGCTCCGCCAGCTGGAGTTCGGCGAGGTGCTCGAGCGCCTCAGGAAGAAGGGGGATCCGCTCGCCGAACTCTCGGCGAGCCATCCATCTGGGCACTGAGGTCGACGAGCGCCTCGGGATCTACCGCTCGATGCGCGACGCCGCGAAGACACCCGAGCCCATGGGCGGTGGCGCGGAGTCGGGCGGCGAGGGCGGTGACTCGCCGATGTTCGTCATCCAGGAGCACCACGCGACGCGCCTCCACCACGACTTCCGTCTCGAGCATGACGGCGTGCTCGTGTCCTGGGCTCTCCCGAAGGGCATCCCGACGGATCCGGGCGTCAACCACCTCGCCGTGCAGACCGAGGACCACCCCATGGAATACGGCTCGTTCGAGGGCACGATCCCGAAGGGCGAGTACGGCGCGGGAACCGTGACCATCTGGGACACCGGCACCTACGACCTCGAGAAGTGGCGCGAGGGCGAGGAGGTCATCGTGACGATCCACGGACGCGAGCACGGCTCGCACCGCCTGGCCCTCATCCGCACGGGCGGAGACGACGCCAAGCCGCAGTGGCTCATCCACCTCATGAAGGACCAGACCCCGCATCCCGAGCACGACGGCTCGCAGCCATACCGCAAGCCGCCGTCGACCTCGCCCGGCCGCGGGCTCCGCCGCGGCAAGACGGTCGTCGGCTCGCGCACGCGGACCACGGGCATCGTGCACCCCATGCTCGCGACGGCGGCCGATCCCGCCGAGCTCGCGGGCAGCGAGGGATGGCGCTTCGAAATGAAATGGGACGGCTTCCGCGCCGTCGCGCGCGTCTCGGGCGACGAGGTGAGCTTCACCTCGCGCAACGGGCTCGACCTCACGCCGACGTTCCCGGAGCTGGCCGTGCTGGCGGAGGCGGTGCGCGGAGACGTCGTGCTCGACGGCGAGATCGTCGCCCCCGACGCCGACGGCGTGCCGCGGTTCTCCCGTATCCAGCAGCGCGCCGGGCTCACCAACCCGCGCGACGTCGAACGCGCGCGGAAGGCCGTCGGGGTGCAGTACTTCGTCTTCGACGTGCTCGAGGAGGGCGGGCGCTCCCTCAGCTCGCTCCCCTACCTCGAGCGCCGTGCGCGCCTCGAGAGGATCGTGCACCCGAACGAGCTCGTACGCGTGCCGCCCGAAGCGGGCGACGACCTCGACGCGGCGCTCGCGACGAGCCGCGAGCTGGGGCTCGAGGGCGTCATGGCGAAGCGCGAGGACTCCCCCTATCGCGAGGGCCGCCGCAGCCGCGACTGGCTCAAGTTCCGCCACACCCTCGCGCAGGAGGTCGTCGTCGCGGGCTGGCGGCCCGGCAACGGCATGCGGGCCGACACGATCGGTTCGCTCCTCCTCGCGATCCCCGGAGACGACGGCGTGCTGCGCTACGCGGGGCGGGTGGGCACGGGATTCAGCGATCGCGACCTCACGGCCGCGCGTGAGCGCCTCGACGCGCTCGCGAGCGACGAGCCCGGGATCGAGGCCGTGCCCGCCGCCGATGCGCGCGACGCGCGCTGGGTGCGGCCTGAGCTCGTGGGTGAGGTCGAGTACTCCGAGGCGACGTCCGACGGGCGGCTGCGGCATCCGGTCTGGCGAGGATGGCGATTCGACAAGTCGCCCGCCGAGGTGCGCCGAGAGCGCACAATGGGGTGAGGGGAAGGAGAGCACGCATGGATCGCGACAGCATCGACTACGAGCCCAACCTCGACGACGAGCGCCCCGTGCCGCTCGAGGAGGAGGAGCCGTCGCCCCCGCCCACCATCGACCCGGACGAGCGGATCGAGGAGGACGAGCAGGACGACGCGCCCCTCGATGACGAGCGGCCCGCCTGAGCGGCTACTCCACGACCTTGCCGACGACGATCGGAATCGCGCCGGTCGGCGGCACGATGCCGGAGAGGCGCTCGGGCGAGAGGACGCGCTCGACGTCATCGCGGTCCATCAGTCCGCGGCCGACGACGAGGTCGGCGATCGACTCGTTCGTCGTGAGCGCGATGTGCGCGAGCGTCGCCGCCTCGGTGTAGCCGATGTACGGCGTGAGTGCCGTGACGACACCGACGCTCGAGGCCACCTGACCCGCCAGACGCGCCTCGTTGGCGGTGATGCCGTCGACGCAGTTGACGCGCAGCGTTCGGCACGCGTTGGTCATCCACGAGAGCGACTGCAGGAGCGAGTGGGCGATGACGGGCTCGAACGCGTTGAGCTGCAGCTGCCCGCCCTCGGCGGCGGCCGTGACCGTGGCATCCGCGCCGATGACGCTGAAGGCGACCTGGTTGACGACCTCGGGGATCACGGGGTTGACCTTGCCGGGCATGATCGAGGATCCGGCCTGGCGCGCCGGGAGATGGATCTCGCCGAGGCCGGCCTGCGGTCCCGACGACAGGAGGCGCAGGTCGTTGCAGATCTTCGAGAGCTTGACGGCGGCGCGCTTGAGCGTGCCGGAGAGCGTCATGAAGATGCCCGCGTCCGCGGTCGCCTCGATGAGGTCCGGCGCCGTCTCCTGCGGGATGCCGGTGACCTCCTCGAGGTGCCGACGCACCGCCTCCGCGTAGCGGGGGTCGGCGGTGATGCCCGTGCCGATGGCCGTCGCGCCCATGTTGATCTCGTTGAGCCACGGCACGACCTCGGAGAGGCGGTCGTGGTCCTCGGCGAGCGTCGTCGCGAAGCCCGCGAACTCCTGGCCGAGGGTCATCGGCACGGCGTCCTGCATCTGCGTGCGGCCGACCTTGAGCACGTGGGCGAACTCGCGTCCCTTCGCGCGGAAGCTCGCGGTGAGCTTCTCGTGCTCGGCGAGCAGGCGCTGCAGGCTGAACACCATCGCGAGCTTGATGGCCGTCGGGTAGACGTCGTTCGTGGACTGGCTGCGGTTCACGTCGTCGATGGGGTGCAGGTGAGCGTAGTCGCCCTTGGCGTACCCGAGCTCCTCGAGGCACGAGTTCGCGATGACCTCGTTGGTGTTCATGTTGGTGCTCGTGCCCGCACCGCCCTGGATGACCCCCACGACGAACTGGTCGTGCAGCTCGCCGGCCACGATCCGCTCGCACACGCGGTCGATGACATCCGCCTTGACCGGGTCGAGGACGCCGATCTCGCGGTTGGCACGCGCGGCGGCCTGCTTGACCCGGGCCAGCGCCCGGATGAGGTCGGGGTAGTTCGAGATGGCTCGGCGCGTGATGGGGAAGTTCACGAGCGCCCTCGCGGTGTGGATCCCCCAGTAGACGTCGGCCGGGATCTCGAAGCTCCCGAGGGAGTCGGATTCGGTTCGGGTGGGACCGTCGCCTGCGAGCAGCTCGCGAGCCCGATCCGGGCCCGTCGTCAGGTGGTCGCCCTCGGCGACCAGGAACTGCTCGGAGACGGTCAGACCGGTCGTGTCGGACATCGCGCATCTCCTTCGATGAGTGTGATGCCGAG
>JAEYVF010000195.1 GCA_023432005.1 Actinomycetes bacterium
GTCGAGAGACGGCACCGCGCCCGCGGCCATGCCCATGCGCAGGAAGAACGTGCCGTAGAGCGGGCCGCTGGCCCCGCCCACCGACCCGACGAGGGTCATCCCGACGGCCTTGAAGAGCTCGTCGACGGTCTCCGGATGCCCCGCATCGAGCTTCGCGACGACGGCGTCCATGCCCCTCGCCATGTTGGCGCCGTGGTCGGCGTCGCCGATCGCCGAGTCGAGCTCCGTCAGCCACGACCGCTGCTCCGCGATCTCGGCGTCGAAGGCCCGCAGCCACTCGATGAGTCCGTCGATGGTCAGGGTGTCGCCGCTCATACGGCCATCCTCCTCCTTCGTGTCCCGGCCGTCACACGCCCCAGCGGAGCCCCGGCGTGCTCACCGGCGCATCCCACAGCCGCAGCAGCTCGTCGTCGGCGCGCAGCACCGTGACCGAGCAGCCCGCCATGTCGAGCGAGGTGATGTAGTTCCCCACGAGGCTCCGGGCCACCGTCACCCCCTTGCCCTCGAGGATGCGGGCCACCTCGCCGTACATGAGGTACAGCTCGATGAGGGGCGAGCCCCCCATGCCGTTGAGCATGACGATGGTCGGGGCTCCCGTGAAGTCGAGGTCCGCGAGGATCGGCTCGACGAGCTGCTCCGCGATCTCGGCCGCGGGGGCGAGGGGCACGCGGTGCCGTCCCGGCTCGCCGTGGATGCCGATGCCGATCTCCATCTCGTCGTCCGGCAGGTCGAACGTCGGCTTGCCCGCGGCGGGCACCGTGCAGCTCGTGAGCGCCATGCCCATCGAGCGCCCGCCCGCATCGACCTTCTCGGCGACGGCGGCGACGGCCGCGAGATCGCGGCCTTCCTCCGCGGCGGCGCCCACGATCTTCTCGAGCAGCACCGTCACGCCGACGCCGCGGCGCCCGGCCGTCCACGTGGAGTCCCGCACGGCGACGTCGTCGTCCGTGACGACCGTCGCGACCTCGACGCCGTCGGCGGCGGCGAGCTCGGCGGCCATCTCGAAGTTCATGACGTCGCCCGTGTAGTTCTTCACGATGTGCAGCACGCCCGCGCCGCGGTTAACCGCGAGCGTGGCCGCTTGCATCTGGTCGGGCGTCGGCGAGGTGAACACCTCGCCCGCGCACGCCGCGTCGAGCATCCCGAGTCCGACGAAGCCGCCGTGCAGCGGCTCGTGGCCCGATCCTCCGCCCGAGATGAGCGCGACCTTCCCGTCCGCCTTGGGGGTGCCGCGGTAGATGACGCGGTTCTCGAAGTCGACCCGGAGCTCCGGATGCGCGGCCTGCACCCCGCGCAGGGACTCGATGAGCACGTCCTCCGGGGCGTTGATGAGCTTCTTCACGGCTGTCCCTTCTCGAGCTCGATGCCCGTCGTCGAGTCGGCCGGAGTGCGGGCGATGAGCCCGAAGGCGAGTCCGGCGAGCACGCCGGCCAGCAGCTCCGACACGATGTAGACCCAGTACTGCTCCCAGTGCACCTCGCCGCCGAGGATCGACTGCACGATCATGGGGCCGGTCGTGCGGGCGGGGTTGATGGATGCGCCCGTGGTGGGTGCGACGGGGATGATCGCGGCGAACACGACGAAGCCGATCGCGAGCCCCGCCCATCCGGGTGCCGCCTTGCGGTGGATGACGCCGAAGACGGCGAAGACGAGCAGGAACGTTCCGATGAACTCCGCGAAGAACGCCTGCGGGATGGGCGTGTCCTCGGAGAAGGACGCGACGCCGAGCCCGAGGTCGCTCGCCTTCTGGCCGAGCACGCCGACGATCATGAACGCGCCGAGCACGGCGCCGAGCACCTGCGCGATGAGGTAGGCGGGCACGTGCTTCCACGCGAACTTGCCGGTGACCGCGAGACCCAGCGTGACGGCCGGGTTGATGTGGTTGCCGGAGATGTAGCCGAACACGTAGACGGTGACGACCACGATCGTCGCGAACGACAGGGAGATGAACCCGAGCTCCGCACCCGTGAAGGGCGCGTCGCCGCGGGCGATCGCGAGGGCCGGCACCGAGCCGACGCCGACGAACACGAGGAACGCGGTGCCGAGGAACTCGGCCGCGAGTTTCTGCCAGAGGCGGTTCTCATCCATATGCACTCCTTCGGACATGGTGGGGACGAGCGCCGACACGCGTCCGGTTCTCGGAACGCCGTTCGACAATGTCGAATATTCTCCTGAGAACGCGCGGTGTCAAGAGGGATTCCACGAACGTCGTGCGGCCCCATAATGGAACGACTCCACGGAGGGGGACGGGTGATCCAGGCCATCGATCGGGCGGCGAAGGTGCTGCAATCCCTCCAGGGCGCCCGGCACCTGGGCATCTCCGAACTCGCCGCGGCCCTCGACCTCCCGCCCTCGACCGTGCACGGCATCGTCAAGTCGCTGCAGGAGCACGGCCTCGTCGCGAAGGAGCGCGGTGGTCAGCGCTACATGCTCGGCCCCGCCCTCGTGAAGCTCAGCAACGTGTACCTCGACACCCTCGACGTGCGAGCGCGCGCGATGCGCTGGACGCGCGAGCTCTCCCGCCGCACGGGCCTCGCGGTGCGCCTCGGCGTCGAGCTCTTCGACGAGGTGCTCGTCATCCACCACAACCGGCGCCCCGACGGCAGCCAGCAGATGCTCGAGACGGGCATGACGATCCCGGCCCACGCCTCCGCGATGGGCAAGGTGCTGCTCGCCTTCGACGACGAGTACCAGTCGGTCGTGCTGTCGCGGCCCCTGCAGAGCCTCACGGGTGACACCATCACCGACCCCGCCCAACTCACCCTCGCGCTGGCGGGCATCGTCGAGCGCGGGTTCGCGACCGAGGAGGACGAGGCCGTGCTCGGCGAGTCGTCGGTCGCGGCGCCCGTCGCCGATGCCTCGGGCGAGCTCGTCGCGGCCGTCGCCGTCGTGCTGCCCTCGACCGAGTGGCCGCCCGCCGACGGCGTCCTCAACGACCT
Source organism: Actinomycetes bacterium (assembly GCA_023432005.1). GTDB lineage: Bacteria > Actinomycetota > Actinomycetes > Actinomycetales > Microbacteriaceae > Homoserinibacter. Next base: position 2,940 of record JAEYVF010000195.1, read on the forward strand.
GCGCGAGACCGCCCGCAACATCTCGCGCGAGCTGGGGGCCATGAGCTGGCCCCCGCGGGTCGCCCCGCGCGACGACGCCTGATCAGCACATCGGGTCGGAGCCCGGCACCGTTCCCGAGATGAGGTAGGCGTCGACCGTGTCGTCGATGCACCGCACGCCCTGCGCGTAGATGGTGTGGCCCTCGCCCTCATAGCTCACGAGGAAGCCGCTCGAGAGCAGCTTCGCGAGCTTCTGCGCGTTCGCGTAGGGGGTCGCGGGGTCGTTCGTCGTGCCGATGACCATGATCGGGGCGGCGCCCGGGGCGGAGAAGTCATCGGGCAGCTCGGCGGGCGCCGCGGGCCAGTTCGAGCACACGGCCTTGAGCACGGCGTAGTCGTCGTACGCGGCGTAGCGCCCGAGGATGGGCGCCATCGCGTCGATGCGGTCGAGGCCCGCGAAGACGTCGACACCGTCGTCGGCGAGGGTGCCCTCGTCGCACGTGACGGCCGTGTAGATGTCGCCCGCGTTGTCCGAATAGCCGCCGCCGTCCTCGCGGCCGTTGTAGGCGTCCGCGAGCAGGAAGGCGGTGTCGGCGTCGCCCTTGCGCAGCTGCGTGAAGAGCTCCGAGAGGTAGGGCCAGTAGCTCTCCGAGTAGAGCGTGAAGATGATGCCCGTCGCGACGGTCGCGGAGTCGAGCACACGACCGTCGGAGGCGCGGAAGCCGCGTCCGTCGACCGTCTCGAGCATCTGCCGGATCGACTGCAGGGCCGAGTCGGCGTCACCGCGGAAGGGGCAGTCCGACTGGGGGAGGCACCACTCCATGTAAGCGCGCAGGGCCGAGTCGAAGCCCGCCATCTGGGTCGCGAGCGCCTCGAGGTCGCCCACCGTCGGGTCGACCGCGCCGTCGAGCACCATGCGCCCGACCTTCTCGGGGAACAGCTGCGCGTAGATGGTGCCGAGGTAGGTGCCGTACGAGTAGCCGAGGTAGTGCAGCTCGGAGTCGCCGAGCACCGCGCGGATGACGTCCATGTCGCGCGCCACGGATGCCGCGTCGAGGTGACCGAGCAGGCCGCCGGAGTTCTCCTCGCACGCCGCCGCCCACGCCTTCGCGCGCTCGGTGAGCTCCGCGTACCACGCGTCGGTCCCGTAGTCGGCCGAGTAGGTGCCGTAGAGCCACTCGTCCTGCTCGGCGGCGTCGGTGTAGCACTCGACGGCCGAGGAGTGGTTCACGCCGCGGGGGTCGAACCCGATGACGTCGTACTCGCGGAGCACCGCCGAGCTCACGACGGATGCGGCCGAGTCGTGCACGAAGTCGTAGCCCGAGCCGCCGGGGCCGCCGGGGTTGATGAGCAGCGAGCCGAGTGGCGTGCCGGAGGCCTTGTGGCGGGCGATCGCGATCTCGGTCGTGTCGCCCTCGGGGTCGCTCCAATCGAGCGGGACGACGACCTCGGTGCAGTCGATGCCGCCACCGCATCCCGACCACTCGAGCTCCTGCGCGTAGAAGCGCTCGAGCTCGGCGGGCACCTGCTCCCCCGTCGGCCCGGGGCGCTCACCGCCGCCACCGCCGCCTGGGAACAGCGGCAGGATGCCGCAGCCGGACAGGGTGAGGGCGGCCGCGAGCACGGCCGCGAGGGCGCCGAGACGGCGATGAGGCGTCATGGGCTCAGCCTACGGTCTGCGCCCTCCCTGTCCCCGCCGCCGTCGCCGGGCGCTCGAGGATGCGGGCGAGGAGCACCGCGAGCAGCGCGATCACGAGCGTCCAGACGACGATGGTGGGCGTGAGCGGGCGGACGAACACGATGATGGCCGCCGCCGCGACACCGACCGCGACGCGGATGCCGAGGCGCGCGCGGTGGACGAGCACGCCGAATCGCCCCGTCGTCAGCCCGTGCCGCTCGCCCGCCTCGCGCAGCGCGTCGGCCGCCGCATCCGCGAGCCCGCGCAGCGCCCGGCTCGAGCGGAAGGGGCCCGCGAGGTACGCCACGAGGGCGACGGGAGCGAGCACCGCCGCGATGACGATGAGCACGACGGATGCACGGCGCGGCCGCGACGCCCGCCGCGAGGTCCGGACCCGACGGGATCGGGTCGCGCGGTGTCCACCGCCTCCCGCGCCTCGAGCTCCCCACGGGCAGCCGCGAGCTCCTCGCGCAATCGGGCGTTCTCGCCCTCCATGCGTGCGATCCGCTGGGCGTTCGTCTCACGGGGCATGGTGGCTCCTCCCGTCGCTGCGCCCCATCATCCTCCTAGGGGTGGCGGAGCGCGCGGAGCAGTTCGGAATGCAGGGGCGTCGTGAGCCAGCGGACGCTCGCCGTGCCGCCCTCCGCGCACACGACGCGGAGGGTGTGCGGGGTGTCGAGGAACAGGAGCTCGGCGACGAACTCGTCGCCCGCCCAGCCGCCCGCCACCGCGATCGGCTGGCCGTCCGGCTCGGAGACGGCCCACTCGCCGACGCCGACGGGCAGGACGAGCTCGCCCATGTCGTCGACGAGTCCGAGCGTCCACGTGCCGTCGGCCTCCCGCACGTGCACGGCGCTCATGCCGGCAGCGGCGCCGGGGGCCGCGAAGGCGCCTCCCGCCCAGCCGGCGGGCGGAGCGGGCTCCGCGTCCGGGAGCGGCATCCGGCGCGAGGCGAGGCGCTCGGCGAGCGCGGCATCCGCATCCGCGGCGCCCGGGCGGTCGAAGGCCGGCAGCAGGTGCAGCCACACGCGGTCGAGCACACGCTGCATCTGCACCGTCTCGGCCGTGATCGCGAGCACGGCGTCCTGCTCGGGCAGCACGAGGCAGAACTGGCCGAACGCGCCGTCACCCCGGTAGCCGTGGCGGTTCATCCAGAACTGCAGCCCGTAGCCCTGCGACCAGTCGGCGCCCCAGTCACCCGGGTTCTGCACCTGAGGCCGCGTGGCCTCCTGCGCCCAATGCGGGTCGAGCAGTTGACGGTCGTCCCACCGGCCGCCCTGCAGGTAGAGCTGCCCGAGGCGCGCCACGGCATCCGTCGTCGCGTGCAGCCCGCTGAAGCCGAGGTTCCGACCCCGCGGCTCCTCGAACCAGAAGACGTCGCCGATGCCGAGCGGGTCGAGCAGGCGCGGGCGCAGGTACTCGACGAGGGTCTGCCCCGCGGCGCGCTGGATGATCGCGGCGAGCGTGTAGGTGCAGGGCTGGTTGTAGGCGAAGATCGCGCCGGGCTCGGCGTCGAGCGGTGTGCGCAGGAAGCCGAGCACCATGTCCCCGCGACCCGCCACGAGCGCTCGTTCGATCGTCTCGGTGGCGTGCCCGCTCGCCATCGACGCGATGTGGCGCACCGTCATGCGGCGCGTGCGCTCGTCGGTGATCTCGGCGTCGTACTCGGGGAAGTACTCGATGACGGGGCGGTCGAGCTCGAGCAGCCCCTCGGCGCGCGCGAAGCCGGCGGCGGTCGAGGTGAAGGTCTTGCTGAGCGAGTACAGCAGCTGCACGCGATCGGGCCCGTAGGGAGCCCACCAGCCCTCGGCCACGACGGCGCCGTGGCGCATGAGGATCATGCCGTGGAGGCGGATCTCGGGGTCGCCCTCGAGCGCGTCGAGCAGGGCGATGATCCCGGCGGCATCGATCCCCTCGGCGGACGGCGACGAGTGGCGGAGGTCAGCGGTGCCCATGTCCCGACCCTATGCGGTGAGGTGTCACTTCTTGTCGCTCGGCGGCCACCGTAAGCGACCGGAAGTGACACCTCGGGCCGCTCGACGACGACGCGCCCCGCCCGGCGGACCGGACGGGGCGCGTACGTGGAACGGATGCGGCTCAGGCGTCCGCGAGCACCTCGCGCAGCAGCGCGGCGGTCTCCGACGGGGTCTTGCCGACCTTGACGCCGGCGGCCTCGAGGGCCTCCTTCTTCGCCTGCGCCGTGCCGGCGGAGCCCGACACGATCGCACCCGCGTGACCCATCGTCTTGCCCTCGGGCGCGGTGAAGCCCGCGACGTAGCCGACGACGGGCTTCGTGACGTTCGCCTTGATGAACTCGGCAGCGCGCTCCTCGGCGTCGCCCCCGATCTCGCCGATCATGACGATGGCCTTCGTGTCGGGGTCGGCCTCGAACGCCGCGAGCGCGTCGATGTGGGTCGTGCCGATGACGGGGTCGCCGCCGATGCCGATGGCGGTCGAGAAGCCGAGGTCGCGCAGCTCGTACATCATCTGGTAGGTCAGGGTGCCCGACTTCGACACGAGGCCGACCGGCCCCTTGCCCGTGATGTTCGCCGGGGTGATGCCCACGAGCGCCTCGCCGGGGGTGATGATGCCGGGGCAGTTCGGACCGATGATGCGGGTCTTCTCGCCCTTCGACTTGGCGTAGGCCCACGCCTCGGCGGTGTCCTGCACGGGCACGCCCTCGGTGATGACGACGAGCAGCGGGATCTCCGTGTCGATGGCCTCGATCATCGCGTCCTTCGTGAAGGCCGGCGGCACGAACGCGATCGACACGTCCGCGCCCGTCTTCTCGATGGCCTCCGCGACGGAGCCGAACACGGGGAGCTCGACGGCGTTGCCGTCCTTGTCGGTGTGAGAGACGGTCGTGCCGGCCTTGCGGGCGTTGACGCCCCCGACGACCTGGGTGCCCGCCTTGAGCATGAGGGCGGTGTGCTTGGTGCCCTCGCCGCCCGTGATGCCCTGGACGATGACCTTGGAGTCCTTGTTGAGGAAGATCGACATGTTCCTGGTTCCTTACT
>JAEYVF010000010.1 GCA_023432005.1 Actinomycetes bacterium
GCGCTCAGCCGTGCCACGGCGGGCGTCCGGGGTCGGACGCTCGTCGTCAACCTGCCGGGCTCCCCGGGCGGCGTGCGCGACGGGCTCGCCGCGCTCGAGCCGCTCCTCGAGCACCTGCACGCGCAGCTCGCCGGGGGCGGCCATGAGTGAGCCGGAGGTGCTCGCGCGCGTGTCGGCCGATCGCCCCGACCGTGCCGCCCTGGAGGAGTTCGTCATGACCGCCGCCGACGGCGCCCTCGTCGCGTTCGAGGGTGTCGTGCGCGATCACGATCACGGCGAGGCGGTGACCGCCCTCGACTACGAGGCGCATCCGGATGCCGAGCGGTTCCTCGCCGACGCCTGCCGCGAGATCGCCCGCGAGACCGGTCTGCGAGTGGCCGCCTGGCACCGCGTCGGCGCGCTCGCGGTCGGCGACGTGGCGCTGCTCGCGGTCGTCGCCGCGCCCCACCGCGCCGATGCCTTCGCCGCGTGCGCTCGGCTCGTCGACCGGATCAAGGAGTCCACCCCGATCTGGAAGCGCCAGCACCTCGAGAGCGGAACGACCGAGTGGGTGGGGCTCTGACTCACCCACCCGAGAACGGTGGCAGCACGTCGAGGCGCGCCCCCACGCGCTGCTCCGGATCGCGCACCGCGATGCCGTCCGAGAGCTGCGCGCCGGTGCGCAGGATGCGCGACATGGCTTCGCCGTAGCGCTCGGCGAGCGCTGCCCTCACGTCGGCGACCGTCTCGCCCTCCACGAGCTCGGACTCCCGGCCCGTGACATCCACCGCGGCGGCGAAGTAGCGCACGAGCACCTCAGCCACCGATCGCCCCCATCGAGCGCACGGGGCGCACGAAGCCGACGTCGTCGATGCCGTGCCCGGCGCGCTTGCCCCACATGGCCGCGCGCCAGCTCTCCGCGATGTCGTCGTCGCCGGCCCCCGTCCGGAGGAGCTCCCGCAGGTCCGTCTCGTCGTCACCGAAGAGGCACGACCGCACCCGGCCCTCCGCGGTGACGCGCGTCCGGTCGCACGCCGCGCAGAACTCGCGCGTGACCGAGGCGATGATCCCGACCGTCGCGGGCCCGTCGTCGACGCGCCACTCCTCGGCAGGGGCCGCCGGGTCATCGCGGCCCGCCGGGGTGAGGCGGAATCGGCCGCCCAGCACGCCGAGCAGCTCCTCGGCGCTCACCAGCTCGTCGCGGCGCCAGGTCTCATCGGCGTCGAGCGGCATCTGCTCGATGAACCTCAGCCGCAGCCCGCGCGCGGCGGCGAACGCGAGGAGCTCGGGAGCGTCCTCGAGCGTCTCGCGCATGAGCACGGCGTTGAGCTTGAGCGGGCCGAGGCCCGCCGCGAGCGCCGCCTCGATGCCCGCGAGCACCGCGGGCAGCCGGTCCCGGCGGGTGAGGGCGTGGAAGCGGCCACGATCGAGGGTGTCGAGCGACACGTTGACGCGGTCGAGGCCCGCAGCCCGCAGGGCGACCGCCCGGCGCTCGAGCCCGATCCCGTTGGTGGTCATCGCGAACGGGATGCCGGGCGCCGCCCGGCGCGCGCGCTCGAGGATCTCGACGAGGTCGCCGCGCGTGAGCGGCTCCCCGCCCGTGAAGCGCACCTCGCGGATGCCGAGGAGGCGCGCCCCGACGGACACGAGCCGGGCGATCTCGGCGGGCGTCAGGAGTTCGGGGCGCGGGATCGCCGGGAGCCCCTCCGCCGGCATGCAGTACGTGCAGCGCAACGAGCACTTCTCGGTGACCGAGATCCGCAGGTCGCGGGCTACCCGCCCGAAGCGGTCGAGCAGCTCGGGGGATGCGGGCCGACCCGCGGTCTCGGCGCCGCGCGCGCCGGGACGCAGTCCCGGCATGGCGAGCGCGACCCGCGTCATGCGAGTCACAATACGGATGACACCGCCGCTGCGCATCGCTATCGTGTGCAGAAAGCGGAGGCGGGTGCCATGTCGTTCATCACACGAGGCTTCACCGGACGCAGTCGTGAACGCGACCCCGACCTCCCCCCGGGCCAGTCTCTCGTCGAGGACTGGCCTGTGCTGTCGGCAGGCCCCACCCCCGAGATCGACCCCGCCGACTGGGAGTTCAGCGTCGTCACCGAGAACGGCCGCCGCACGTGGACGTGGGATGAGATGCAGGCGCTCGGCGTCGAGGACGTGACCGTCGACATCCACTGCGTCACCCACTGGTCGAAGCTCAAGATGGCGTGGCGGGGCGTGCCGCTCGACAAGGTCTTCGAGGAGGTCGAGACCTCGCACGACTACGTCATGGCGCACAGCTACGGCGGCTACACCACCAACCTCCCTCTCGACGAGCTGCTCGACGGCCAGGCATGGATCGCGTTCGAGGCGGATGGCGAGCCGCTGAGCGCCGAGCACGGCGGTCCCGCGCGCCTCCTCGTGCCGCATCTGTACTTCTGGAAGAGCGCGAAGTGGCTGCGCGGGCTCGTGACGATGCCCGACGACGAGCCCGGGTTCTGGGAGCAGAACGGCTACCACCTGCACGGCGACCCGTGGAAGGAAGAGCGCTACTGGTGAGCGCTCGGCCCGCCGCCTGGCACGTCGCGACGGTCGCCGAGGTGCGGCCCGAGACGGGCTCGGCGCGGCGCCTCACCCTCGAGGTTCCGACGTGGCCGGGCAACGACGCGGGATCCCATCTGGACCTGCGCCTCACGGCGCCCGACGGATATCAGGCGAGCCGCTCGTACTCGATCGCCTCCTCGGGCGAGTCGACGCGGGTCGTGCTCGCCGTCGACGAGGTGCCGGGCGGCGAGGTGTCGCCCTTCCTCGTGCACGACGCGCAACCGGGCGACATGCTCGAGGTGCACGGCCCGCTCGGCAACTACTTCATCTGGGAGCCCGCCGGCTCCCCCGAGCACGTGCAGCTCATCGCCGGAGGCTCGGGCGTCGTGCCGCTGTTCGCGATGGCCGAAGCCCACGCGGCCGCCGGCGATCCGGCTCGCTTCCGGCTGCTGTACTCGGTGCGCACTCCCGACGATCGCTTCTTCGCGGACGAGCTGCGCGGGCTCGAGGGGGCGGTGCGACTCGAGTCGAGCTACCGCTACACCCGCGTGGCGCCCACCGGGTCCGCCGAACCGCCCGGCCGTGTCACGCGCGAGCTGCTCGCGGCCGTGACCTGGCCCGCCGAGCTCGCCCCGGCGGTGTACGTGTGCGGTCCGACCCCGTTCGTCGAGGCGGTCGCCGACTGGCTCGTGGCGCTCGGGCACGAGCCCCGCGCGATCCGCACCGAGCGATTCGGAGGTGGCTGAGATGCGTGTGGACGGGAATGCGGTCGCGGGAGCGCTCGCCGAGGTGTTCGGCCGCGACGTCTCGCTCTCCGTCGCGAGCTGCGCCCACTGCGGCTTCTCGGGCGTGCTCGCGGAGTGCATCGCGTACGTGACCCCGCTGGGGTCGGTCTTGAGGTGCGCCGGATGCGAGGGGCTGCTGGCGGTGGTCACGAGCGCCGGCGGGCGCATGCGCGTGTCGATGCCGGGCGTGCGCTCCCTCGAGCTCCCGAGCGCCGCGGACGACGCGGCGGCTTCCGCGGAGCACCGCCTCGATCTCGCCCTGCGGCAGCTGCGAGATGCGGAGCGCGCCCTCGACATCGAGGCCGAGCGGCACGAGGACTTCTGAGTCGAGCGCGGCGAGCGCTCAGGCGGGGCGGGCCGTGCCGATGATGCAGCGACCTGTCGAGAGCACCGGGGTCACGAGGCTCGTGTAGCCGATGTTGCCCCACTGCCCGAGCAGGCAGGTGTCGCCGAAGCGGATCGAGAAGACGACGTTGTCGGCGGGCTCGTTGATCGCCGTGCGGTCGGGCGTGACCTCCATCGCCTCGCGCGAGTAGCCCGCGGCGACGAGGTTGTCGACGAAGGCCGCGCCGCTGAGCGCGGCGCCGGAGGCGATGAGCGCCTCGTTGACGGCATCGAAGTACGCCTGGTTGTCGGCGGCCGTGCCGTCGAAGACGGGCTCCGGATCGGGGGTCGGCGTGGGCGTCGGCGTGACGCTCGGGCTCGACGACCGGCTCGGCGTCGGATCCGGGGCGGCCGCCTGGCATCCGGCGAGCACCGCGAGGGCGAGGGCGGCCACGGCGCAGGCGAGCGCACGGCGCGGTCGGGTCATCGCATCCTCCGGGACTCGGCCCGCGCGAGCCGCGCGGCTGGGTCGAGTCTAGAACGGCACGGCCGCGGGCTCCTGCGCCTCGGCCGGGAACGACTCCTCGACGGCCTCGGCGGGCGCCTCGGCGTTCGGCGCGCCCGTCGACGCCGCCCGGGGCGTGCGGGTGAACTGCGAGGTGCCCCACGTGAGGTCGTGGCCGATCGCCTCCGCGACGATCTCGACGTTGGTGCCCTTCTTCTCCTCGTTCTGCCAGTCGCGCACCTTGAGGCGGCCCGTGACGACGATGCGGTGCCCCTTGTCGAGCGACGCCGCGATGTTCGCGGCCACGTGGCGGAATGCGACGACGGTGAACCAGTTGGTCTCGCCGTCGACCCACGTGCGGGTCGCCGTGTCGAAGCGCCGGCTGCTCGAGGCGAGCCGGAACTGGCTCACGTCGAGGCCCTCGCCCGTGACGGTGTGCTTGACGGGCGTCGCGACGACCCCCACCACGGTCAACGTGTCGGCCATGGGAACCTCCCTGTTCATGCGCCCGCGGGCGCGCTCAGGGCCCCAGCATCGCCGCCGGGAGGCGGGCGGATCGCGGATGCGGCACTCCCCGTGGAGGACGAGCGGCGCCGCGCTCAGAGGAGGAGCGGACGCGAGCTCAGTGCTCGCGGAACTCCGGCCAGTCGGAGCCGGGAGCCATGGCGGCATGGAGCGCGCTCTTGGCCACCTCGAGGGTCGGGTAGGTGCCGCGGTACTCCGCGTCGTCGATCAGCTTGACGTTGAAGCCGTCGGCCGTGCGGTGGATCGCCCCCACGGCTCCGGCCTGTCCGAAGGCCACCCACCGCTGCTCGACAGTCGCGCTCTCGCTCATGATCTCTCCTTCAGCCTCGTCCGACCGGGATCTCACCTCGACGCTACCCCGGGGCGCGCGGAAGGTCACGGGAGGATCACGAACCGTCGGCGTTCACTCAGGAGAGGGTCGCGAGGCCCGACCAGACGGTCCGCAGAAGGCGCTCGAAGCTCGCATCCACGTCGTCCGGCAGGCCGAAGCCGCCCGCGTTCTCGAGCACGACGAACCCGTGCACCGCGGCGCGGAGGATGCGCACGGCGTCGACCTCGCGCTCGGTCGGCACCCCGGCCTCGCGCACCACGCCCGCGAGCAGCGCGACCGTGCGCTCGGCGACGCCCCGCAGCTCCGGCGACGCGTCGCGACCGGGGGCCGGCTGGCCGGCGAGGTAGAGCGCCGGATGCGCGAGCGCCTCCCGGCGCATCACGCGCGCCACGTCGGCGAAGGC
>JAEYVF010000129.1 GCA_023432005.1 Actinomycetes bacterium
CGACCGTCGTGCTGCGGCACTCAGGCGTGGCCGACCACGCGCAGAATCTCGAGATCATCGTGCGCGAGGGCGCACGCCTGGACGTCGTGTCGGTCCAGCAGTGGGACGATGACGCGGTGCACGTGTCGGCCCACCAGGCGCGGGTCCACAAGGACGCGCGGCTGCGTCACATCGTCGTGAGCTTCGGCGGCGGCGTCGTGCGCGTCAATCCCTCGGTCGAGCTGGCGGGCGCCGGCTCGCAGGCCGACCTGTACGGCCTGTCGTACTCCGACTCGGGCCAGCACCTCGAGAGCCAGGTCTTCCTCCACCACAAGGGCCCCCACACGAAGGGCGACGTGCTGTACAAGGGCGCCCTGCAGGGCTCCGGAGCGCGGAGCGTCTGGATCGGCGACGTCCTCATCGGGCCGGATGCCACGGGCACGGACTCCTACGAGGCGAATCGCAACCTCGTCCTCACCGACGGCGCGCGCGCCGAGTCCATCCCGAACCTCGAGATCGAGACAGGTGACATCCTCGGAGCCGGCCACGCGAGTGCGACCGGGCGCTTCGACGACGAGCAGCTCTTCTACCTGCAGGCCAGAGGCATCACCGAGGAGGAGGCGCGCCGCCGCGTCGTGCTCGGCTTCCTCGCCGAGATCGTCCAGAAGATCGGCATCCCCGACCTCGAGGCCGAGCTCTTCGAGGCGATCGAGGAAGAACTCGCGCAGGGGGCTGCCCTGTGACCGCTCATCGTGTCGCCGCGCTGAGCGAGATGCAGCAGGACACCGCGTTCCGTGTCGAGCTCGAGGGTGTTCCGATCGCCGTCGTCCTCGACTCGAACGGCGAGGTGCACGCCATCGGCGACACGTGCACCCACGGCGACATCTCGCTCGCCGAGGGGTTCGTCGACGGTGAGACGCTCGAATGCTGGGCCCACGGCTCGGCGTTCTCGCTGCGCACCGGCCGGCCCCTCAACCTCCCCGCCTACGAGCCCGTCCCGGTCTACGCCGTCGTGATCGACGGCGACGACGTGCTCATCGACCCCACCATCCTTAAGGAAATCTGATGACTGTCCTCGAGATCCGCGACCTCTACGTGACGGTCGAGACGGATGCCGGAACCACTCCGATCCTCAACGGCGTGACGCTCACGATCCGCACGGGCGAGACTCACGCGATCATGGGCCCCAACGGCTCGGGCAAGTCGACGCTCGCCTACACGATCGCCGGTCACCCGAAGTACACCGTCGTGAGCGGCTCGATCACGCTCGACGGCGAGGACGTGCTCGCCATGTCGGTCGATGAGCGCGCGCGAGCAGGTCTCTTCCTCGCGATGCAGTACCCGGTCGAGATCCCGGGCGTCACGGTCACGAACTTCCTTCGCACCGCGAAGACGGCGATCGACGGCGAGGCCCCGTCGATCCGCACGTGGACCAAGGACGTCAAGCAGTCGATGAAGAATCTGCGCATGGACCCCAAGTTCGCGCAGCGCAACGTCAACGAGGGCTTCTCCGGCGGGGAGAAGAAGCGGCACGAGATCCTCCAGCTCGAGCTGCTGAAGCCCCGGATCGCGGTCCTCGACGAGACCGACTCCGGCCTGGACGTCGATGCGCTCAAGATCGTCTCCGAGGGTGTCAACCGCGCCCACGAGGAGACCGGCCTCGGCGTGCTGCTCATCACGCACTACACGCGCATCCTGCGCTACATCAAGCCGGACTTCGTGCACGTCTTCGTCGACGGCAAGGTCGCCGAGGAAGGCGGCCCCGAGCTCGCCGAGCGGCTCGAGGACGAGGGCTACGACCGCTACCTCGTCGCCCAGGCGTAACCGCCGCATCCCGCGTAACCTGCCAGCAGGAAGGAGCATCGGATGCCCACGTCGCTCGAACCCGCGCTCTTCGACAAGGTCGAAGACGGGCTGAAGGACGTCATCGACCCCGAGCTCGGGGTCAACATCGTCGACCTCGGCCTCGTGTACGACCTCGCCTGGGACGACGAGAACGACGCCCTCATCATCTCCATGACGCTCACGTCCGCGGGCTGCCCGCTCACCGACGTCATCGAGGAGCAGGTCGCCCAGTCGCTCGACGGCATCGTCGAGCGGTTCCGCATCAACTGGGTGTGGATGCCGCCGTGGGGACCGGAGCGCATCACCGACGACGGGCGCGACATGATGCGCGCCATCGGCTTCTCGATCTAGGTCCTACTGCGGGCGCGTGCCCTGCACGGCGAGCTCGAGCCCGCTCAGCAGGAGCTCCACGCCGAGGCGGAACACGAGGCCCGGGTCGCTCGCGTCGTCGGCGCCCGGCGCGACGGCGCCGAGGCTGTCGGCCTGCAGCCGCTGCTGCGCGAGCGACGCGTCGCCGAGGATGAGGTGCAGGAGCGCCGTCGCGACGAGCCCGGCCGTCTCCGGGTCGTGGCCGCGCGCGAGGGCCGCCGCGAGGCGCGTGTGGGCGGCATCCGATCCCAGGCCGAGGGCCCGCGTGCTCAGCACGACCTCCGCGCCGTCGCGGTAGGCGAGGAGGGCGTCGCGGACGTTGACGGCCTCCACGAGGGTCGCCTCGTACCAGGCGACCTCGGGGGAGGGAGCGGGCCGGGCGGCGTCCTGGATGCGGTCGGCCACCGCCGCGAGCAGGCTCTGCTTGTTCTCGAAGTGGTGATAGAGCGCGCTCGGCTGCACCCCGAGTGCGCCCGCGAGGCGGCGCATCGTGAGCTCGGGGAGCCCCCACTCGTCGAGGATCCGGAGAGCCGCGTCGACGACGGAGTCGCGGTCGTGACGCGTATGCGTTGCGTCGCTCATGCGTCTCACTATACTGAACGCCGTTCACCTGAACAGCGTTCACCGATCGTGAGGACCCCATGACCGCCCCCCGCCGCTTCGACACGCGCGACATCGCGCGCATCGCTGTCTTCGCCGCGATCATCGCCGCGCTCGGGCTCGTCGCCCCGATCCCGGTGCCCGGCCTCGTGCCCATCACTGCGCAGACGCTCGGGGTCATCCTCGCGGGCACCGTGCTCGGCGCCTGGCGCGGGGCGGCCGCCGTGCTCGTGTTCGAGCTGCTCGTGCTCGCGGGGCTGCCCCTGCTCGCCGGGGGTCATGGCGGGGCCCACGTGTTCGTCGGCGTCACGGCGGGCTACCTCATCGGCTGGATCCCGGGCGCCTTCGTCACGGGGCTCATCGCCCACTCCGGCCGGGGTCGCCTCGCCGCATGGCGCGTCCTCGTCGGTGGGATCGTCGGCGGCATCGTCGTCGTCTACGCGCTCGGCATCCCCGTGCAGGCGGCCGTCACGGGACTCCCGCTCGGCGCCGCAGCCGTCACGAGCCTCGCGTTCATCCCCGGCGACCTCCTCAAGGTCGTCGTCGCGACGATCCTCACGATGGCGCTCTGGAGGGCCTACCCGCCCGTGTTCGGTGCGCGGCGCACGCGCGCCGTATCGGCGCCCCGCGCCGAGCGCGCACCGGCGGGATGACCGAGCCCGCGCGGCTGCCGGCGTCGACCGAGATCACGCTCGAGCAGGTCACGGTCGACCTCGACGGTCGACGGATCCTCGAGGACGTGACGGTGCGGCTCGAGCAGCACCGGATCGCGGTCGTCGGGGCGAACGGATCGGGCAAGTCGACCTTCGCGCGCCTGCTCAACGGCCTCGCCACGCCGTCGGCGGGCACCGTGCGCGTGCACGGCATCGACGTCGCACGCGACCCGCGTCGCGCCCGCTCCGAGGTGGGCTTCGTGTTCACCAACCCCGACGCCCAGGTGCTCATGCCGACCGTGGCCGAGGACGTGCGGCTCTCGCTCCGCGGGAGCGGTCTGTCCCGAGCGGACATCGACGAGCGGGTCGCCGCGGCGCTCGGCGCGTACGGGCTCACCGCGCATGCGGACGCCCCGGCGTTCAGCCTCTCGGGCGGCCAGAAGCAGTTGCTCGCCCTCGCCTCCGTGCTCGTGCGCGAGCCGCGGCTCGTCGTCGCGGATGAGCCCACGAC
>JAEYVF010000182.1 GCA_023432005.1 Actinomycetes bacterium
CCATCGACGGCCGCCCCCGCGGTGTGCTGTCGAACTACGGCATCTCGCGTGTGCGCTTCCGCGACATGGCGCACCGTGGCGAGCTGCCCGGCGTGACCAAGTCGAGCTGGTAAGCACCGCATCACACCTCCGAGGGGGCGTCGGCATCGAGCCGGCGCCCCCTCGTCGTGCATCGGCCGCTCCAGGGCGCCGAAACCCTCAACCAACACCTGAGGTCGAGTTGCCGAAACAGCCCGAAAACCCCGGGAATGTCGGGGATCGCTGGTAGTTTCGAGCACGGTTCAGGGGTCACAGCCTCAGGGCCGACCCCCGCGGCATCCTCCCGGAAGCCGCACCGAAATCGAGAAAACCGTCCGAGGAGGACACATGGCTGACACCCTCAACAAGAGCGACCTCGTCGCCGCGATCGCGGCCGAGACCGGCGAGAGCCAGGCGGCCGTCAACAAGGTCGTCGACGCGTTCTTCTCCGTCGTCGCCAAGCAGGTCGGCGGCGGCACGAAGGTCAGCATCCCCGGCTGGCTCTCGTTCGAGAAGACCCACCGTGCCGCGCGTGCCGGCCGCAACCCCGCGACCGGCGAGACCATCCAGATCGCCGCGTCGAACGGCGTGAAGGTCTCGGCGGGCAGCAAGCTCAAGGCCGCCGTCAAGTAACGACGCGCAGCCCCGACGAGGGCGTCGACCATGACGGTCGGCGCCCTCGTCGCATGTCGGCTCCGATTCGGATGCCCAGGGTGCCGCGCCTAGGCTGGACGCGTGCGGCGCCTCGCGTGGGTCACCGGACCCGCCCTCCTCCTGCTCGCCGCGCTCGCGGCGGTGCTCGTGGCGCTCGCCGTGGGCGGCGGCGCCGCCCCCCTGCCGCTCATCGACCCCGGCGCGGTCGTGCGCTACGGCATCCCCATCGCGACGGTCCTCGTCGACCTCGGCGCGGCCGCGACGATCGGCGGGCTCGTGCTCGCGTGCTTCGCCCTCACCCCCGGCGAGAGGGCCTACGACCGCGCGGTCGACGTGGCCGCCGCGGGCGCCGGCGTCTGGACCGTGGCATCCGGCGCCATGGCCTTCCTGCTGTTCCAGAGCCTGCACGTGAGCGCGCCCACGCTCGACGACGACTACGGCCGACAGCTCGGCACCTTTCTCACGGACGTGCCCGTCGGCCGCGCGTGGCTCACCGTCACCCTCGTCGCGGCCGCGGCCACGGCCATCTGCTTCGCGGTGCGCAACGTCACCGCCCTCGCGGTCACCGCGGCCGGCGCGGGTCTCGGCCTCTTCCCGATCGCGCAGCAGGGCCATTCGGGCTCGACGGCCGACCACGACCTCGCCGTGAGCTCCATCTGGCTGCACATGCTGCTCGTGTGCGTGTGGGTCGGCGGACTGCTCGCCGTCGTGGTCGCGCGTCGCGCACTCGAGGGCCCACGGCTGCGGGTCGTGCTCTCGCGCTACTCGACACTCGCGCTCGTGGCCTTCATCGTGGTCGCGATCTCGGGCTACGTCTCCGCCGCCATCCGCGTCGGGGAGCTCGCCGCCCTCGCGACGCCCTACGGCCTCCTCGTGCTCGGCAAGGTCGTCGCCCTCCTGCTGCTCGGACTGTTCGGGGCCGTGCAGCGACGCTGGGTGATCGGCCGGATGCGCGAGGGAGCCTCCGCGTGGTGGTTCCGACTGCTCGTGCTGGGCGAGCTGGCGTTCATGGGCCTCGCGACGGGCCTCGCCGCGGGTCTCGCCCGCACCGCGCCGCCCGTCGAGGAGGTGCCCGCCGACGCCCTCGCCGACCCGACGCCCGCCGAGTACCTCACAGGCCGCGAGCTGCCCCCCGAGCTCACCGGCATCCGCTACCTCACGGAGTGGCGGCTCGAGATCGTGTTCGGCCTCGTCGCGGCGTTCGCCGTGTTCTTCTACCTCGCGGGCGTCTGGCGCCTGCACCGCCGGGGCGACCGCTGGCCCTGGTACCGCACCGCACTGTGGGTGCTCGGCTTCGCCGCGCTCGTGTGGGTCACGAGCGGGGCGCCCGGTGTGTACGAGCAGTTCCTGTTCTCGGCGCACATGCTCGGGCACATGGTGCTCACGATGGCGATCCCGATCCTGCTCGTGCTCGCCGCACCGGTCACGCTCGCGGCGCGCGCGATCCACCGCCGCGACGACGGCAGCCGGGGCCCGCGCGAGTGGATCCTGTGGGCGACGCAGTCGCGGTACGCCGGCGTGCTCACGAACCCGTTCGTGGCCGCGGCCCTGTTCGCGGTGTCGCTGTGGGTCTTCTACTACACCGGGATCTTCCGCTGGGCCGTCACCGACCACGTCGGGCACCTCTGGATGATCACGCACTTCCTGCTGACGGGCTACCTCTTCGCCCTCGTGCTCGTGGGCGCCGATCCCCTGCCGAAGCGGCCGCCGCATGCCCTCCGGCTGCTGCTGCTGCTCGCGACGATGGCGTTCCACGCGTTCTTCGGGCTCGCGATCATGTCGGATCAGGGCCTCATGCTCGCCGACTGGTTCGGCGCGATGGGCCGCACGTGGGGCCTGCCGCCGCTCGAGGACCAGCGCTGGGGCGGGGGGATCGCGTGGTCCGTGGGCGAGATCCCGACGGTCATCCTCGCGATCGTCGTCGCCGTGCAGTGGTCGCGCAGCGACGCGCGCGAGGCGAGGCGCCGCGACCGTGCGGCCGATCGCGACGGCGACGCCGAGCTCGCGGCCTACAACGAGATGCTGTCGCGCCGTTCGGGCCGGGACTGACTACTCGAGCACCGGCTCGACCACGACGGCCGTCCCGTCGAAGGCGACGCGGTACTCGGCCGTGAACGACACGTGCTGCTCGAGCGTCGAGACCGAGCCGTCGAAGAGCGACTGGACGTCGACCGTGAGAAGCGCGACGCCCGTCGAGGCGGGCACCTCCCACAGCCCGAAGGTCTCGGACGCGGCGAGCTCGGCATCCGGCGGATCGGTGATCGACCACCGCGGCTCCGAGGCGACGCGGTTCGCGATCGCGTGACCGAACGCGCACCCGGAGGGGAACAGCACGGGCTGCTCCGTGCAGCGGGCGAGGTCGCGCTCGACGGCGTCGCGCACGGCGGTCTCGA
>JAEYVF010000035.1 GCA_023432005.1 Actinomycetes bacterium
GGTCGGCCGCACCCTCGTGGAGCATCCGGATGTCAACGCGTGGTTCTCGGACGAGGGCGTGTCGCGCTTCTCGCGCGCGCACGTCGGCATCGCCGTGGCGACCGACGCGGGGCTCGTCGTGCCGGTCGTCCACGACGCGGACTCGCGGGACCTCGCACAGATCGCCGAGGCGCGACGCGAGCTCGTGGCGAAGGCGCGAGCGAAGCAGCTGAGCCGCGACGACATCTCCGGCGGGACGTTCACCATCTCGAACCTCGGGATGATGGGCATCGACCGCTTCACCGCGATCGTCAATCCCCCGCAGGCAGCGATCCTCGCCGTCGGCGCCACGTACGAGCAGTTCGTCCGTTGGGGCGACGGGGGCACCTGGCGTCCGCGTGCGGAGTTCACGCTGTCATGCGACCACCGTGTGCTCGACGGCGCGACCGCTGCGGCGTTCCTGTCGGCGCTGCGTTCTCGCGTCGAGCACGGGGAAGGCTGACGGGACGACGTCGCCACGGCGTCCTCGACGGTCTGCGCCGGGCCTCCGCCGGCTGACACTGCCACGAGGCGCCGCTGTCAAGCCCCTCCGCGCACCCGCTCGCCCATGAGAGCTTGGCGGAGAAGGAGGTGCCCACATGGACACGAACGAGCGAGACGAGCTGGCCGCGCAGGACCTGGAGGCCGGCCTCGAGCAGGCAGACACGTCGGGGCCGGAGTCGGGCGGCGCCGAGCTGCCGATCGACCCCGACACGGGGCAGCCCGTCGACCCGGATCCGGTGGACGACGCGAACCCGGAGACGAACGGCGCGAACTGACGCACGCGCGCGACGGCGGTTCCGACCCGGTCCCCCCCTGAGAACGGGTCGGAACCGCCGTCCCGTGCGTGGGAGGGTGGAGGCATGAGCACCGACCTTCTCGACCTCACCCGCGCCATCGCCCTCGAGGCGGGCGAGCTCGCCGCCGCCCGTCGTCGCGAGGGCGTCGAGGTGGCCGCCACGAAGTCGAGCATCGTCGACATCGTGACCGCCGCCGACCGCGAGGTCGAGGAGTTCATCCGTGCGCGCATCGCCGAGGCGCGGCCCTACGACGGCATCCTCGGCGAAGAGGGCGGCGTCTCGGGCGGTACGAGCGGGATCACGTGGGTCGTCGACCCGATCGACGGCACCGTCAACTACCTCTACGGCATCCCGCACTACGCGGTCTCGATCGCCGTCGTCGAGGGCGACCCCGACCCCGCCACCTGGACGGCGCTCGCCGGCGCGGTCTTCAACCCGGCAGGCGGCGAGCTCTTCACCGCCTCGCGGGGCGCGGGAGCCCGCCTCGGAGACCAGCCCATCCGGGTCGCCGACCCCGTGCCGCTCGCGCAGGCGCTCATCGGCACGGGCTTCGCCTACGACGCACAGCTGCGGGGTCAGCAGGGCGAGCTCGTCGCCCGGCTGCTGCCGCTCGTGCGCGACATCCGCCGCGCGGGGACGGCCTCGCTCGACCTGGCCGCGATCGCATCGGGCCGCCTCAACGCCTACTTCGAGCGCAGCCTCAACCCCTGGGATCACGCCGCCGGGGCGCTCATCGCCCAGGAGGCGGGGGCCGTCGTGAAGGGCCGAGGGGTGCCGCACCCGAGCAGCGAGTTCATCCTCGCGGGGCATCCGGATGTCGTGGGCCCGCTCGAGGAGCTGCTCGCCCAGCTGGGAGCCTGAGCCGGGGACTGGTCGCCTCGGAGGGGGTCGGGTACCATCGAGGGGTTGCCCGATGACCCGAACCACTCGTCGCGAGCCCGGAGGAGAGCGTGAACATCTGCACCGCGCCCCGACGCCGCGACCGGAACCCGAGATCGTGACGGCGGGAATCGACCACTCGCTCCCCCCGGCGACCTCCCGACGCGAGCTGCGCGAACGCGAGCGCGCGGCGCTCGCGAACGCGCACACCGCCGCCGCGCCGCAGCTCGTGATGCCCGTGGCCCCCGCGCCCGAGCTCGTGATGCCCGCAGCATCGGCGCCGCCGCTCGCGAAGCCTGCAGCCGCGGTGCCCGAGCTCGCGACGCCCGTCGCCTCACCGCGCGTCCGCACGGGAACCGTGCGCCACTCGATCGCCTCCCGGCTGCTCTCGGTCGCCGCCCTCGCCTCCGCGGGCGCCCTCGTCGTCGGCATGTCGCTTCCCGCCAATGCGCTCGGCGTCTACTCGCCCGAGGCGGAGGCCGATGACGGGCTCATCGCAGCGTCGCTCGTGGTCGAGGGCCAGGGTCTCGACGTCCACGAAGACCACGACTCGATCACGGTCGCCCGCGATGACTTCGAGGTCAAGTCGTGGGCGCAGGTGCTGCGCGACACCTACGGCACCCGCAGCTACAGCTACACCTCGAGCGGCACGGGCGCCATCCGCTGGCCGTTCCCCTACACGGTCCCGATCTCGTCCGGGTACGGCTTCCGCGCGAAGGGATGCGGCGCCTGCTCGACCGATCACCGGGGCATCGACTTCGTGCCCGGCTCGGGCGCCCCGATCTTCGCGGTCGCCGACGGCGTCGTCATCGAGCACAACGAGAGCCACTGGAGCTTCGGCAACACCGTCGTGCTCGAGCACCGCATCGGCGGGCAGATCGTACAGACGCGCTACGCCCACATGCAGTACTCGTCATCGCCCCTGCAGGTCGGCCAGACCGTGCCGGTGGGCGAGTTCGTCGGCCTCGTCGGCACGACGGGCGTGACGACCGCGCCGCACCTCCACTTCGAGGTGATCGTGAACGGGGCGCACGTCGACCCGTTCACGTGGCTGCAGACGAACGCCGGCTGAGCGCGCACGCGGCTCGACCGGCGCCGCGGCTCACTCGGCCGCGAGCCACACCGTCGTGTCGGCGGGGACCTCGTCGCCCTCGAGCGGGCCGCTCGCCACGAGCACGCGCCCTGCCGGGAGCGGCGCGGCGGTGTCGCCGGTGTTGGCGACGACCGTGACGGAGCCGTTGCGCAGCACGAGCACGGGACCGGCGGATGCGGGCAGCCACTCGAGGTCGCCCGAGCCGAGGCCCAGCTCGCGACGCAGCGACAGCAGCGTGCGGTAGAGCTCGAGGGTCGAGCCCTCGACGCCCGCCTGCGCGTCACGGGCGTACTCGGCCCAGGATGCGGGTTGCGGCAACCAGCTCGCATCCGTCGGCCCGAAGCCGTACGACGGCGCGGCGGCCTCCCACGGGATCGGCACACGGCATCCGTCGCGACCGTAGGTCTCGCCCGCGGTGCGGAAGAAGCTCGGGTCCTGGCGAGCCGAGTCGGGCAGATCGATGACCTCGGGGAGGCCGAGCTCCTCGCCCTGGTAGAGGTACGACGAGCCGGGCAGGGCGAGCATGAACGCCGTGGCGGCTCGTGCGCGGCGCAGGCCCACCGCGACGTCCGCGCGCGACTCGGAGCGCGGTCCGAGGCCCTGGCCCTGCGGCGGCGGGGGAGTCAGCGCGAGGCGCGTCGCGTGGCGGATGACGTCGTGGTTCGACAGCACCCACGTGCTGGGTGCCCCTACCGATCCGAACGCCGCGAGCGACTCGTCGACGACGACCCGCAGCGCGGCCGCCTCCCACGGCGTCTCGAGGTAGCTGAAGTTGAACGTCTGATGCATCTCGTCGGGGCGCACCCAGCGAGCGAGCTTGGTGAGCGGCTCGACCCACGCCTCGCCGGCGAGGATGCGGTCGGGGCCGTACTCGGCGAGCACCCGGTGCCAGTCGCGGTAGATCTCGTGCACGCCGTCCTGCGCCCAGTAGGGCACGTTGGCCTCGTCGCCGCCCATGCTGCCCGCCTCGGCGGGGGGCGTGTAGTCGGGCAGACCCTCGGCCTTCGCCAGGCCGTGGGCGACGTCGACGCGGAAGCCGTCGACCCCGCGGTCGAGCCAGAACCGCAGCACCCCGCGGAAGTACTCGCGCACCTCCTCGTTGCTCCAGTCGAAGTCGGGCTGCGACGAGTCGAAGAGGTGCAGGTACCACTGGCCCGCGGTCCCGTCGGATTCCGTGACACGCGTCCACGCGCGCCCGCCGAACACCGACTCCCAGTTGTTGGGCGGCAGTTCGCCGTGCTCGCCGAGCCCGTCGCGGAAGATGTAGCGCGCCCGTTCCGCCGAACCGGGAGCGGATGCGAGCGCGGCCTGGAACCAGACATGGGCGCTCGAGGAGTGGTTCGGGACGAGGTCGATGATGACCTTGAGCCCGAGCTCGTGCGCCTTCTCGCGCATCGCGTCGAAGTCGGCGAGCGTGCCGAAGAGCGGGTCGATGTCGCAGTAGTCGGCGACGTCATAGCCGGCGTCCTTCTGCGGTGAGGTGAAGAAGGGCGAGAGCCAGATGGCGTCGACGCCGAGGTCGGCGATCGCCGCGAGACGGTGGGTGATGCCCGGGAGGTCGCCGACGCCGTCGCCGTCCGCGTCCGCGAAGGACCGCGGGTAGACCTGGTAGATGACGGCTGTGCGCCACCAGTCGTCGCGCTGCGTCGCGCGGCCGATCGTCGAGTTCACGATGGTTCCTTTGCTCGGGGGGTACTCGGCGCCCACGATGCTAGCGAGTGCCTGTTTCGCGGACATGACGCCGCAGCCGCGCCCCGTCGATGTCCGTCATTTGTAAACGTTTCCACCACTGACTGTCAAACCTCTAGAGGCGTTATCTGCCTGTGACCGATCTGACTTGACAGGCGGGCCCGCGGTGAGTTGTCATGTGTGCAAACGCTTGCACCGAGCGTTTCCGGAGAACGGCCTCCTTGTGACGGCCGCGATCCGTACACAGGGAAAGGACCACACCAATGAAGGTGACCAAGAAGGGGGCCCTCGGGCTCGGCGCCATCGCGGTCGCATCTGCGTTCGTGCTGAGCGGCTGCCAGTCCGCGGGCGACAACGGCGACGGCGGAGAGGCCGCCGGCTCGCTCACCGTCTGGGTCGACGCCGAGCGCGTGGACGCGCTCAAGGGCGCGGCCGAGGCCTACACCGAGAAGACCGGTGTCGAGGTCGAGCTCGTCTCCAAGGACAACGCGACCATCAAGGACGACTTCATCCAGCAGGTTCCGACCGGCGAGGGCCCCGACATCGCGATGGGCGCCCACGACTGGCTCGGCGAGCTGACCACCAACGGCGTCGTCGCGCCGCTCGAGCTCGGTGACTCGGCCTCCGGTTACCTCGACGTCGCGATCCAGGCCGCGACCTACGACGGCACGGTCTACATGCTCCCCTACGCGGTCGAGAACATCGCCGTGCTGCGCAACCAGGCCCTCGTGCCGGATGCCGCGACGAGCTTCGACGACATGATCGCCAAGGGCCAGGCCGCCGGTCTCGCCCAGCCCTTCGTGGTGGAGCAGGGTGCCGAGGGCAACCCGTACCACCTCTACCCGTTCCAGACGGCGTTCGGCGCCCCGGTGTTCGGCACCGACGCCTCGGGGTCGTACGACCCGAGCGACCTCCAGCTCGGCTCGGCCGGCGGCTACGAGTTCGCCGGCTGGCTCGCGAGCCAGGGCAAGACCGGCACGGGCGTGTTCAACACCGACATCGACGGTGCGATCGCCAAGCAGGCCTTCCTCGACGGCACGGCCGCCTTCTGGCTGACCGGCCCGTGGAACGTGGGCGCGGCCGTCGATGCCGGCATCGACGTCGCGATCGACCCGG
>JAEYVF010000069.1 GCA_023432005.1 Actinomycetes bacterium
CAGCTGGTATCGCCCCCCGAAGGTGAGCCCGCTCGTGGGTCTCATCTGTTCAGCACCGCCTCTATGACCTTCTTCGCGACCGGAGCCGCGATCGTGTTCCCGAAACCGGATTGGCCTCTGCCCCCACCGTTCTCGACCATCACCGCGACGGCGACCTTCGCGTCGACGGCGGGGGCGAATCCGGTGAACCAGAGTGTGTGCGGCTGGTTCGTGCCGTTCTGCGCTGTGCCCGTCTTGCCCGCGACATCGACACCACTGATTCTGGCATTGCTCGCGGCGCCGCTGGCGACATTCGCGACCATCATCTGAGTCATGCTCGCCGCGACATCCGAGCTCACCGAGTCGCCGTAGACGTCGGGCTCGAACTGCTCGAGCACCGACAGGTCGGGCGCGCTCACGCGCTCGACGAGGTTCGGCCGCATGAGCTCGCCGCCGTTGGCGATGGCCGCCGACACCATCGCCATCTGCAGCGCCGTGACGCGGTCGTTGCCCTGGCCGAATGCCTGCAGCATGAGCTGCGCGTCGCTCTCGGGCTCGGGGAAGACGCTCTGGGTCACCCGCATCGGCACGGCGAAGTCGTCCTCGAATCCGAAGGCCTGCGCCTGCTCATCGATCGCCTCGTAGCCGAGCTGGGCGCCCAGCTGGGCGAACGGGATGTTGCACGAGAGGCGCAGGGCGTCGGCGATGCTCACGGTCTCCCCGCCGCCGCACGCCCCGCCCTCCGAGTTCGTGATCGTCGTGCTCGTGCCGGGGAGCGTGAGGCTCGGCGGGTTCGGGATCTGCGTGTCGGGCAGCAGCCCCCCTGCGAGAGCCGCGGACGCCACCACGAGCTTGAACGTCGAGCCGGGAGGGTTGAGGGCGCCGATCGTGCGGTTGATGAGCGGCTCGCCCTCGGCCGCGAGGAGCTCGTCGTAGGCGGCGATGACCGCCGACTGGTCGTGGCCCGCGAGCAGGTTGGGGTCGAACGAGGGCTTCGACACCATCGCGAGGATGCGGCCGGTCGCCGGCTCGACGGCGATGACGGCGCCCTGCAGGTCCCCGAGCGCATCCCACGCCGCCTGCTGCACGACGGGGTCGATCGTCGTGAGCACGGTCGCCCCGCGCGGGTTCTGACCCGTGAGGATCGCGTTGAGGCGATCGAGGAACTGCTGGCTGGCGCGGCCCGTGAGGTAGTCGTTGAGCGTGCCCTCGAGGCCCGTGTTCTCGCCGTGGATCGTGAAGTAGCCCGTGACGGGCGCGTACAGCTCGCCCTGCGGGTAGGTGCGCTGGTACTTGTACTCGTCGCCGCTCGGGACCGACTGCGCGATGACGGTGTCGCCCGCCAGGATCGGCCCGCGCTCGACCGAGAAGCTCGCGTAGAGGGTGCGTGTGTTGCGCGAGTCGGCCTGCAGCTGCTCCTGCTGCACGACCTGGATGATCGAGGTCGACGCGCACAGCGCGAGGAACATCGCGAGGATGAGCACGCTCACGCGGCGGAGCTCCTTGTTCACGAGGCACCCCCCTCGACGATCGCGTGCGGCTGCTGGCGCACCGCATCCGACAGACGCAGCAGCAGCGCGACGATGATCCAGTTGGCGACGAGGGATGAGCCTCCCGCGGCGAGGAACGGCGTCGTGAGGCCCGTGAGCGGGATGATTCGGGTGACTCCGCCGATGACGATGAACACCTGCAGGCCCACGACGAACGACACCCCCACGGCGAGCAGGCGGCCGAAGTCGTCCTGACCGGCGACGCCGATGCGGAAGCCTCGGGCCACGAAGATCAGGTAGAGGGCGAGGATCGCGAAGAGGCCGATGAGACCGAGCTCCTCGCCGAGGCTCGCGACGATGTAGTCGCTCTCCGCGAGCGGCACGAGGTCGGGGCGCCCGCGGCCGAGCCCGGTGCCGACGAGGCCTCCGTCGGCGAGGCCGAAGATGCCCTGCACGAGCTGGTAGCTGCCGCCCTCTCGGTCGTAGACCTCGGGGTTGAACGCGTCGAGCCAGTTGGCGAATCGCCCCTGCACGTACGGCAGCATGCGAGTCGCCGCCCATCCCCCCGCCGCGAAGAGCGCGAGCCCGATGAGGATCCAGCTGCCCCGACCGGTGGCGACGTAGAGCATCACGAGGAAGAGACCGAAGTACAGTAGCGCGGTTCCGAGGTCGCGCTGGATGACGATGACGCCCATCGACAGGATCCACACGACGAGGATCGGGCCGAGGTCGCGCGCTCGCGGCAGCCGCAGCCCCAGGAACGAGCGTCCGACCATCGAGAGCGAGTCGCGCGCCGTCACGAGATAGCCGGCGAAGAAGATCGCGAGCAGGATCTTCGCGAACTCCCCCGGCTGCATGGAGAAGAACCCGATGCGCACCCACACATCCGCGTTGGCGCCGGTGTCGCCGATGCCCGGCACGACGGGGAGCAGCAGGAGAAGGATGCCGAGGAACATGGCGATGTAGCGGTAGCGCTGCAGCACGCGGTGGTTGCGCACGAGCACGAGGCCCGCGATGGCGAGCACGATCGCGATCGCCGCCCAGACCGCCTGCCGCACGGCGTAGGCGGCCCATCCCTCGTAGCCCTCGGCGATGTCGAGGCGGTGGATCATGGCGATGCCGAGCCCCGTGAGGGCCGTCGCGATCGGCACCACGAAGGGATCCCCTTCGGGCGCCACGATGCGCTCGGCGAGGTGCAGCACGAGCACGAGGCCCGCGGGCATCGCCGCGAGGGCGAACATCCCGGTGTCGAGCTCGCCGACGGCGCCGAGGTCGACGAGCGCGAGCGCGCCCGCGGCGACGCCGAGCGCGACGACGATGAGCAGCAGCTCGAGGTTGCGCAGCCGTGCGGGAGTGCGCAGGCGGATGCGGATGGTCGTCGTGAGCGGACCGGTGGCCGTCGTCGTCGGGGCGCTCACGTCAGTCCCCCGCCGCCGCCGACAGCCGGTCGACGATCTGGTGGGCGTCGCGCAGGCTGTCGGCGCTGATCGTCGCGGTCACGGCCTCCCGCTGGTAGGCGGGGAGGTCGTCGACCGAGATGGCCGTGGTCTGGTACACGCTCGAGAGGGAGATCGGGCCGATCGACTGCTGCACGCCCTGGAAGATCGCGACGTTCCCGTCGCTCACGCCCACGAAGTAGTGCATCTGCGTCCAGCGGTAGCCGAGCCAGCCGGCGAGCACGATCGCGGCGGCGGCGAGGCCGACGCCGACGCCCCACAGGATGCGGCGGCGGATCGCGCGGCGGCGGTCCTCCTCGATGAGCTCGTCGAGGTAGCTCTCGCTCTCGGGCTCGAAGTGCGCGTCCTCCGGGGGCACGGCCTTGAGCGGGTGCAGCAGGAGCGTGGGGAGGCGGATGGGCCGCCGCACCTCCTCCTCCTGGCCGAAGGTGAGCGGATGCGCCGCGGAGCCGACGAAGACCGGGCCGCCTCCCGAGGCGCCATCCGAGTCGTCGACGTCGATGAGCAGCACCGTGACGTTGTCGGGGGCGCCGTGGTCGAGGCTCTCCTTGACGAGCCTGTCGGCCGCTCCCTGCGCCGTGCGGATGGTGCCCAGCACCTGCGCGATCTTCTCCTCCGACACGTAGCCGGAGAGACCGTCGGAGCACAGCATCCAGCGGTCGCCGGGCTTGACCTCGAGCACCGCGGTGTCGATCTCGGGGGAGGCGTCGACGTCGCCGAGCACGCGCATGAGCACGGCGCGGCGGGGATGCACGGCGGCCTCCTCGGGCGTGATGCGCCCCGACTCGACGAGTCGCTGCACGAAGGTGTGGTCGGTCGTGATCTGCGTCAGCTCCCCGTCGCGGAAGCGGTAGACGCGCGAGTCGCCGATGTGGGCGAGGGCGAAGGCGTCGCCGACGCGCGCGATCGCCGAGACCGTCGTGCCCATGCCCGTGAGCTCGTTGTGCTCGAAGACCGTCTCGGCGAGGAGGCCGTTGGCCGAGATGAGCGCCTCGTGGAGCGCGGCGACCGCGTCCTCGGGGGTCGCGTACGGCTGATCCGCCTCGGCGATGCGCTGCGCGGCGATGTGGCTCGCGACGTCTCCGCCCGCGTGGCCGCCCATCCCGTCGGCGACGACGAACAGGTGCCGGCCGAGGTAGCCGGAGTCCTGATTGCTCGCGCGGATCTTGCCGACGTGGGAGACCGCGGCGCTCGTGGGGATCGTCGCCACGCCTAGCGCCTCAGCTCGAAGCTCGTGGTGCCGATCGTCACCGTCGAGCCGACGGGCACGGGGGTCGGCAGGGTCACGCGGGTGCCGTCGAGGAAGGTGCCGTTCGTGGAGTCGAGGTCTTGGATGACCCACTCGTCGTTCCACAGCATGAGCCGCGCGTGGTGGGTGGAGGTGTAGTCGTCGCGGATGACGAGGCCGGACTCGCTCGAGCGCCCGATCGTGAGCTGCTCGGTCGGCAGCTCGATCTCCATCCCCTCTTTCGGGCCCGAGGTGATGACGAGGCGTCGGGGCGTGTCTCCGCTCGCGTGCGGCTGCGCGCGCACGGGCTCCGTGAGCGCCACGGGGG
>JAEYVF010000070.1 GCA_023432005.1 Actinomycetes bacterium
GGCACGCGCTCCCCAGCCACCAGCAGCTGGTGGCCGACCTGACGAAGGGACTGGCGGAATGAGCGGCGAAGGCCGACCGACCCTGCTCGACATCGACGGCAAGGGCCTCCGCATCGCGGTGGTCGCCGGAACGTGGCACGAGCGCATCATGGAGGGGCTGCTCACCGGCGCGCTTCGCACGCTCGAGCACTCGGGGGCCCAGGTGGAGGTGATCCGCGTGCCGGGCAGCTTCGAGCTGCCGCTCGTGGCGAAGGCCGCCCTCGAGGCCGGCGCCGACGGCGTCGTGGCGCTCGGCGTCATCATCCGGGGCGGCACGCCGCACTTCGAGTTCGTCTCGAACGCGGCGACCGACGGCCTCACGCGGGTCGCCCTCGACACCGGCAAGCCCGTCGGCTTCGGCGTGCTGACCCTCGACGACGAACAGCAGGGCATCGACCGCGCGGGCTTCCCCGGGTCGAAGGAGGACAAGGGCCGGGAGGCGGCGGAGGCCGTGCTCGCGACCGCCCGCGTGCTCGCGCGCGTGCGGCGCGGCTGAGCCGCAGCCGAAGGGCCGCCGCCCGGCGTAACCGGGGCGGACCGATCCGTCTACCGGTGGGAGAATCGTCGCCATGAGCAGTGCCCGCGTGTCCGCGTCAGCCCCCGTCAACCCGCGATCGCGCGTCGTCGTCGCGAGTCTCATCGGCACGACGATCGAGTTCTACGACTTCTACGTCTACGCGACCGCGGCGGTGCTCGTCTTCCCGCACCTGTTCTTCCCCGCCGGCGACGAGACGGCGTCGCTGCTCGCGTCGTTCGCGATCTTCGGCGCCGCCATGGTGGCGCGTCCCCTCGGGGCGATCTTCTTCGGCCATCTGGGCGACAAGCGCGGCCGCAAGGCCACGCTCGTGGGTGCCCTGCTCACGATGGGGATCGCCACGTTCTTCATCGGCGTGCTTCCGACCTACGCGCTCGTCGGCTGGTTCGCCCCGCTGCTGCTGGTCGTGCTGCGGCTCGCGCAGGGTTTCGCGCTCGGCGGCGAGTGGTCGGGCGCCGCGCTCGTGGCGACCGAGAACGCGCCCGCCGGCAAGCGCGCCTGGTACGGCACCTTCCCGCAGCTCGGGGCGCCCATCGGCTTCATCATCGCGAACGGCCTGTTCCTCATCATCGCGGCCGTGCTGCCGTCGTCGGATCCGTCGCTCCCGTCGCAGGAGTTCCTCGACTGGGGCTGGCGCATCCCGTTCCTCTTCTCGGCCGTCATGGTCGCGGTGGGCCTCTGGGTGCGGCTGCGCCTCGTCGAGTCGGCCGCGTTCACGAAGGCCTCGACGGCGGGCAAGCTCGCGAAGGTGCCCCTCGCGACGGTATTCCGCACGCATTGGCGCGAGCTCATCCTCGGCACGTTCTACATGCTCGCGACCTACGTGCTCTTCTACCTCATGACGACGTTCTCGCTGAGCTACGGGCGCGCGGCGACGGATGCGGCGGTGCCGGGCCTCGGCTACGACTACACGACGTTCGTGCTGCTCATGATCTTCGGCGTCGTGTTCTTCGGCATCTTCACGCTCGTGTCGGGCCCGCTCGCGGACCGCTTCGGCCGGCGCCCGACGCTCATCGTCATCACGTCGGCCATCATCGTGTTCGGACTCGTGTGGGTGCCCCTGCTCTCGGCGGGGCCCCTCGGCGTCGTGCTGTGGCTCGTGCTCGGCTTCACCCTCATGGGCTTCACGTTCGGTCCGATGGGGGCGCTCCTGCCCGAGCTCTTCCCGACGGCGCTGCGCTACACGGGCTCGGGTGTCTCCTACAACGTGTCGTCGATCCTCGGTGCCGCCGTCGCCCCGTTCATCGCCGTGTGGCTGTGGACGGTCGGCGAGGGCAGCCCCGTGTGGGTCGGCGTGTACCTCGCGATCATGGCGACGCTCACGCTCATCGCGCTGCTGCTCGGACGCGAGACCAAGGATGTGGAGCTCGACGACGTGGAGATCCCCGAGGCCCTGCCCTAACGGCGCGTGGCTCGTTCTCCGGCTCGGCCTCAGTCGAGGAACAGCGCCCGCAGCCGGCGCGTCGTGAAGTAGAGCCCGAGCGCGATCATCACGAGGTAGTAGCCCACGTGCACGAGCAGGTCGGGGCCGATGACGCCCGTCGTGAGCCCGCGCACGAGCTCGACACCGTGCCACAGGGGCAGCGCCATGACGAGCCACTGGATCGGCTCGGGGTAGACCGCGAGCGGGTAGAACGTCGCCGAGAACAGGAACATCGGCAGCAGCACGAAGCCGATCCACTCCATCTGCTGGAAGGTCTTGAAGTAGCTCGTGATGCCCATGCCGATCGAGGCGAAGCCGAACGCGATGAGCAGCACGGCCGGCACCGCGAAGACCGCCGTCCAGGAGAGGTTGAGGCCGAGCAGCTGCATGACGATCTGGAAGCCGATGCCGTACACGGCGCCGCGGAACAGCGCGAGCAGGATCTCGCCGAGAGCGACGTCGAGGGGCCCGAGGCTCGTCGCGAGCATCCCCTCGTAGAGCTTGCCGAAGTTCATCTTGAAGAACACGTTCCACGTGGAGTCGTAGATCGCGCCGTTCATGGCCGACACCGCGAGCAGCGCGGGCGCGATGTACGCGGCGTACGGGATCTCGTGACCCGCCGCATCCGTCACCGTGCCGATGAAGGCGCCGAGCCCGACGCCGAGCGACAGCAGGTAGAAGATCGGCTCGACGAAGCCGGATGCGACGACGACCCAGTTGCTCGATCTCGTCGCCTGCAGGCCGCGGCCGACGACGGCAGCGGCGTTCCCGGAGGAGAGGGCGCGCACGCCGCCCCGGCGGGGTGCGCGGCGCTCGGTCGCGGCGGTGCTCATGCGTCGAGCCTCCGGGCCGCGACGCGCACGGCGGCGCGCCAGCCGACGAGCGCGAGGCCGACGAGGAATGCGAGATGCACGACGACGAGCCACGGCGGGCGGTCGGCACCGTAGGCGACCACGCGCCCGAGCTCCGATCCGTGCCAGAGCGGCGAGAGCCATCCGACCCAGTGCAGGAACCACGGGAGCTGCTCGAGCGGGAAGATCGTGCCGCTGAAGAGCGTGAGCGGCAGCACCAGCACGCGCTGCACGACCGCGAACTGGCCGCGGTCCTCTCTCAGCGAGGCCGCGTACGCGAAGAGCGGTGTGCCGAATGCGATGCCCGTGAGCGTCGCCGTCGCGATCGTCAGCACGCCCGTCCACGAGGGCACCGCGCCGAAGAGCGCCATGATCGCGAAATACACGGCGCTCGTCGCGGCGATGCGGAGCGCCACGAAGAGCACGACGCCGTCGACGATCTGCCGCGCCGAGAGCGGGGCGGCGTTCATGCCGATGTAGGTCGGATTCCACTTGAAGCCCTGCATGACGGGGTAGGTGAACTCGTCGGATGCGATCGTCACGGCCGCCGTGGCGATGAGCGCGGGCGCGACGAAGACGAGGTACGACACCCCGTCGATTCCGCCCGGGCCGACGTTGGCGCCCACGAGGACCCCGAGGCCGATGCCGAACGCGAAGAGGTAGAGCACGGGGATGCCGACGGCCGACGCGATGTTGACGCCGAGGTAGCGCCGCCACACGCGCACCTGGTGCTCGGCGACGAACCAGGCGCCCAGCCGCCGGGGCAGCACGGCGGCGGCCCGGGCCTCGGCCGCGAGCTGCTCCGTGCGCGACGCCCCGCTCATTCGACGAGCGACCTTCCCGTGAGCCGCAGGAACACGTCCTCGAGGCTCGAGCGGCGCACGAGGCTCGTGAGGGGCTGCAGCCCGAGCGCCGTGACCTCCACGAGCGCCGCCTCCCCGTCCTGCGCGTAGACGAGCACGCGATCCGGCAGCACCTCGAGCCGCTCGCCGATGCCCGCGAGGCGCTCCGCGGCGCCCGCGTTCTGATCGGAGCCGAAACGCACCTCGAGCACCTCGCGCGTCGAGTACTCGCGGATGAGCGCGGCGGGCGAGCCCTCGGCCATGATGCGCCCGTGATCGACCACGACGAGGCGATCGCACAGCTGCTCGGCCTCATCCATGTAGTGCGTCGTGAGCACGAGCGTCGTGCCCTGCTCCTTGAGGCGGAAGAGTCGATCCCACAGGATGTGCCGCGCCTGCGGGTCGAGGCCCGTCGTGGGCTCGTCGAGCAGCAGGATGCGGGGATCGTTGATGAGGGCGCGCGCGATCGTGAGGCGGCGCTTCATGCCGCCGGAGAGCTCGTCGACCTTGGCGTTCGCGCGGTCGGAGAGCTGGGCGAACGCGAGCAGCTCGTCGGCGCGCTCGGCGATGCGACGCCGCGGGAGACCGAAGTAGCGGCCGTAGGTGAGCAGGTTCTCGCGCACGCGCAGCTCGTTGTCGAGGTTGTCCTGCTGCGGCACGACGCCGAGCCGCGCGCGGATCTCGGGGCCGTACTCGTCGGGGTCGAGGCCGAGCACGCTGAGGGTGCCCGCGGTGCGCGTCGAGACGGCGCCGATCATGCGCATCGTCGTCGATTTCCCCGCACCGTTCGGGCCGAGCAGCCCGAACGACTCACCCGGAGCCACCTCGAAGCTGATGCCGTCGACGGCGGCGAAGTCGCCGTACCTCTTCACGAGGTCGGTGGCGGAGATCACGGTCACGAGAGACGAGCCTAGGCCGCCCCTCCGACTTCGAGGTGTCACTTTCGGTCGCGCGCCGAGGCCTGTCGGCGACCGGAAGTGACACCTCGAAGTCAACTCAGGTTGACGTCGACGGCTGCGTCAACTACGGTTGACGTCATGGACGCCGGGCAGCTGCACACGCTCGCGGGCGACGCCGGATCGCAGGATCCGCTCGTCGCCCTGCGCGCGGTCGCGCGGATGCGGCGTGAGCTCGACAGGCACGAGACGGCTGCCGTGCGCCGCGCCCGCAACGCGGGTGCGTCGTGGCAGCTCATCGCGCTGTGCCTCGGGGTCACCAAGCAGGCCGTCCACAAGAAGTACGGGCGCGCCTGACGCGCCCCCGCATCCCCCCGAGGACATCACCATGACGAGCACCGACGCGCCCGCGCGCCGCAGCCCCTTCCGCCGCACTCCCGACACGGGGCCGCGCGCGTCATTCCGCGAGCTGCTCCCCTACCTCACCGAGCACAAGGGCCTGCTCTCCCTCGCGATCACGCTGGGGCTCGTCGCCGCCGCGCTCTCGCTCGCCCAGCCTGCGCTCGTGAGCCGGGTCATCACCGTCGTGCAGGACGGCGGCGCGGTCGGCGCGCTCGCCTGGATGCTCGTCGGGCTCGTCGTGGCCAACGGCGTCGTCGGCGCTGTGCAGCACTACCTGCTCCAGCGCGCCGGCACGAGCGTCGTGCTCTCCTCGCGCCGGGCACTCGTGCGCCGCCTGCTGCGCCTGCCCATCAGCGAATTCGACACGCGCCGCACGGGCGACCTCGTCTCGCGCGTCGGCAGCGACACGACCCTCCTCTACGCCGTGCTCACACAGGGTCTCGTCGACGCGCTCGGCGGTTCCGTCGTGTTCGTCGGCGCGATCATCGGCATGGCGATCATCGACCCCGTGCTGCTCGGCGCGACCGTGCTCGTCATCGCGATCGCGATCGGCGTGGTCGGCGGACTGTCGGGCCGCATCCGGGTCGCCAGCCGCGAGCAGCAGGAGCGTGTCGGCGAGGTCGCGGCGGGCGTGCAGCGCGCCATCTCGGCCATCCGCACGGTGCGCGCCGCCAACGCGACCGAGCGCGAGACCGAGGCGATCGAGCGGGATGCGCGGGCCGCGTGGGGCGCCGGCATCCGCGTCGCGAAGGTGTCGGCGCTCGTCGTGCCGGTGGCGTCGATCGCGATGAACGTCTCGTTCCTCGTCGTGCTGGGACTCGGCGGCTACCGCGTCGCGTCGGGTGCCATCACGATCGCGAGCCTCGTCGCGTTCATCCTCTTCCTGTTCCTCATGATCATGCCGCTCGGTCAGGCCTTCGGCGCGGTCACGTCGGTGAACCAGGCTCTCGGCGCGCTCGGCCGCATCCAGGAGATCATGCGCATCCCCTCGGAGGACGAGGCCGACGACGCGGCGCAGGCGGCACCCGACCTCGCGACGGAGGACGCCATCCGCTTCGAGGATGTGCGCTTCTCCTACCCCGAGCAGGCGCACGCCACCGAGCAGGAGAAGGTCATCGCGTCGGAGCTCGGCGAGGACGCCGTCGCGCCGCACGAGCGGGAAGTGCTGCACGGCGTGACCTTCTCGGTTCCGCGTGGCTCGCGCGTCGCGCTCGTGGGCCCCTCGGGTGCGGGCAAGTCGACCATCCTCGCGCTCATCGAGCGCTTCTACGACCCGACCGGCGGCGTCGTGCGGGTCGACGGCGTCGACGTGCGGGCGCTTCCGCGCGAGGAGCTGCGCCGCCGCATCGGCTACGTCGAGCAGGACGCCCCGGTGCTCGCGGGCAGCATCCGCGACAACCTCACCCTCGGCACGCCCGACGCGAGCGACGAGCAGTGCGTCGAGGTGCTCCGCGCCGTCAACCTCGGCGAGGTGCTGGATCGCGACCCCGCGGGGCTCGACGCCGCGGTCGGGGAGGAGGGCGTCATGCTCTCGGGCGGCGAGCGCCAGCGGCTCGCGATCGCGCGCGCGCTGCTCGCCGCGGCGCCCATCCTGCTGCTCGACGAGGCGACGGCGTCGCTCGACGGCGCCAACGAGCAGCTGCTGCGCGAGGCGATCGACGCGGTCGCGGCGCAGCGCACCCTGCTCGTCATCGCGCACCGCCTGTCGACGGTCGTCGACTCGGATGCCATCGTCGTGCTCGACCACGGTCGCGTCGCGGGCGTCGGCACCCACTCGGAGCTCGTCGCATCCGTTCCCCTCTACCGCGACCTGGCCAAGCACCAGCTCCTCGTCTGAGGCCGCAGGCACCCCCTCGCCCGCGCCCCACCCGCCTCTCGTCCCCCTTTCGGCGGGAGCAACTGCCTCTTCGGCGGGAGCAACCGCGTCAGCGGGCGGCGCTCCCGTCGTGCGGCGGGAGCAACATCCCCCGCCACACGACTGCAACTCCGCCCGCTTTCGACGCCCCGCTCAGCTCGCGCGACGTCCCGCTCAGCTCGCGCGGCGATCCGGACACGGAGCGCGGTGATCCGGATGCCGAGCGCGGTGATCGGGACGCCACGCGCGGCGGCGCGTAGCGGGCGGATGTGCGCGCACGCGGCGGGAGCAGTTTCCCCCGCCGCGTGCATGGCTCACCGCCCGGAGCCGCGGTTGCTCCCGCCGAAGAGGAGGTTGCTCCCGCCGAACAGGAGGTTGCTCCCGCCGACGGTGCGGGCGGGGAGAAGCGAGGCGGTCAGGACATCGGGGTGAGCGTGTACTTCGTGTCGAGGTACTCGTGGATGCCCTCGAGACCGCCCTCGCGGCCGAGGCCCGACTGCTTGACGCCGCCGAACGGGGCGGCGGCATTCGAGACGACGCCCACGTTGAGGCCCATCATGCCGGTCTCGAGCTGGTCGATCATGCGCTGACCGCGGGCGAGATCCTTCGTGAAGACGTACGACACGAGGCCGTACTCGGTGTCGTTCGCGCGGCGCACGGCATCCGCCTCGTCGGTGAACGTCGAGATCGCGAGCACGGGTCCGAAGATCTCCTCGCGGAGGATCTCGGATCCCGGGGTCACGCCCGCCACGACGGTCGGGGCGTAGAAGGTTCCGGGTCCGTCGCCCGCCCGACCGCCGGTCGTCACGGTCGCGCCCTTCGCCACGGCGTCCGCGACGAGCTCGGACGCCTTCGCGACGGCCTTACCGTCGATGAGGGGGCCGATCGCGACGCCCTCCTCGGTGCCGCGCCCGACCTTCATCGCGGCGACGCGCTCGGTGACGCGGCGCGTGAACTCCTCGGCCACATCCGCGTGCACGATGAAGCGGTTCGCCGCCGTGCACGCCTCACCCGTGTTGCGGAACTTGGCGAGCATCGCGGCGTCGACGGCCTTGTCGAGATCGGCGTCTTCGAAGACGATGAACGGGGCGTTGCCGCCGAGCTCCATCGAGGTGCGCAGCACGCCCTGCGCGGCCTGCTCGAGCAGGGTGCGGCCGACCGGCGTCGAACCGGTGAACGAGAGCTTGCGCAGCCGCGGGTCGCGGATGATGGGCTCGCACACCGCATTCGAGGTCGAGGTCGTGATGACGTTGACGACGCCCGCGGGCACGCCCACCTCCTCGAGCAGCGCGGCGAACGCGAGCGTCGTGAGCGGAGTGAGGGTCGCGGGCTTCACGACGACCGTGCACCCCGCGGCGAGAGCGGGGGCGATCTTGCGCGTCGCCATCGCGAGCGGGAAGTTCCACGGCGTGATGAAGAAGCACGGGCCGACGGGCCGCTGGGTCACGATCATGCGCCCAGTTCCCTCGGGGTTCGGGCCGTAGCGTCCCGCGATGCGCGGCGCCTCCTCCGCGAACCAGCGGAGGAACTCGCCGCCGTAGGTCACCTCGCCGCGCGCCTCCGCGAGCGGCTTGCCCATCTCGAGGGTCATGAGCAGCGCGAACTCGTCGGCGCGCTCCATGAGCCGCTCCCACGCCGCCCGCAGCAGCTCGCCGCGCGTGCGCGCCGGCGTGGCCGCCCACTCCGCCGCCGCCGCGACGGCCGCGTCGAGGGCGCGGATGCCGTCCTCGGGTGTCGCGTCGGCGATCCGGGCGATCGTCTCCCCCGTCGCCGGGTCGTTCACCTCGATCGTGCGCGCGGTCGCGCCGTCCACCCACCGTCCGCCGATGTACAGCTGCGTCGGCACCTTCGCCAGCAGCTCCGTCTCAGAGATCATGCCCCCATCCTCTCGCGTCCGGCGGCCTCCGGCCGCCATCCGCGAGAGTACGTTCTTCTCCCCGGATCGGGGCCTACGCGCAGAAGAAGTACGTACTCTCGGGGCTCAGCGCGGCAGCTGCTCGGCGCGCGCGAGCTTCGAGGGCCACCACACCGCGCGGCCGATGTCGTAGGCCGCGGCCGGCACCAGCAGCGAGCGCACGATGATCGTGTCGACGAGCACGCCGAAGGCCACGATGAACGCGATCTGCGCGAGGAACAGGATCGGGATGACGCCGAGCGCCGCGAAGGTCGCCGCGAGCACGATACCCGCCGAGGTGATCACGCCGCCCGTGACCACGAGACCGCGGATGATGCCCGGTCGCGTTCCGATCAGAGCGCTCTCCTCACGCACGCGCGTCATGAGGAAGATGTTGTAGTCCACCCCGAGCGCGACCAGGAACACGAACGCGTAGAGCGGCACCGCCGGGTCGGCGCCCGGGAACCCGAAGAACTCGTTGAACACCAGCGCCGAGACGCCGAGCGCCGAGAGGAACGAGACGATCACGGTCGCGATGAGCAGCAGCGGCGCCACGATCGAGCGCAACAGCAGCATGAGGATCAGGAAGATCACGACCAGGATGATCGGGATGATGAGGTTGCGGTCGTGGATCGAGGTGTCGTTGGTGTCGACCGCCGTCGCCGTCACGCCGCCCACGATCGCCTCGGCGTCGACCTCCTTCACGGCCTCGCGGAGCTCGCGCACCGTCTCCTGCGCCGCCTCGGAGTCGGCCGCGTCGGCGAGGGTCGCCTGCAGCATGACCTGACCGTCGACGACCGTCGGCTCGAGCGGGACGAGGGTCGGGAACGGGAAGGGCTCCGCATCCGTGCCGACCGGCATCGTGCCGTTCGGCGAGTTGTCGGACACGGCGACGACCGACTCGACGCCGTCGAGCGCGAGGGCCGCGTCCGCGAGCTCGGTCAGCTCGTCCGCGGCCCCGACGATGACGGCAGGGCTGCCGGAGCCGCCCGGGAAGTGCTCGCCGAGCAGCTCCTGCCCGTCGCGCGCCTGCGACGCGCTCAGGATGAGATCGGACTGCGCGACACCGTCGGCCTTGAGCTGGGTGACGCCGAGGGCCGCGACGAGCAGCACGAGCGTCGACGCGATCCACACGGCGCGCGGGCGCTTCGACACGAGGCGGCCGACCGCCGCCCACAGCCGCGACTCGGACTCCTGCGTGCCGACCTTCGGGCGGAACGGCCAGAACGCCGCGCGGCTCGTCGCGAACAGGAACGCCGGCAGCAGCGTGAGCGCACCGAGCATCGCGAAGACGATGCCGAGGGAGCCGACGGGGCCGAGCGCCTTGTTCGAGTTGAGGTCGCTGAACAGAAGGCACAGGAGCCCCGCGATGACGGTGCCGCCGGAGGCGAGGATCGGCTCGATCGAGCCCTTGATGGCCGCCTTGGTGGCGTCCCACCGGTCGACGTGCTCGCGCAGCGCCTCGCGGAACCGCGAGACGTAGAGCAGCGAGTAGTCGGTGGCCGCACCGATCACGAGGATGAACAGGATGCCCTGGACCTGCCCGTTGATCTGCACGATCCCCGCCTTCGCGAGCCACCACACGACGAGGATGGCCGCCGCGAGCGCGAACACCGAGGTGCTGAGCACGAGCACGGGCAGCAGCGGCGAGCGGTAGACGAGCAGCAGGATGATGAACACCGCGCCGAGCGCCACGGCGAGCAAGAGGCCGTCGATGCCGGCGAACGCCGCGACCAGGTCGGCCGAGAAGCCCGCCGGACCGGTGACCGCGGCGACGAGCCCGTCGGGACCGTCGGCGATGAGCTCGCGCACCTCGCCGATGGAATCCTTGAGCTCGCCCTCGATGTCGACGGGCACGAAGATCTCGACCGCCTCGCCGTCCTCCGACGGGATGGCGGGGCTGATCTCGCCCACGGAGGGGACGTCGGCGAGCTCGTCGAGAACGTCCGCGATGAACGCCTCATCGGCCTCCTGGAGGCCGCCGTCCCGCTGGAAGACGATGATGGCGGGGATCTCGTCGGCGCCGAGGAACTCGCCCTGCAGCTCGGAGACGCGCGTGGCATCCGCGCTCGAGGGCAGGTAGTCGGACTGGTTGTTCGACGAGACCTCGCCGATCTTGCCGAAGTAGGGGCCGCCCACCCCGGCGGCCGCGAGCCAGCCGAGGATGAGCAGCGAGGGCAGCACGATCCGCAGCGTGCGGGCGAGTCCCGAACGCCGCGGACGCTCGGCGGGGGCGGATGGGGCGGATGCGGATGCGGAGGTGGTGGTCTCGGACGCGGCGCGGCGGCTCATCGGGCCGCCCGCACAATCCCGCCGGCGGCCTCGATCTCGGCGAGCGCCTTCGCGCCCGAGACGGGATCGACGGCGGCGACGAGATCGCTCAGCACGGTCACCTGCCGGCCGTCGGCGAGGGCGTCGAGCGCCGAGGCCCGCACGCAGTGGTCGGTCGCGATGCCGACGACGTCGACGTGCGTGACCCCCAGCCGATCGAGCGTCTCGGGCAGGGAGCCGCCCTCATCTGTCGTGCCCTCGAAGATCGAGTACGCGGGCACACCCTGCCCCTTGCGCACGTGCACGTCGACGAGCGACGCATCGAGAGCCGGGTGGTACTCGGCTCCCGGGGTACCCGCGACGCAGTGGGCCGGCCACGTCGAGACGTAGTCGGGCTCCGCATCCGTGGCGAAGTGCCCGCCGTTGTCGTCGTCGCCGTTGTGCCAGTCGCGCGACGCGATCACGACGTCATACCGGTCGGGGTGCGCCGCGAGGTGGTCGGTGATCCCCTGTGCCACCGCGGCACCGCCCTCCACCCCGAGCGCCCCGCCCTCGGTGAAATCGTTCTGCACGTCGATGATGAGCAGCGCCCTGGTCATTGCTGTGATCCTGTCAATTGCTGGTGAGGTTGTCGCCGCAGCGCAGCACTGCCGTCGTGAGCGTGTCGATCGCGGCGCGCGCGTCGCTCGTCTTGAGTCCGTCGCCGCTCGCGGTGAACGAGAAGGCGAGGGGCGTGCCGTCGGCGGCGGTGAGGTAGCCGGTGAGCGTGGATGCCGTCGACAGGGTGCCGCTCTTCGCGGTCACGTTGCCGCGCGCCTCGGTGTTGTCTCCCGAGAAGCGGTCCGCGAGCGAGCCGGTCTTCCCGGCGACCGGCAGGCCGGCGCGCACGACGTCGAGGCCGCCCACGCCGTCGCGCACGACGCGCAGGAAGTCGGCCATGACCTGCGGGGGCACGGCGTTGGCGGCCGAGAGCCCCGAGCCGTCGCGGATGACGATGCCGGCGCTCGGCACCTCCCACGTCATGAGGGCGGCCGGGATCGCCTGCTGGAGCGACGAGGCGCTTCCCCCCATGTCGGACTCGCGGGAGACGATGCGGGCGAGCATCTCGGCGAGCGTGTTGTCGCTCACGAGCAGCATCTGCGAGATCCAGTGGCGGATGGGCTGCGACTTCACCTCGGCGAGCACCGTGCTCCCGACGGCCGTGCCGGAGACCGTCTCGACGGCGGGGTCGACGAGGTCGCCGTCGGCATCCGCGGCGATGAGCGCCTGGATGAAGGCCGCTCCCGCGCGCCCGATCGGGTCGGTGGAGCGCGCGCTCGTGGCGGCGCGGGGGTCGGCGCGATCCCCGTCGACCTGCAGCGCGGTCACCTCGGACTGGTAGCCGCGGGTCTGCTCCCCGCGGTCCCAGGTCTCATCCCAGCGGTCGGCCGGATTCCAGTAGCTCGCGTCGAGCACGATGCGCGTGATCGGGGTGTCGGGGTACTTGGCGCGGTAGTTGGCGATCGTGTTCTCGGCGAGCGTCTGCAGTTTCGGCGCGCCGGGGTAGAAGCTCTCCTGGCCGACGGGGAGCGCCGAGAGGGTCGCGTCGCCGCGTCCGACGAGCACGATCGTGCCGGGTGCCGAGCCCTCGTACACGCTCGTCGTCACCTGGAAGTCGGGCCCGAGGCGCGACACGGCGGCGGCCGCCGTGAGCACCTTGAGAGCGGATGCCGTGATCGCCGGGGTGGCGCCGGCGCGGTCGAACAGCACCTCGCCCGTGTCGGCGCGCACGACCGAGCCGACGAGGGAGACCAGGCGCGGATCCGCCGCCTGCACCGCCACCGAGCACGTGCGCAGGCGCGTGGCGGAGGCGAGCTCAGCGGGGAGCACCCGCTCGGGGTCGACGGTGGGGTCGGGGGTGGAGATGGCGGCCGGCTCCCCGCGCGACGCCCAGGCCACGCCCGCGAAGAGGGCTCCCGTGCCCAGCAGGGCGAAGGCGACGGCGCCCGCGCCGATCTTCCATGCCACGGGGTGGCGGCGCAGGAGCTCGCCGATCCCGCTTGTCTTCGCCGCGGCGGCGACCTCGCCGTCGCCGGGGGCCGAGGCCGTCGGCTCGCTCAGGGCGATGGTCTCCGGCGCGGTCGCGGGAACGGATGCAGGAGCGGATGCGGGCGGCAGCGCCGAGCCCGCGGTCGCCCGACGAGCGCCCTTGCCTCGTGCGGCTTCGCGGGCAGCGCGGCGCGAGATCGGCTGCTCGTCGGTCACCTCGCCATATTAGTCGCGGGCTTCCTGGGGAGACGCTCTCGCGGAACGACCCTTGACCGCGGAGGCCGCGTGCGCTATCCGCTACTCGCCGGGGTAGCGCAGGCCGATCTGGCGTCGCACCTCGTCGAGCGTCCCCATGATCGCGACGGTCTCCTCGGGGGGCAGCACGTCGCCGACCGTCGCACCCGTCGCGACGAGCCGCTCGAGCTCCGCGGCCTGGAACTGCATGCCGCGACCCGGCACCTCCGCTTCGAAGTGCTCGAGCACGTTCTCCTGGGGATCGATCACCGCGAACGAGGTCGGTGTGTACCAGACGGGGTGGATCTCGATCCGGGCCTCGGTGCCGACGATGACGGCGGTCGAGGGCCCGCGGGCGTCGAGCTGGGTGTGCAGCACCGCCTGCTCGCCGCCGGGGTAGCCGAGGATGATCGCCGTCTGACGGTCGACTCCCGTCGCGGTCGGCGACGAGATGGCGTGCACTGTCGTGGGGGCGCCGAAGACGTCCCACGCGAACGACACGGGGTAGATGCCGAGGTCGAGCAGCGCTCCCCCGCCGAGCGCGGGGTTCTGCAGGCGGTGCTCGGGGTCGAGCGGCAGCTTCTGATCGTGATCGGCGATGACGGCGCGCACCTCGCCGAGGGTGCCCGCAGCGAGGATCTCGCGCACGCGCACCATGTGCGGCAGCCAGCGGGTCCACATCGCCTCGAGCACCACGAGTCCCTTCGCCGTCGCGACGTCGACGACGCGACGCGCCTCGTCGGCGTTGAGCGTGAAGGGCTTCTCGACGAGAACGTGCTTGCCGTGCTCGAGCGCGAGCAGCGCGTTCTCGGCGTGGAACGGATGCGGCGTCGACACGTAGATCACGTCGACGTCCGGATCGGCCGCGAGCGCCTCGTAGCTCGCGTGCGCTCGCGGGATCCCGAACTCGGCGGCGAAGGCGTCCGCGCCGCCCTGCGTGCGGGAGCCCACGGCCGACACGGCGAAGCCCGCGAGCGTCAGGTCGGAGGTGAACATGTGGGCGATGAGCCCCGTCCCGAGGATGCCCCAGCGCAGTCGTTCCGTCATGAGCCCAGCGTAGGGCGCGTCAGCAGCCTCCCCAGCGCGCCGCCGCGCGGGCGAAGCCGTAGCCGTCGGCGGGGAGACCGCCGTGCACCATGGCGAAGCAGATGACGACGCCGCCGGTCGAGCCCGTGAAGGTGGGCCGGTAGAGCGACTTCTGGTGCGAGGCGGAGTTCCACCACTTCTGCGCGACCGTGGCGCCCGTGTTGCCCGAGCCGCCCGCGAGGTTGCCGTCGCATCCGACAGCAGGCAGGCCGTCGGAGCGCGGCGTGCCGCTGTGGCCCCACGCGCTGTTGACGTCGGGGCTCGGGTCCTCGGCGATCCAGAAGAGGCGGGCCTCCATGCACGGGTCGTAGCGGAAGTTCGCCATCGGCACCGGCTCGAGGCAGTTGGCGACGCGGATGGCGTTGTACTGCGCCGCGAACGACTGCAGGTCGGCCGAGGTCGTGCCGCCGACGCCTCCCGCGGAGGTGATGCCGGGGGCCCCGGGCGTCGAGCCGCCCACGTCGCCGGGGCACGACTGGCCGGCGGCCTGACGGGCTGCGACCCGCTCGGCGGTGCCGCCGCCGCGGGCCGCGGGCGACTGCGGCACGATGACGGGCTTCGGCACGGGCTTCTGCGCGAGGTGCTCGGAGTCGACCGTGAGGTTCCGCTCGGGCTGGGCCGGCAGAGCGTCCGAGTGCACCGTCACGGCGACGGCGGCGAGAGCGGATGCCGTATCTCCCACGCGACCGGTCGATGCGACGGGCGTGGTGGCCGCGACGGGCAGCGCATGCGCCTCTTCGGCGTACGCCGAGGTCCCGGATGCCGGACCGCCTCCGCCGACGAACGGCAGGCCGAGAGCGAGCACGGCACCGAAGACCGTGCCGACGAGAATCGTGCGCTTGAGCACTCTTGAACCCCCCAGTTCAAGATGTCCCCGTCTCCCCCCACAGGAGCCGGATAACGCCACCCCCCACAGGCTGCGCTACGCGAGACAGGCTACGCGCGGCCGACCATACCGTCGACCCCCCGGGCAGGGGACACACCTGCTGCGATCGTGAACGTGGAGCCGCCTGTGGGAATCGAACCCCGCGATCGAGACGCATTCGATCGCGGCCCCCGGCCCCAGCCACGGAAGAAGACCGTCTGGAGCCGCCTGTGGGAATCGAACCCACGACCTTCTCATTACGAGTGAGACGCTCTGCCGACTGAGCTAAGGCGGCGTGCGCTGCGTGCAGCGGCACAGCCTCCGAGCATAGCCGATGTTTCGGCGGGCTCGAACCGCATCCGGCCCTCCCCGCCTGCCGCAGCCGCGCGGCCGCGCCTCACCGCTGGTTGAGTAGCCGCGCAGCGGCGTATCGAAACCCACCGGCGTGATCACGCGGGGGCGAGAACGCTCCTCGCCCC
>JAEYVF010000123.1 GCA_023432005.1 Actinomycetes bacterium
GGCGCGGGGGCCGCGGAGGCGACGGGCGCGGCGGCGGGCGTCGGCTGGGCGTCGATCGTCGTCGTGCCTCGCACGCGCGTCTCGTCGGCGGGCGACGGCGCGACGGGCTGCGCCTCGATCGTGGCGACCTGACGCACGCGGGTCTCGTCGGCTCCGCCCGTGTCGGCCGGGCGCTCCGGCGCCTCGAGGTGCAGGTTCGGAACCTCGAGCTCGGTGCGCGCGTAGCCGAGCTCCATCTCGACGCGCTGCAGGGCGCGACCGAAGTCGAGGGCGCTCGCGAAGCGGTCCTCGCGCTCGGTGGCCATACCCTTCTGCAGCACCGCGATGAGCGAGCGGGGCACATCCGTTCGGTCCATGGGCGTGATGGCACCGCGCTCGATGCGGCCGATGAGGTCGAGCGTGCCGTTCGAGCGGCCCTTCACCTCGAACGGCGTCTGCCCCGCGAGCACCGTCCAGATCGTCGCCGCGAGCGAGAACACGTCGCTGCGCACGTCGGGGTCGGGGTCGTCCTCGAACATCTCCGGGGGCGACCACGGCACCGACAGTCCCACCTGGCCGCTCGTGCCGCTCGTGCCCGTGTCGGCGAGGCCGCCCGCGAGGGTCGTCGTGTGGGCGGGGATGGCGTCGTCGACGGCCGAGGAGATCCCGAAGTCGGTGAGGGCGGGCCACCCGTAGTCGTTGGCGAGCACGTTGGCGGGCTTGATGTCGCGGTGCAGGATGCCCGCGAGGTGCGCCGTGTGCACGGCGCTCGAGAGCCGCACGCCCGTACGCAGCGCATCCGCGACCTGCAGCGGGGCCTGCTTGTAGCGCTCGGCGAGGCTCGGGCCGGAGCAGTACTCCATGACGAAGTACGGACGATCGTCGGAGGCGACGTCGGCGTGGTAGATCGTCACGATGTAGGGGTGCGCCGAGAGCTGCGCCATGAGGTTCGCCTCGGCCGTGAACGCGGCGCGGTTCGCGGGGGTGAGCTCGTCGAGCAGGAGCACCTTGACGGCGACGCGACGGCGCGGAAGCTGCTGGTCGTAGAGGAACACGTCCGAGAACCCGCCCGACCCGAGGAGGCGCACGTGACTGTAGCCGGGCAGGTCAGGGGGCGTCGAGGTCGCGCGGCGCATCAGACCTCCTCGACCGTCAGCTCGACGCCGCCGCCGAGGTCGACGCGCGTGCCCACGATCACGGGGGTCGGCTCGCCGCCGCGCAGCTTCTGGCTCTCACCGCTCGGCATGACGATCGTCGTGCCGTTGCGGGAGTGCAGGTCGGTGACGACGACCGTGCCCCCCTCGAGCGCGACGCGCACGTGCGAGCGCGAGATGTCCTGGTCGCCGCCCGTGATGGTGACGAGGCGCGGCAGCTGCCCGGCGGGCACGCCCGACACGCTCGGCGAGCGCCCGATGACGAGGGGCTCGTCGAGGGGCTCGCGCGCGCCGCCCGGCAGCACGACGACGACCGACGGCGCCGCGGTCGCGGCCGGCGCGGAGCCGCGACGACGCTGACGTCCGGTGCGCGTGATCGACGAGGCGAGCACGGTGCTGCCGTCGTGGTCGCCTTCGAGCGGAGGCTCGGCCGCACCCTCCTCCTCGGGCTCGGCCGGCCGCACGGCCGCGTCCTCGACCGAGCGGTACATCGTGTCGCCGAAGAGGTAGTCGTAGCCGTCGGCCGACCCGGACGCATCCGGCTCGGGCGCGGCCTCGCGTGCGTCGACCGCCGGCTCGGGCGGGGCGGAGACCTCGTCGGGGAGGCTCGTGACGGTCACCTCGGAGACCTCCTCGACGGATGCCGCCGGGGCGGGAGCGGGGCTCGGGGCGGGAGCGGGGCTCCCGACGGGGGCCGCCGGGGCCTGCACCGCCGACGGTGGCGTGACGTCCCCGAACGCGGGCGTGGCAGGGACGGGAGGCGCACCCGCGCCCGTCGCGAACGCGGCGGCGCGCACGACGCCCGCCTCGATGGGCAGCTCGATGCCTCCGCGGCCGCCGAGGGCGACGCCCACCGAACCC
Source organism: Actinomycetes bacterium (assembly GCA_023432005.1). Classification (GTDB taxonomy): domain Bacteria; phylum Actinomycetota; class Actinomycetes; order Actinomycetales; family Microbacteriaceae; genus Homoserinibacter. The sequence continues at coordinate 1,995 of JAEYVF010000123.1, forward strand.
CCCGGCATCCGGCGTTCGATCCACGTGGTGGCGCCCGCACCCGACACCTGCTCGGCACCGGCGCTCACGGTGGCGTCGCCGCGGACGATGACGCTCACGCCGCCGTCTCCGGCCTCGACGAAGGCGAACGGCGGCGTCGCGAACAGCCCGTTCGCGGTGAGCGTCTCGAGCAGGCCCGCGGGTCCGCGCTCGTCGCGGATGCGACTCCACAGCCGGTCGATGACCCCCGGCTCGAGCTCGGCGCCGACGAACAGCTGCCGCGCGGGGGTGATGAATGCGAGCCAGCCGTCGCCGGCTGCGGTGTAGCGATGCGTCACGTCAAGCCCTCGGGATGGTGTCCTCGAGGCGGCGGTCGCGATCGACCGTCTCCTCCGGGTCGGGTGCCTCCTGCTCGACCGTCGACTCGACGATCACGACGGTCACGTTGTCGCGACCGCCCGCGGCGACGGCTGCGCCGACGAGCCGCTCGGCCAGGGTCGGGCCGTCGGGTTCGCGGCTCGACTGCTGGTCGTGGAAGACGATGATGCGGGCGATCTCCTCGTCGTCGAGCTCCTTCGTGAGCCCGTCGCTGCACAGGAGGAACGTCTGCCGGCCGCGCAGCGGCAGCAGCCAGATGTCGGGGTCGACCTCGCGCTCGGCGCCGAGCGCGCGCGTGACGACGTTGCGCTGCGGATGCTCGCCGGCCTCCTCGGGCGAGATGAGACCGGCGGCCACGAGCTCCTGCACGGCCGAGTGGTCGATGCTCTGCTGCTCGAGGCGGCGGCCGTCCCAGCTGTAGGTGCGGGAGTCGCCGACGTTGAACGCCATCCAGTGCGGTCCCGCGCCCTCGATGTCGACGATCGCGACGCCCGTGAGCGTCGTGCCCGAGATGGAGTCGGTGCGGAGGCCCACGACGGCGTCGTTGGCCGCCTGTACGGCGGCGAGCACGGCGCGCGCGCCGACGTCGCCCCCAGCGCGGACACGGTCGAAGACCTCGACGGCGGAACGGCTCGCGAGCTCGCCGTGGGCGTGCCCGCCCATCCCGTCGGCGACGATCCAGAACGGCGGTGCCGCGAGGAAGCTGTCCTCGTTGGCGGCGCGGACGGCGCCGACATCGCTCGCGCCCTCGTAGCGCAGCTGCACGGCGACGTCGCCGATCGCGAACTCCTCGCGAGTCTCCACCGGCGCTCCCCCCGTCGTGTCGCAGTCTCGGCAACGCTAGCAAGAGCGCGTACGGCTCACGTACCGCGGGCGCGGGGAGCGCTCCCCATGTCGCGGATGGCGCGCTCGGCGCGCTCGGCGTCCGTTACCGTGCGTCGGACGACGGGTCGGCGGAGGGCTCTGCCGCCGCCTGCGCCGCGGCCGGCGTCTCGGCCGCCTGCGCATCGAGCACGTGATCCACGCCCAGCAGGTACGAGCCGAGCTCGACGACCGCGCCATCCGGCACGGGGGTGAACTCGGTGGACGTGACGGTGATGCGGCGACGGTTGGCGACGACCGCGACGCCGTTGGTGGAGTTCAGGTCGAGCACGAACAGTCCGCCGTCGTAGGGCAGCAGGATCGCGTGGTTCTTGGAGACGGTCTTCTCGCGGTCGACGACGGCGACGAGCTTGGCTCCCGGGAATCCCTCGACCTCGAACGGCTTGCGGCCGATGACGACGGGGCCGTCGACGGTCACCCGGTCGCCGTCGGCGAGCAGCAGCACCCACCCGGTGACGTGACGCGGCGGCCCGCCGGGGAAGAAGACGGGTTCCGAGGGGTCACGAGGCGGCATGCCGCGGCCGACGATCTTGGTGCGGGTGTCGATGAGCCCCTGCTCGAGGTCGCCCCCCTGCAACCACGGCGGCCGCAGCACTGGTTCCTCGGGCTGGTATCCGGGCGTGCTGTCGGTCACCCCTAGATCATTTCCGCGCCCGGATGCCGCGTCAAGGGCGCTCGCCGGTGGACTGCTCTTCTCGTGCCGCGACGCGACGCATCCGGATGAGGCTCGCGACCACCGCGATGGTCATCGAGGCGATGATGACGCCGAGCGACGTCCAGGTGTCGATGTCGGGAACCCACTCGATCGGGTGGCCTCCGTTGATGAACGAGAGCTCGTTCTCGTGCATCGCGTGGAACACGAGCTTCACGCCGATGAACAGCAGGATGAAGGCGATCCCGTACTTGAGGTACTCGAGCTTGTCGACGAGGTCGCCGAGCAGGAAGTAGAGCTGCCGCAGGCCCATGAGGGCGAAGACGTTTGCGGTGAAGACGATGAACGCGCTCTGCGTGATGCCGAAGATCGCGGGGATCGAGTCGAGCGCGAACACGAGGTCGGTCGTGCCGAGCGCGATGAGCACGAGGAGCACGGGGGTGAACGTCTTCCGGCCGTCGATGACGACGCGCATCTTGGAGCCGTGGAACTCGTCGGTGATGGAGACGCGCCGGCGGAGCCAGCCGAGCATCTTGTTCTCGGTCTCGACCTCGTCCTCGTGGCCCGTGCGCGCCTGCTGGATCGCGGTGTAGATGAGGAACGCGCCGAAGATGTAGAACACCCAGCTGAAGTTCTCGATGAGCGCGGCGCCCAACAGGATGAAGATGCCGCGGAACAGGAGGGCGAGGATGATGCCCACCATGAGGAGCTCCTGCTGGTACTGCCGCGGCACCGCGAAGCGCGCCATGATCAGCAGGAACACGAACAGGTTGTCGATCGACAGGCTGTACTCGGTGAGCCATCCGGCGACGAACTGCCCGGCGTGCTCGGCGTCGCCGATGAGCAGCATGGCGCCGGCGAAGAGCAGCGCGAGGGTCACGTAGAAGGCGATCCAGAGGGCCGACTCGCGCGTCGACGGCACGTGGGGCCGCTTGAAGGCGAGGATCAGGTCGAACGTGAGGATGAGGCCCAGCACGACGTAGGTGCCGATCTCGAACCAGAGTGGGAGGGCGAGTTCCACGAGAGAACCTTTCAGGGTGTCGGGGGACGGAGGATCCTCGAACGTCTCTCCCGCGCGGCGCCCCTCCGGTTCTCTTCCGGTGGCGTTGCCGCGGTCGCGGCCGGGGCTGCGGCAACGAAGCCCGTGATGACGGCCGCGACGAGGTGGGATACTCCCCTTCGCCTGGCAAGTCTAACCACAGCGCGGACGCGTGGTGGATCGTGCGAGCCGATGTGTAGTGCAGATGTAGCGTTCCGCGGTCGCGACCGAGACCGCGTCCATGTGCCCTTCGAAGTACGCGCCGCCCCTGCCCGGTGACCGTGCGCGTCGATGGGGGAGTCGAGGTCGGCCTTCGTCACCAGGATGCGCACGGCGGGCTTGCGGTCACCCAGCAGGGTGCCGTCGTCCACGCGGGCGCCGATGCGCAGCAGCTCGACGAACAACGCTCAGCGGGCGAGAGACCGTCACCGGCGCGATTCGCGGCCGCAAGACGCGTGCGGATCACCTCGGCCGCCTCTACCGACACCTCGGCGCGGCCCACAGCCGCGCCGATGACTCGCATCCACTCCGGCTGCGGAGGCTCGGCGGGATCGACGCGCTCCGAGGGCTCGGGCAGCAACTCGGCCGCCTTCACGAGGGTGCGGGCATCGCGGGCCGAGGACCCCGTCAACTGCGAGATGAGCCCCTCGGGGGTGCGCTGACCCCGCGACTGCGCGAGTCCGTCGTGCCCCAGCTCACGCCGCGAGCGGTGCGCGATCTCGCCGGCGAGCGCTGCCGCGAGGGAGTCAAGACGGCGACGCACCTCAGCGACGGTGCCCTGGTCCGCCAGGAGCTCGGCATCCGGGACCGCGCTGACCGGCGGCGGCGCGAACGGCACCGACACGTCGTCGATGACGGCGAGGGTGGCGGTGATCGAGGTCATGCAGCCATCCTGCCGACATTCGAACGTGTGTTCTAGTGGGTGTCGGCGAGTCGTGGATAGGTCGCGGTTGCTCGCGGGTGGGGAGGAGGAGAGGAGGGGACGTGCTGCGGGGCTGGTTTCGACACGCCCGCTTCGCGGGCTACTCAACCAGCGAGTGATCGTCCAGCGGCGGCGCGCCCAGCCAACGGCGGCTCAGTCCGCCGGCGTGTCCCCCTCCGAGGTGGCGGCAGCCGCACCACCCGCGGCGGCAGCCGCATCCGCGGCGGCGGTGCCGGCCCGGTTGGCGGCGACCCAGCCGTCGACGTTGCGCTGCGGCGCCACGTTGAGGGCGAGCGCCCCGGCCGGCACGTCCTTGCGGATGACGGTGCCGGCGCCCGAGTAGGCGCCGTCGCCGATCGTGACCGGCGCGACGAAGACGTTGTGGGATCCCGTGCGCACGTGCGACCCGACGGTCGTGCGGTGCTTGCTGACCCCGTCGTAGTTCGCGGTGATGGTGCCGGCGCCGATGTTCGAGCCCTCGCCCACCTCGGTGTCGCCGATGTAGGAGAGATGCGGCACCTTCGACCCGCGGCCGATCTTGGCGTTCTTCGTCTCGACGAAGGTGCCGATCTTTCCCCCGCCCGCGAGTTCCGTGCCGGGCCGCAGGTAGGCGAACGGCCCGACCTCGGCGTACGCCTTGATCACGGCGAGCGTCGCATCCGTGCGCTTCACGACGGCGCCCTCGCCGACCTCGCAGTCCACGAGCGTGGTGTCGGGTCCGATCGACGCCTCCCGCTCGATCGTGGTCGCGCCGGCGAGGCGCGTGTTGGGCCAGATCTCGGCGTCCTGGCCGATCGACACGGTGAGGTCGATCCAGGTGCTCGCGGGGTCGTGGATGGTGACGCCGCCCAGCTGGTGCCCGCGCACGATCATCGCGTTGAGGCGTGCCGCCTGCTCGGAGAGCTGCGAGCGGTCGTTGACCCCCGCCACGCGCCAGCTCTCCGACACCGGTACGGCGGCGACCGTGGCGGAGGTCTCGCGCAGGAGCGCCACGACATCCGTCAGGTACTTCTCGCCCTGCGCGTTCGCGGTGCCGACGCGCGGCAGCAGCTCGCGCAGCGCGGATGCCGAGAACACGTAGCTGCCGGAGTTGACCTCGGTGATCGCGAGCACGGCCTCGTCGGCGTCCTTGTGCTCGACGATCGCCGAGACCGAGCCGTCGCCGTCGCGCACGATGCGGCCGTAGCCCGTCGCGTCCTCGAGCACGGCCGACAGGATGGTGGCGGATGCCGCGGCCGCCCGATGCTGCTCGAGGAGCGCGCCGAGGGTGACGGCGTCGAGCAGCGGCACGTCTCCCGACACGACGACGACGTCGCCGTCGAAGTCGGCCGGCAACGCCTGCACGGCGAGCTCGACGGCGCGTCCGGTGCCCGGCACCTCGTCCTGGTCGACGACGATCGCCTCGTCGTGGTACTCGAGCACCGCGGCGGCCACCTCGTCGCGCTGGTGGCGCACGACGACCTCGACGTAGGAGGGCTCGAGGTGGCGAGCGGTCGTCAGCACGTGGGCGATCATCGGGAGGCCGGCGATCGGGTGCAGCACCTTGGCGCGCCGCGAGCGCATGCGCGTGCCCTCCCCTGCGGCGAGGACGACGACGGCGAGACGGGGGTCGGTCATCCCCCCATTCTGCCGCGTCGGGCGGGACGCGCCCCGCACGGCCCGATAGCGCCCTGTCCCAGGACTTCGAGGGCATCCGTCCCTGCCGTCCGGTCCCCCGGGACCGCGAGTCTCGGGATGCGGCCGACGTCCGGTCGCCACGACGTCGTCGTGCGCACCGTCAGGGGGTCGGCCGTGCTTCCGGTCGTTCGTCGCGTCTCCGCCGTCGTCGCCGTCGCGGCGGCCGCCTCGCTCGTCGCAGGGCTCGCCGCCTCCGCGCCGCTGCTCACCTTCTCCTCGGTCGCTGCCGCGCCCGCCGCCCCGAGCGCCGCGGCGAGCGCACCGCCCGATCACGACCCGTGGGTCACTGGCTACTACGCCGGCTGGTATTGGGACCAGGGCTACGAGCCGCACGAGATCGACATGTCGGCCATGACGCACTTCGTGTTCGGCCGCGTCGCGCCGGGCGGCGGCTCGCTCGACGGCGAGCCCGGCGAGGTCGTCGAGGGCGCGGGCAGCGCGCACGACGTCGCCGCGTCGCCGTACCCGGGCACGACGGTGGAGGACGAGGCGATCCGCCTCGCGCACGCCGCGGGCGCGAAGGCGCTGCTCATGCTCGGCGGCGACGGCTTCGACGGGCGGGGCTTCGTCGCCTCGACGACGGATGCCGTGCGCCCGACGTTCGTGGAGAACATCGTCGACTACCTGGTCGAGCACGACTACGACGGCGTCGACATCGACTGGGAGAACTGCATCGGCGGCGAGGCGTGGGAGTGCGGCGTCGACATCAGCGTGGCGGAGTCGGTGCGGCGCCTCACGGGACTCATCACCGACATCCGCGCCGAGATGGCCGAACGAGCGCGCTACGCCTCCGAGCCCGGCATCATCACCTTCCCGGGCTACCCCGTGAGCATCAACGAGCTCGACCCCGACGGGCGCGTCGCGCAGTGGCAGGTCGACGTGGCCCTGCTCGTGGACCAGTACAACCTCATGAGCTACGGCATCGGCACGACGTGGAACCGCGGCGGCTGGGACTCGTGGTTCTCGGGGGCGCTCGACGGCGAGTCGGGCACCCACCCGGTGAGCATCGACTCGAGCATCGAGGCGTACGTCGCGTCCGGCGTCCCGCGCGAGCGCATCGGCATGGGCATCGGGTTCTACGGCATCTACTTCGGCCCCACGATCACGGGTCCGCGGCAGAGCACGGATGACGCGGGCAACGACATCTACGAGGTCGACGACAACGCGCTCGCCTACGAGAACCTCGTGCGCCTCGGCTACCTCGACAACGGCGTTCGCCACTTCGACGCGGAGGCCTCGTCGACCTACCGCGTGTACGGCAACGGCGGCTACGTGCCCGCCCTCGACCCGGCGCGCCACCCCGCGGGGATGCTCTCCTACGAAGACGAGGAGTCCATCGCCGCGAAGGGCGCCTACGCGCGCGCCGGCCTCGCGGGCGGCACCATCATCTGGACCCTCAACTACGGCGCCCTCCCCGATGGCACGAACCCGCTGCTGCAGGCCGTGAAGAGCGCGTTCCTCCTCGACGAGCCCGAGGACCCGGAGGCGCCGGGCGCGGTCGTCAGCGTGCCCGCCGAGCCCGCATCCGGCTGGTTCGACGGCCCCGTGGCCGTGCGCTTCGAGGGCGTCCCGCGCCAGACGGAGCTCGACCGCCTGGAGATCGTGATCGACGGCGGCGAGCCGATCGTCGTCGAGGAAGGCGAGCACGAGCTCGTCATCCAGGACGACGGCCGTCACGAGATCGCGCTCACGGTGTACGACGCCGACGGCCGCAGCACGAGAACGCGCGCAACCGTGCGCATCGACGCCTCGGCTCCCTCGATCGAGCTCCGCTCCCCCGCGGCCGTCGCACAGGACGCCCGCGCGCTCGCCCCGGGCGAGGTCGCGCAAGGCTCCACCGTGCTCGCCGATTTCTCGTGCGCCGACCCGCACTCGGGCGTCGCTGCGTGCACCGGCACCGTCGCGGCCGGCACGCGCCTGGCCACCTCGGCGCTCGGCGAGCACGAGTTCACGGTGACGGCACGCAACGGCGCGGGGCTCGAGGCCACGACGACCGTCACCTACCGTGTCGTGGCAGCGGCCGCCGTCGACCCCGTGCTCGCGGCGACCGGTGCCGCCTGGATCGTGCCCGCCGTCGCCTCGACGCTCCTTGCGGCGGCGGGTGCCCTGCTGCTCCTGACGCGACGACGGGCGGTGCGGTCCCGCTGACGCGTCAGGACACGCGCCAGAGCTGCGCCTCGTAAGGGGCGAGCTCGCGCGTGCCGGCCCCGCTCGCGAGCAGGAGCTCAGCTCCCGCGGGCGGGGCCGTCGTGCGCGCCGGGCGGTCGGTCAGGTTGAGCACGACGAGGTACTCCTCGCCGTCGCGCGCCCGTCGATACCGCCAGACGTCGCGCGAGCTGCGCTCGGTGGTCGTCTCCCCGTAGATGAGAGCACGGCTACCGCGACGAAGCGCGATGAGGCGGCGGTGCCACTCGAGCACGGATGCCGCATCGCCCTCCTGCGACGCCACGTTGATCGTGTGGTCGCCGTCGCCCTCGATCCAGGGGGTGCCGGTCGTGAAGCCGCCCGACGCATCCCACGCCATCGGCACGCGCGTGTGGTCACGCGTGCCGGCGAGCACGCGGGCGAACACCGCATCCGGGTCGGTGCCGGATGCCGTCAGCTCGGCCGCGAGGTTGATGCTCTCGACGTCGCGCAGCTGGTCGAGCGAGGTGAACGCCTGATTCACCATGCCGATCTCCTGCCCCTGGTAGAGGAACGGCGTGCCGCGCAGCGTGAACTGGACCGTCGCGAGCAGCTTCGCGATCGCGGCGGCGTGATCGCGCCGCGGGTCGACTTTCGACACGAAGCGCGGGTTGTCGTGGTTGTCGAAGAACAGACTCATCCAGTAGCCGTCTCCGTACTCCGCCTGCCAGCGCGTGTAGTAGCTCTTCAGGTACCGCAGGTCGTAGCGGTAGTCGTCGAAGCGGTTCCTCCCCGGGTTCTCGAGGTGCTCGAAGTTGAACACCATGTCGAGCTCGCGGCGGTCGTCGCCGACCATGAGCTTGCCCAGCTGCGGCCCGATGCCGGGCGTCTCGCCGATCGCGACGCAGTCCGGGTCGTCGAAGGCCTCCGCGCGCAGCTGGCGCAGATGCTCGTGGAGGCGCGGGCCGTGGAAGTAGTGCTCCATCCCGGTGAAGCCGATGAGGTCGCCGATGAGCGCGTTGCCCTGCGGGAGCCCCGGTGTCTTCGAGATGTAGTTGATGACGTCGAGCCGGAAGCCGTCGACGCCGCGCTCGCGCCACCACCGCACGATGTCGACGACCTCGGCGCGCATCCGCTCGTTCTCCCAGTTCAGGTCCATCTGCTTGGACGAGAACAGGTGGAGGCCCCACAGCCCCGCCTCGGGGAACCACCGCCAGGCCGATCCGGAGAAGAACGAACGCCAGTTGTTCGGTGGGGTGCCCGGGTCGCCCTCGCGGAGGAAGTAGTAGTCGCGGTACGGCGAGGCGGGGTCGCGCAGCGCCTCCTGGAACCACGGATGCTCGTCGGAGGTGTGGTTGACGACGAGATCCATCACGAGGCGCATCCCGCGCTCGTGCAGCCCGCCGACGAGCGCGTCGAAGTCGTCGAGGGTGCCGAACTCCGCGAGGATCGCGCGGTAGTCGCGGATGTCGTAGCCCATGTCGTCCATGGGCGAGTCGTAGATCGGCGAGAGCCAGAGGGCGTCGACGCCGAGCGCCTTCAGGTAGTCCAGACGCGAGAGGATGCCGCGCAGATCGCCGATGCCGTCGCCGTCCGAGTCCTGGAAGGAGCGCGGATACACCTGATAGAACACGGCCTCCTTGAACCACGCCTCGCGCAGGGGCCCGCCATTCGGGGCGGGCACGTCGGGCACGGTCGCCATGAGCGCGACGAGCGCGTCGACGAACGCGTCGTCGATGCGCCCGCCTGTGAGCCTCGGCAGGGCCGAGAGCCGCAGCGAGCCGACGAGCGGGTTGTCGATCCATCGCGACGAGCGCCCCACCTGCAGGGCGAGGCTCTCGACGACGTCGCGGCCGAGCGGATGCGCGGAGAGCTCGCGCACCCGGCTGCGGCGCGTCAGCTCACGCGCCGGCATGCTCGTCGGCGCCCTCCGCATCCACCCCGACGACCGCGGCGGCCGCGAGCTTGCGCACCCTCAGCTCCTCGACGATCACCGCGTACCGGGCCTCGTCCAACTTGTAGAACATGCGGTAGACGACGTAGCTGAGCGCGATCAGCAGGGCGGGCACGACGAACATCACGATCCGCACGAGCAGCTGGCCGTCGTCGGTGATGGGGGTGTCGCCGGCCTCCTTGATGCCCGACGCGATGACCGCCCAGCCCGTGACACCCGTCGCGACCGCGGAGCTCAGCTTGTAGATGAAGGGCTGCAGCGAGAGGGTGACGCCGTCGTTGCGACGGCCGAGCTTGTGCTCGCCGTACTCGACCGTGTCGGCGATGAACATGAGCATGTGCACCTGGATCATCGCCTGCGCGGCGAACACGAGCACGCCCGAGACGATGATCATGGCGAGTCCGCTCGGCGGGGTGAGGAAGAACAGGGCGTAGCCGACGACGACGGCGACGAGCGTGATGGTGAAGAGCATGCGCCGCGACATCCGCCGCGCGACCGTCGGGTAGACGATGAGGGCCGTCAGCTGCGAGACGCCCAGCACGAGCGTGAAGACCGAGTACATCCCCTCGTCGCCGTAGACGTACTTGAAGTAGTAGATGCCGAAGTTCGTGGTGACCGCGAACGCGACGTTGAAGAGCACGAACGCGACCGCGACGGCGAGCAGCTGGTCGTTGCGGAAGATGACCGAGAGGAGCTCGCGGAACCTCGTGTGAGGTTGGCCCGCGAGGGCGCGGTTCTCGCGCGTCAGGAGCAGCATGGCGCCCTGGAGGGCGATCGTGAGCACGACGACGCCGAGCGCGACGACGAAGAACGACCAGCGGATGTCGCCGATCGCCTCCCCGATCGCGCTCGAGACGGGCACGATCGCGACGACCATGCCGAAGGTGCCGATCGAGGCGCAGATGCGCGCGAAAGCGCCGATGCGCTCCCGCTCCGACTGCTCCTGGGTGAGCGCGGGCAGCATCGACCAGTACCCGATGTCGTTCGCGGCGAAGGCGACGCTCCAGGCGAGGTACACGGCGCTGAAGACGACGACGAACGCGGCGTCGTCGAGCGAGAACGGCGTGAACAGCAGCAGCATGAGCACGCCGGCGACCACGACGCCGACGAGGATCCAGGGCTTGAACTTGCCCCAGCGCGTGCGGGTGTTGTCGACGAGCACCCCGACGAAGGGATCGATGACGGCGTCGAACACGCGCACCGCGACGAGCATGACGGTGACGCTCGCGAACACCGGCGTCGACACCGCGAGGATGTCCGAGAGGTAGAACAGCAGGAACATGCTGATGAGCGTGTAACCCGCATCCCGGCCGATCGTGCCGATGCCGAATCCGAAGCGATTGCGCAGGGTCTGCGCCCGGGCAGCTCGGGTGCTGCCGGTGGTCGTGCTCACAGTGCGTCCTCTCGTACGACGGTGTACAGGGTGGATCCGAAGTCGCCGAGCATGCGCAGGGCGGGGGCGTGCCCGGTGCCGCTGAACTGCATCTCGAGCCGGATGCCGACGGCGAGCAGCTCGCCCGTGCCGCGGTAGCTCTCGATCCCGTCGGGCAGGCTGCGGCGCTTGCTGACGACGTTCATGACGAGCCCGTTGGGGTCGAGGCGCACGGGGCTCACGTGGTTGACGAGCGCGCCCAGTCGGTCGAGCATGACGCGCTGCGGCTTGGCGTCGACCCGGTACGCGACCCCCGGATGCAGCCCCGCGACGGGCAGGATGTCGCGTTCGGGCGCCGCCCGCACGCCGCGCTGGAAGTTGCCGACGATCGCGGCATCCCCGTCGCCGACCTGCCAGATGACGCGCTCCCGGCGCCCGCTCGGCACACGGCGGAAGCGCCCGAACTGCAGCAGCTCGCGGTGCTGCTTGTAGAACGCGATCTGCTCGGTGATCTCGCGCTTCTCCTCGGGGGTGAGGAAGTCGAGGTCGTACTCGTACCCGAGGCAGCCGAAGGCCGCGACGTTGAAGCGCGTCGAGAGCGGGGTGTCGCGCAGGGTCTGCTGGTGCGGCGACGCCGATACGTGCGCGCTCATGACGCTCGGCGGGTAGAGGTAGGAGGTGCCCTGTTGGATGTCGAGGCGCTCGATCGGATCGGTGTCGTCGGAGGTCCAGATCATGGCCGCCCAGCGCAGCATCCCGAGGTCGAAGCGGTTGCCGCCCGAGGAGCACATCTCGAGCAGCACGTGCGGGCGCGGCCCGAAGATGCGCTCGAGCACCTCGTACAGCCCGAGCTGGAACGCGTGGGCCGTCATTCCGGGGTGGGCGACGTGCGGCGAGGACGCGTCGGCCATGTGGCGGTTCATGTCCCACTTGACGTAGCTGAAGCCGTTGTCGTCGATGAGCGCGCCCACCTGCTCGACGATGTGGTCGCGCACCGCGGGGTTGCACAGGTCGAGCAGCTGCTGATGGCGGCCCTCGCGCGCGGGCTTGCCGGGGATGCGCAGCGCCCAGTCGGGGTGGGCGCGGTAGAGCTCGCTGTCCTCCGACACCATCTCGGGCTCGACCCAGATGCCCGTGCGCATGCCGAGCTTGGCGACCCGGTCGACGAGCGGCTTCAGGCCGTTCGGGAATTTCTTCGCGTCGACCGTGTAGTCGCCGAGGGCGCGCGTGTCGTCCGAGCGCCCCGTGAACCAGCCGTCGTCGATCACGAAGAGCTCGACGCCGAGCTTCGCCGCCTGCCCGGCGAACTTCGCGAGGCGCTTCTCGTCGATGTCGAAGAACGCCGCCTCCCACGAGTTGTAGACGACGGGCCGCGGCACACCCCGCTGGGCGACGGGCGTGATGTGCTCCCGCACGAAGCGGTGCATGCGATCGGAGAGCCCGTTCTGCCCCTCCGCCGAGAAGGCGAGCACGGCCTCCGGCGTCTCGAACGCCTCCCCGGGCGCGAGCGGCCAGCGGAACGCCTGCGGGTGGATCCCCGCCATGACGCGCACCGATCCGTGCTGATCCCGCTCGAACGAGGTCTCGTGATTGCCCGAGTAGACGAGGTTGAAGCCGTAGGCCCATCCGCGGTCCTCGTCGGCGTCGGATGCGAAGAGCAGCGTGCCGGGGTTGTGGCGCGCGCTGCTCGCGCCCGTCGTGCTGCCGGTGGAGAAGACCCCGGAGGTGACCGGCCGGTCGTGCGCGTGCGCCTCGTGGATCCATCCGCCGTCGAAGGTGCGGATCGTGTAGCCGCGATCGGGCAGGTCGAGCTGGAAGCTCGCGAGCTTCGCGAGCTCGGCCGTCGCCGTGCCCGTGTTGCGCAGCACCGAGCGGCGCGTGATGACGTCGACGCGGGGGAACACCGTGTAGAGCAGAGCCAGCTCGAGGCCCGCGCGTTCGTCGCTGAGCGTCACCTCGAGGGTCTGCACGCCCTCGCCGCCGTCGGCCGTCGGCAGCGCGTCCGCCGCCACGGCGCCGTCGAGGATGCGGTGGTCGCGGTAGACGAAGTCGGTGTCGGCCCCGAACGCCGTGTGCACCTCGACGGGCGAGAGGCGGTAGTCGCCCTGCCCGATCCCGGAGTACTCGAGGGGGATCGCGTCGAGGCCGTAGGCCATCTCGCCCGGTGCGTAGACGACGCTCGCGCCGAACTCCATCGTGCGCTTCACGCGCAGCGCCGACGGATCCTGCGACGGCAGCAACGGGCCGTAGTGGAGGTGCTCGAGGTGACCGTGCTCGGTCAGCGAGAACCAGTACGAGGTGGCATCCGTCTGCAGCACGAAGACGCCGTCGTGGACCTCGATCACGCTCTCCCCCGGATGCCGGCGCTCGCAACGCTGCGAGACCTCGGGTCGCCGACGGCCAGAGTCTATCGGCGATCCCGCACGGGCGCGGACGGCCGGGAGTAGCCTGACCGGGTGGACCACGCGACCGAGCGAGGCACGGCGGGGGCGACGGAACGCGCCGACACCCGCTTCTTCGGCCAGCCGTGGGCGCTGGCCCACGTGTTCGGCGTCGAGATGTGGGAGCGGTTCAGCTTCTACGGCATGCAGGGCATCCTGCTCATCTCCATGTACTACTCCGTCGCCGACGGCGGGCTCGGCATCGACGAGGCCGTCGCGACCGGCATCGTGGGGGCCTACGGCGGCACCGTCTACCTGTGCGCGATCCTCGGCGCATGGCTCGCGGATCGCGTGCTCGGCTCGGAGCGCGTGCTCTTCTTCAGCGCGATCGTCATCATGTGCGGCCACATCGCGCTCGCCGTGCTGCCGAGCGTGTGGGGTCTCGGCGTCGGGCTCGTGCTCGTGGCGGTCGGCTCGGGCGGACTCAAGGCGAACGCGACGGCGGTCGTCGGCTCGCTCTACGCGCGCGGCGACGACCGGCGCGACGCGGGCTTCTCGCTCTTCTACCTGGGCATCAACCTCGGCGCGTTCCTCGGCCCGCTCATCACCGGCATCCTCCAGACCTCGATCGGCTTCCACTGGGGCTTCGGCGCCGCGGCGGTCGGGATGGCGCTCGGGCTCGTGCAGTACTCGATCGGCCGACGCGCGCTCCCCGACTCCTCGCGAGCCGTCGCCAACCCCCTCCCCCGCAATCGCGTCGGTCTCGTGGCCGGCGTCGCCGTCGGGGGACTCGTCGCGCTCGTCGCGCTCGTGCTGCTGGGGGTCATCCGCGCCGACAACCTCGCGGGCGTCGTCATCATCGTCGTCGCGGCGGCCGCGATCGCGTACTTCGTCGTCATCATCGCGTCGCCGCACATCTCGGCGAACGAGCGCTCGCGTGTGGTCGCGTTCATCCCGCTCTTCATCGTCAACGTGGGCTTCTGGTCGCTCTACCAGCAGCAGTTCACGGTGCTCACGATCTACTCCGACCAGCGCCTCGACCGCGAGATCCTCGGCTGGGAGATGCCGGTCTCGTGGGTCAACTCCATCAACCCGATCTTCGTGATCGTGCTCTCGGGCGTCTTCGCCGCGATCTGGACGCGGATGGGGTCGCGCCAGCCGTCCGCGCCCGTCAAGTTCGCGCTCGGCGCGATCATCATGGGCGGCGCCTTCCTGCTCTTCCTGCCGTTCGCGAACGGGCGCGAGAACTCGACCCCGCTGCTCGCGATCGTCGGCATCCTGCTCGTCTTCACGGTCGCCGAGCTCTTCATCTCGCCGCCGGGGCTGTCGGTCACGACGAAGCTCGCCCCGGAGCGCTTCCACACGCAGATGGTCGCGCTGTACTTCCTGTCGGTCTCGCTCGGCACCTCGATCGCCGGATGGCTCGCCGGCTTCTACGACCCCGCCGACGAGGTGCCGTACTTCCTCGTGCTGGGCCTCATCGCGGCGGCGCTCGGCGCGGCCCTCTGGCTCGGTGCCAAGCCCGTGCTCGCGCTCATGCGCGGGGTGCGGTAGCGGATGGCGTCGTGGGCGGGCGCGCTCGCGTGGCGCGCGGAGCGCCAGTTCCTGGGTGAGACGCGCGCGGCATCCGCTCTCGAGGTCGTCACGCGACTGCAGGCGGTGCCCGCGTGGCTCGGCGACGCCGATCTCGCGGTGGGTCTGCGCCTCGCTGCCGACGAGCCCGGCGCGCTCGCGCGGGCCGTCGCGGCAGGCGAGGTCGTGAAGGTCTACGCCCACCGCGGTTCGACCCAGTACCTCACGCCCGCCGGGGCGGCCGCCGCGCTCACGGTGCGCGCCGCCGGTCGGCAGTGGGCGCGCACGAGCTGGGTCGAGTTCTACGGAGTGCAGGCGGATGCGTGGCCCGCGCTGCGCGAGGAGGTGCGGGCCGCTGTTGCACCCGGCGCCCTCACCCGCGCCGAGCTCGCGGCCGCGATCTCGGCGTCCGCGCGATTCGGGCACGTGGGCCACGCGTTCGTCGACAGCCGCGACACCTTCCTCAAGCCCTTCATGTGGCAGGGCGACCTGCGGTTCGGGCCCGACCGCGACGGCGACGCGACGCTCGCATCCTTCGACGGCGTGCCCGGCTGGACGGGCGTCGCCGAGCTCGACGACGCGGGCGCCGCGGTCGTCGAGGGCTACCTCGCGGCATACGGTCCGGCGACGGAGGCGAACCTCGCGTACTGGCTCGGCGAGGGGCTGAGCGCCGGGCGCAAGCGGATCGCGAGCTGGCTCTCGGCGCTGCGCGCGAGCGGGCGGGTCGTCGAGCTCCACGTCGACGGAACCCCCGCGTTCGCCCTCGACGCGGATGCGGATGCGATCGAGAGCGCGTCGGGCTCCCCTGCGCTGTGTCTCGTTCCGGGCTACGACCAGTGGGTGCTCGGCCCGGGTACGGCGGATCCTCACGTGATCGCGCCCGAGCGGCGCGCACTCGCGACCCGCGGGGCCGCGCTCGTCCTCGAGGGCGGTCGCGTGCGCGGCATCTGGCGCCGTGCGGGCTCCGACGTCGAGGTGTCGTGGTTCGCCGAGCACGCACCGCCCGCTCGCGAGGCGCTCGAGCGCGCGGCGCGCGGGCGAGTCGCGGGTGCGGACGCCGAGGTGCGCCTGGCCGAGGCGGTCCCCCGATGAGCGAGCCCGTCGCTTCTCCGGCATCCGGCCCCCTCGCGCGGCGCCTGACGTTCATCGACGCCGTGGTCATCGGCCTCGGGTCGATGATCGGCGCGGGCGTCTTCGCCGCATTCGCCCCGGCCGCGGCTGCCGCGGGCAGCTGGCTGCTCGCGGGGCTCGTCGTCGCGGGCTTCGTCGCGTTCTGCAACGCGACGTCGTCGGCGCAGCTCGCGGCGCAGTACCCGACCTCGGGCGGCACCTACGTGTACGGGCGCGAGCGGCTCGGCCCATGGCCTGGGTTCCTCGCGGGGTGGTCGTTCGTCGTGGGCAAGACGGCGAGCGCCGCGGCGATGGCCCTCACCTTCGCGGCGTACGCGGTGCCGGATGCGTGGGTCAAGCCCGTCGCGATCGCCGCGGTCGTGGCGCTCACGGTCGTCAACACGCTCGGCGTGACGCGCACGGCGCTCGTGACGCGTGTACTCGTGGTGGTGGCGCTCGTCGCGCTCGCTGTCGCGGTGGCGATCGGGTTCTCGCACGCAGCGCCCGCGGAGTCGTCGCCGGGGGTGGAGGCCACGCCCTACGGCGTGCTGCAGTCGGCGGGCCTGCTGTTCTTCGCGTTCGCGGGCTACGCGCGCATCGCGACGATGGGCGAGGAGGTGCGCGAGCCGGCCCGCACGATCCCGCGCGCGATCGTCGCGGCGCTCGGGATTGTGATCGTCGTATACGCCCTCGTGGCCCTCTCCGCGCTCGGCTCACTCGGCGCGGGCGGGCTCGCCGCATCCGCCGCTCCCCTCGCCGACGTCGCCGCGACGAGCGGCGCGGCGTGGCCGGGCGTCGTCGTCGGGACGGGGGCGTCGGCGGCCGCCCTCGGCGCGCTCATCGCGATCATCGCGGGCATCGGCCGCACCTCGCTCGCGATGGCCCGCACGCGCGACCTGCCCGGCTGGTTCGCGGCCGTGCATCCGCGCTTCCACGTG
>JAEYVF010000191.1 GCA_023432005.1 Actinomycetes bacterium
TCATCCTCACGCCCGACAACGGCGACGAGCCGCAGATCTACCCCGTGCTCAAGCGCGCCACCCTCCTCGTGGAGGACGGCCAGCACGTGGAGCTCGGTCAGCAGTTCGTGGTCGGCAACCTCGACCCGAAGGAGGTCCTGCGCGTGCAGGGCGTCCGCGCGGTGCAGAAGCACCTGGTCGACGGCGTGCAGGGCGTCTACCGCTCGCAGGGCGTGCCGATCCACGACAAGCACATCGAGGTCATCGTGCGTCAGATGATGCGCAAGGTGACCGTCGTGGAGCACGGCGACACCGAGCTGCTCCCGGGTGAGCTCGTGGACCGTTCGCGGTACACCGAGATCAACCGCAGCGCGATCGTCGAGGGCAAGAAGCCCGCGTCGGCGCGTCAGGAGGTCATGGGTATCACCAAGGCGTCGCTCGCGACGGAGTCCTGGCTGTCGGCGGCCTCCTTCCAGGAGACCACCCGCGTGCTCACGCAGGCTGCGATGGAGGGGCGCTCCGACCCGCTGGTCGGCCTGAAGGAGAACGTGATCATCGGTCAGCTGATCCCGGCGGGCACCGGTCTCGCGAAGTACCGGAACGTCTCGGTGGAGGCGACCGAGGAGGCGAAGGCGGAGCGGTATCCGAACCGGATCTTCGCGGACGACTCGGCGTTCTCGGAGGCCGATCTGAGCTTCGTCGACTTCGACAGCTTCAGCTCGGACGACTTCCAGCCCGGCACCTACAATTGAGCCGCGTGTTCTCCTAGCAGGACGGAAGGCCCCCGTGTCAACGGGGGCCTTCCTCGTTCTCCCGGCGAGCGCCGCTCGCTAGGCTGAGGCGCACGAGCGAAGGAGCCCCCCATGGCCGATCCCACCGATCCCCAGTCCCCCGCCGATCCGGATGCCACGCCGGAGCCCGTCGTCGTGGAGCCCGTCTCGGCTTCCGGCCACCTCGGCGTGGAGCCCGACGTGCCCGCGGTCGCTGAGGTCGACGAGGCGGAGGTCGTGGACGACGTCGCCGAGCCGGTCGTGGTCGACGAGGTCGCCGAGCCGGTCGTCGTGGACGAGGTCGTCGAGGAGGAGGTCGTCGTCGTCGAGCCCGAGCCCGAGCCCACTCCGGTCGCCCCCGAGCCTGTGGCGCCGGTCCCCGTCGTGCCCGTCTCCGAGGCTCCCCGCGAGGTCGTCTACGTGCAGGCGCCGACACCGCCGCGCGAGCGGGGCAACCGCGGCTTCGGCGTGCTCATCTCACTGCTCGGCACGGCGGCCTTCGGCCTGCTCTACCTCGCGGCCGCCGTCATCATCTCGCTCATCCCGGGCTCCGGGTTCGACGCGAGCATCCCCGCCTTCCTCTCGAGCGACGCCTTCTGGGTGCCCGTGGCCGCGTACGCGGTCTTCTCGGTGGTCTTCGCGCTCATCATCAACCGCGCCGCGTGGTGGGCGCACGTCATCGGCAGCATCTTCGTCGCCGTGCTCACCTACGCCGTCTCCCTCGGGGTGCTCGCGCTGCTGCGGAACGTCGTGGCGATGACCCCGGATGAGGCGGCGACCCTCGTCGCGGCCATCGCGTTCCGCCCGCCGCTGCTCATCGCGGCCCTCGTGGTCGCCCGCGAGACCGCGCTCTGGTTCGGTCTCGCGATCGCGTCCCGCGGTCGTCGAGTCAAGGAGCGCAACGCGGTCGCCCGCGCCGAGTTCGAGCAGAGCGTGGCGGATCAGCGCGCGGAGTATGAGCGCGCCCACGCCTCCTGACGGGCCCCCGCGGCATCCGGAACGGGTCGCGGGGATCTTCGTCGCCATCGTGTGGGCGGCGCTCGTGTTCGCGGTGTTCGGCGTGCTCGCGGTGCTGCTCGACCGCGACCCCGTCGAGCGGCCCGTCGGGCCCTACTTCGGCCTCGTGGCGATGGCGCTCGCGCTCGGAGTCGTCTACCTCGGCATCGTGCTCACGACGCCCGCGCGCTCCCCGTGGCTCGGCGCCGTCTCGACGGCGGCCGGTGTCTACCTCGTGATCCTCGCCGCCGCGCTCGTCACGGACACCTCCTTGGCGCTCGAGCAGGCCGTGAGCCCGTTCGTCCTCGCGGCGGCGCTCCTGGCGCCCCTTCCGCCCATCGCCTGCTGGGCATACTTCCGCATGAGGCGCTGACCCGTCCGGGTGCCCCCCGCATGCGGGTATCGTCCCCGAGGCATACGCCGGATAGCCTGACGACCTCAGGGATGTGGGGTCCCTGATCGGGATGTCGCTCGGGGGGACGGCATCTCGGATACCGTGCGAACACCTAGGGGGGTGGCATGGCCTCCCTTTCCGAGATCCTCATCATCCGGGGACAGCTTCCGATCACGTCGATCGACGCGGCGGCGAGCGACGACGAGACGCAGATCCGTGAGCTCGTCACGCAGGGCCTGCTGAGCGAGAGCCAGGTGGCCTCCGCGCGCGCCGCGCAGATGAACCTGCCGTTCGTCGATCTGACCGAGTACCCCGTCGACCACTCGGCTGTCGCGCTCGTGCCGATCGGCCTGCTGCGCCGCCACGAGGTGCTGCCCATCGGACGCGACGGCGACCGCCTGCTGGTCGCCATGGCCGACCCGAACAACGTCGTCGCGCTCGACGACATCCGCGCCGCCGTGCGCTTCTCGGTGCGGGCCGTGGTGGCCGAGCGCCAGGACCTCCTCAACGCCATCGCCCGCTTCGTGCGTGCCGACAGCGAGCTCAACGACCTCTCGAGCGAGATCGAGGGCGACGCCGAGCCGACCGGGAGCGAGCTCGAGCGCGCCGAAGTCGAGGACGACGCGCCCATCGTGCGCTTCGTCAACCTGCTCATCAGCCAGGCGATCCAGGATCACGCGTCGGATATCCACATCGAGCCGGCCGAGCACGACATGCACGTGCGCTACCGCATCGACGGCGTGCTGCACGAGATGCAGCGGGCGCCGAAGTCGATCCAGAACGGCGTCATCAGCCGACTCAAGATCATGAGCGACATCGACATCGCCGAGCGCCGGAAGCCGCAGGACGGCCGCCTCTCGGTCATGCACGGCGGCAAGAAGATCGACCTGCGCGTCGCGACGCTGCCGACCGTGTACGGCGAGAAGGTCGTCATGCGTATCCTCGACAACTCGTCGACGCAGCTCGGCATCCAGCAGATGGCGATGCTCGACCACAACCTCGCGGCCTTCCGGAAGTCGTACACCAAGCCGTACGGCATGATCCTCGTGACCGGGCCGACGGGCTCCGGCAAGTCGACGACCCTCTACACGACCCTCAACGAGGTCGCGAAGCCCGAGATCAACGTCATCACGGTCGAGGACCCGGTCGAGTACCGCCTGCCGGGCATCAACCAGGTGCAGGTGAACGTCAAGGCGGGCCTGACCTTCGCGAGCGCCCTCCGCAGCATCCTGCGTTCCGACCCGGACGTGGTGCTCATCGGTGAGATCCGAGACCAGGAGACGGCGCAGATCGCGATCGAGGCGGCGCTCACGGGCCACCTCGTGCTCTCGACGCTCCACACCAACGACGCTCCGAGCGCCGTCACCCGACTCATCGAGATGGACATCGAGCCCTTCCTCGTGGGATCGGCGCTGGACTGCGTGGTGGCCCAGCGTCTCGCCCGTCGGCTGTGCGACAAGTGCAAGCAGCCGTACCACGCGAACCCCGACGAGCTGCAGGCTCTCGGGTTCGCCTTCGACCCGCGGATGGGGATCCCGACCCTGTACCGTCCCATCGGCTGCCAGCACTGCTCGAACACGGGCTACCGCGGCCGCATGGCGCTCCACGAGGTGATGAGCGTCACCGAGGACATCGAGCGCCTCGCGGTCGCCCGCTCCTCGAGTGCCGAGATCGGCCGCGTGGCCGTTCAGCAGGGCATGTACACCCTGCGGCAGGACGGATGGGGCAAGGCGTTGCTCGGCATGACGAGCATCGAGGAGATCCTGCGCGTCGTCGCCTGACGGCGATCACGGGGGATTGCGCATGGATGGGGAGGACCAGCGCGTGAACAACAACATCTACGAGATCCCGCTCACGGATCCCGCGGCGCCGCCGTTCGGCGCGCCGGGAGCCGCAGGCGGACTGCCGCCGCAGCCGGGGGTGCTGCCGCCGGATGCCGTGCCGAGCGTCGACTTCTCGCAGCTCCCGCCGCCCGGTGCGGGCGCCGCACCCTCGTCCGACGAGCCCTCGCCCACGTCGGCGAGCGCGCCTCCCGTCGCCGCGCCCTCCGTGCCTCCGGCCTTCCCGCCGGCCGCGATGCCGCCGGCATTCCCGGAGCCGGCCCAGGAGCTGCCGCCCCCGGCCTTCCCCGCGAC
>JAEYVF010000019.1 GCA_023432005.1 Actinomycetes bacterium
CCGAGGGGCCCTCGAGGAGGTCGTCGAGACCCTCCACGCCGGCTTCCTTCGCGGCGATCTTGGTGAGCGTGTTCTTCACCACGGCGTAGCTCGCGTGCTCACGGATGTTGCTGCGCAGCTGCTTGAGCTGCGCCACCGTGAGGCCGCGGTACTCGGTGAGCACGATCGCGTTCGAGCTCCGGAAGTTCTCCGTCAGCTCGGCGACCGTGGTTTCCTTGTTCGCCATGGCGCTCCTTGTCGTATTGGATGTCACGCCGATGACCGCTGGTCGCTTCCCGCTCGCATGAAAAAAGCTCCGGCGCACGCGCACGGAGCTGGACCCTGGGGTTGCTACACACGCCTGCGCGGGCCCCTCGCATGAGGACTTCGTCCGCGGCCCGCAAGCGGGCGCGCAGAGACCGGCGGTCTTCGGCGTAGCGAGGTTATCACACCCCGGCGGCCCCTCGAGACCGCCGCACGCGCGGGAGCACGTAGAGCGCGACGAGGATCACGAGGAACAGCGCGACCGCGGCCGCGACCGCGATGCCGAGCCCCGCATCCGTGACCTCGGGCTCCGGCTCGGGCTGCGGGGCGACGACCTCGTAGTCGGCGAGGGGCACGGGCGCCGTGAGCCCCGAGGTGCCCGCGACGAGCGGCGTGAGGGTGTCGTCGGCGAGGGCGAGCCACGCGCTGCTCCCGAGGTCGCGCACGAGGCGCGCGGCCGCGGGCACCTCGGCGAGCGCGACGGCGGCCGCGGGGTCGGGCTCGAACTCGGCGAGCTCGGGGCGTTCGGTGTCGAGGTTGATCCAGATGATCGCGACACCCACGGGCTCCTCGGCGACCGTGACGGGCACCGCCCACTCGTTCGCCATGCGTGTGGCCGTGGCCTCGGTATCGCCCGCGAGTCGATCGTCGGTCCAGCGGTAGACGCGCGAGATCGGTCCCGGCGCCGTCGTGTCGTCGAACTCGATTCCCTCGCCGTCGGCGTCGAGGCCGTAGACGGCGTCGAGCCGCTCGACGAGGCCGCCGCCCGTGACGTAGGCGGTGACCTCGGGCGGCACGGAGCCTTCGCTCGCCGACGCCGCGAGGGGCGCCGCGAGCACGGCCGCGAGGGCGATCGGGAGCGCGGCGAACGATCGGGGGGCGGATCGCATGGCGCTCAGTCTGCCAGGTCGACGCCCGCCGGCCGGGGAGCGCGCGTCGGGAGCCGCACGGTGAATCGCGTGTCGCCCGGGACGCTCTCGACGTGGATGCCGCCGTGGTGCGCCTCGACGACCGCCGCGACGATCGCGAGGCCGAGCCCCGTGCTGCCGGTCGCGCGCGTGCGGGATGAGTCACCGCGGGCGAAGCGCTCGAACAGCACCGGCAGCAGCTCGGGGTCGATGCCGGGGCCGTCGTCGGCCACCGTGAGCACGACCTCGTCGCCCTCGCGCGCGAGCGTGACCGTCACGGCCGTGTCGGCCGGGGTGTGGCGGTGGGCGTTGGCGAGCAGGTTGACGACCACCTGGCTGAGGCGCGCGGCGTCACCCTCGACCGTGACCGGCGGGTCGGGGGCCACGACCTCCCACTCGTGGTCGGGGGCGGCCACGTACGCGTCGCCCACGGCATCCGTCACGAGCCGCACGAGCTCCACCTCGCCGAGCGCGAGCCCCCGGCCCTCGTCGAGCCGGGCGAGCTCGAGCAGATCCTCGACGAGCGCCGTCATGCGGATCGACTCCGACTCGATGCGGTCGAGCGAGCGGATGGCGTCGTCGGGCAGCTCGGCGTCGATGCGGCGCGTGAGCTCGGCGTAGCCCCGGATCGACGCGAGGGGCGTGCGCAGCTCGTGGCTCGCGTCGGCGACGAATCGGCGCACCTTCTCCTCGGACCGTTGGCGCGCCACGAGCGCCTCCTCGACGTGACCGAGCATCCGGTTGAGGGCGGCACCGACCTGCCCGACCTCGGTACGCGGGTCGGCCTCCGCTGCGGGGACGCGCTCGGGGATCGCGACGTCACCGGATGCGAGCTGGAGCTCGGACACGCGCATGGCCGTGTCGGAGACGCGGCCGAGGGGGCGCAGGGCCACGCGCGTGAGGCCGACCGCGCCGACGCCCGCGAGCAGGAGGGCGCCGCCCGTCACGAGGGCGAAGATGCCGGCGAGCGTCCACGTCGTCTGGTCGACCTCGGACGTCGAGAGGCCGACCGCGTACGAGCCGTTGGCGGCGTGCCGGGCCTCGACCCGGAAGGTGCCGAGTCCCGAGACGGGCACGGTCGTGACGACGCCGGAGGCGGGCGTGAGCACCTGCGCGATCTGCGCCTCGGTGAGCGCGGCCTGGGTGCCCGGACCCGTGTACACGAAACCCTGCGGGGTCGTGCCCGGGACGGCCACGGCGAGCACGACTCCGCCGCGCAGGTTGTCGTCGCCGCCCGGCAGGCCCGAGACGGCGCCCCCCGAGGAGAGCGCGTGCATGACGTCCTGCACCTGCGCGTCGAGGCGCTGCATGAGGTTCTGACGCAGGGCGAGGACGCTCACCGCGCCGATGAAGACGCCGAGCAGCGCGACGAGCGCGACGACGCCGAGCACGACCCGGCTGCGGATCGACCACGGGGCGCGCGTGCGGCCGGGCGACCCGGTCATGTCGCCGGCTTGATGAGGTAGCCGACGCCGCGCACCGTGTGGATGAGGGGCGGCATCCCCTCGCCCTCGATCTTCTTGCGCAGGTAGGAGATGTAGATCTCGACGATGCTCGAGCGGCCCTCGAAGTCGTAGCTCCACACGCGGTCGAGGATCTGCAGCTTGCTGACGACGCGGCGCGGGTTGCGCATGAGGTAGCGCAGCAGCTCGAACTCCTTCGCCGTGAGCTCGATGGGCCGCCCGGCGCGCGTGACCTCGTAGCTCTCCTCGTCGAGCGTGAGGTCGCCCACACGCAGCACGGGGTCGGTGTAGCCGGTCACGGCGCGGCCGCTGCGACGCAGGAGGGCGCGCAGCCGCGCGACGACCTCCTCGAGGCTGAAGGGCTTCGTGACGTAGTCGTCGCCGCCCGCCGTGAGCCCGACGATGCGGTCGGCCACGGCGTCCTTCGCGGTGAGGAAGAGCACGGGCACGTCGTCGCCCGTCGAGCGCAGGCGGCGGAGCACCTCGACGCCGTCGAGGCCCGGCATCATGACGTCGAGCACGATGACGTCGGGCTGCAGAGTACGCGCCTTGGTCAGGGCCGACGCACCGTCGGTCGCGGTCTCGACCTGCCATCCCTCGTAGCGCAGCGCCAGCTGCACGAGCTCGCCGAGCGACGCCTCGTCGTCGACCACGAGCGCGCGCACGGGCGAGCCGTCGGGGCGCGTGAGGGCGGTGGATGCGGTGGCGGCGGACGTGGTCACCCTCCCGATTGTGCTCCCCTCGCTGGGAGTTCCCTATGCCGCGCCTGGAGGTCGCCCAAGCGGCGGCCATGACCCGGTCGCGGCGGCACGCGCGTCGCGGTCGGCGGTGTCGTGCGGGTGAGCGAGACTGGACGGGTGCAGCCCACCCTCTCGCTCTTCGATGCGCCGCCCGTGTCGCATCGCGAGCGCATCGTCGCGGATGCGGCCGACCGGGTGAGCTGGCTGCGCGAGCGGGCGCGGGGCGTGACGGCCACCGACGTGGCGCGCCTCACGGGCGAGAAAGCCGTGCGCGCCGTGGCGATGGAGAAGCTGCTCGGCTCGCGTTTCAGCGGCAACGCCTTCACGCAGCACGGCCGCGTGCGCGAGCCCGAGATCGGCCGCTGGGTGGCTCGCACCCACGCCGGCATGCGCGGCAACACCGCTCTCTTCCACGCCGACGGGCAGCGGGCCCACCTCGCGACGCCGGATGGCATCCGCGAGTCCGAAGGACGGCTCGAGCTGTGCGAGATCAAGACGACGCGCAGCGCGTGGAAGTCGATCCCGCGCCACTACCTGCGTCAGGTGTGGTGGCAGCAGTACGTGCTCGGGGCCGAGCGCACGCTCGTCGTGTGGGAGCAGCACGAGGACTTCGTACCCGTGAGCGGCGTGCCCGAGTGCCGCTGGGTCGACCGCGACGAGAACGAGATCCACCGCCTCGTGCAGCTCGCCGACCAGCTGCTGCTCGCGATGCGCCGCTAGCGCCGCCGCCGCATCCGCGAGACCGCGACGACCCCGCATCCGGCGACGGCGATGAGCGCCGCGATCGCGACGACGTAGAGCGCGACCGTGCCGTAGCCGTTCTCGAAGTTCGCGGGGTCGAGGAACGGATAGGGGTACCAGCCCTGGCGGCCCGTCGCGTCGCTGTAGACGAGGGGCCCGCGCACGAGGGTGTAGAGCACCCACACGATCGGGTAGATCACGACGATGCCGACCGTGCCCCACCCGAGCCGGCGACGCCCGGGCGCGAAGATCCAGTCGACGAGCAGCACGATCGGCACGACGACGTGCAGCACCTCGTTCGACCACGCGAGAGTCGAGCCCTGCGGCAGCTCGATGCCGCGCAGCAGCAGGTTGTAGACGACGCCCGTCGTCACGAGGTAGGTCGTGGCGCACGCGCGCAGCACGGCGAACCAGCGCGGGTCCTCGCCCCCGCCCCGGGCGAGGTGCACGGCGCCGATCGCGAGCGACACGGCGCCCACGATGTTCGACTGGATCGTGAAGAACGAGAAGAAGTTCGCGACCGAGGTCGCGAGGTCGCGCACGCCCGTCGTCGTCCAGTAGTCGAGGCTCACGAGCAGCTGGCCGACGACGGCGGCCACGACGGCGATCGCCCCGGCCGCGCGGAGCAGGAGGAAGGTGGTGCGCATGGCGGCAAATTAGCAGCACGGTGACGTGCGTGTAACACCGATGACGCATGACACCCGTTGAATGGCACCCGAGGCGGAAAGGTCGACGACATGACGATGATGCGAGCCGTGACCTTCTCGGCGCCCGGCGGTCCCGAGGTGCTCGGGCTCGACGAGGTCGCCGTGCCGACCCGGGTCAACGCCGAGTTCCTCATCCGCGTCGTCGCAGCCGGCGTCAACCCGATCGACGCGAAGACCCGCGCGGGCCGCGGCGCGTGGCCCGGCGTCACCACGACGCCCGTCGTGCTCGGCAACGACTTCTCGGGCGTCGTCGTGGAGGCCCCCTACGAGGCGCATCCCCTGCAGCCCGGCACCGAGGTG
Organism: Actinomycetes bacterium; assembly: GCA_023432005.1. Classification (GTDB taxonomy): domain Bacteria; phylum Actinomycetota; class Actinomycetes; order Actinomycetales; family Microbacteriaceae; genus Homoserinibacter. The sequence continues at coordinate 5,103 of JAEYVF010000019.1, forward strand.
TACGGCATGGGCATGGTGCCGCGCATGAGCGGCTCCTACGCCGAGTACCTCACCGTCAACGCGCTGAGCGTCGCGCGCAAGCCGCCGTCGCTCTCGCACGCGGAGGCCGCGGGCGTTCCGCTCGCGGCGCTCACCGCCTGGGGCATGGTCGTCGAGACCGCGAAGGCGCACGAGGGGCAGCGGATGCTCATCCATGCGGGTGCGGGCGGCGTCGGGCACTTCGCCGTGCAGTTCGCGTCGTACTTCGGCGCCCACGTCGTGGCGACGGGATCGGCGCGCAACACCGCCCTCCTGCGCGAGCTCGGCGCCGCCGAGGTCGTCGACTACACGAGCGGTCACTTCGAGGACGCCGTCGGCGAGGTCGACGCCGTCATCGACCTCGTGGGCAACGTCGCGGCCGACACGGGCTCGCGCTCGCTGCGCGTGCTGCGCCCGGGGGGCATCTACGTCAACGGCCCGACCGGCTCGTTCCCGACGATGCTCGCGGAGGCGGAGGCGGCGGGGGTGCGCGCCTCCGGCTACCGCGTCTCGCCGGACGCGGCGACGCTCGCGATCGTGACGCGCCTGCTCGAGTCGGACGACGTGCGCGTCCTCGTCGACCGGGTGCTCCCGCTCGAGCAGGTCGCCGAGGCGCATCGGCTCATCGAGACGGGCCACACGCGCGGCAAGATCGTGCTGACGGTCGCCGAGGGCTGAACGCGGATCGGAGCGCTCGGGTCAGAGCGCGCGCTCGAAGACGTAGTCGTCTTCGTAGCGGTCGCCCACGAGGAATCGCTTGACGCCGACACGCGTGAAACCGCTCTTGCCGTAGAAGCGCTGCGCGCGCTCGTTGTGCTGGTTGACGCCGAGCCACACCCCCGCCGCGCCGCGAGCCGAGGCCGCCTCGATCGACGCGGCCATGAGCGCGGCCGCGACCCCCGCCCCGTGGTGGTAGGGGTGCACGTAGCACTTGCTGAGCTCGACGGTCGGCCGCAACGTGATCGCGGCGGCGACGTCGGCATCCGCCGGCTCACCGGAGACGAGCAGCGCGTAGCCCGCGAGCGAGCCGTCGGAGACGGATGCCACGAGCACGTCACGCGCGGTGTCGTCGAGGTGGCGGGCGAAGTGGTCGGCCGTGAGGTTGGCCGCGATGAACGCCGCCTTCGCCGCGTCGGTGACGTGCGGCGGACACGCGAGCGGGAACGTGAGCGCCGCGAGGTCGGCGAGGGGCCGGAGGTCGTCGGGGGTCGCACGGCGCACGAGAGTCACCCGACCAGCGTATCCGCGCGCCAGGCGACGCGTTCCGTCGCGAGGGCGACCAGGCGCCCCGGATTCCGTCGCATCCACACCACGCAACCGCGGTATCCGTTGCAGGCGCTCCTCGAGTCGGGTTGAATGGGCGGGAACCCCGGGAGCCCTGAGATGCCATCGCACGACACCGTGTTCGAACGCTATCCCGCGCCGCCGTCGGTCGTCGCCCACTCCCTCGCGGGTGCGCGGCAGTCGCCGTTCTGGCTCGACGACCTCGGCGACGTGCCCGCGCATCCGCCCCTCCGCGGCGAGACCGCCGCCGACCTGGCGATCGTCGGAGGCGGGTTCACGGGTCTCTGGACGGCCGTGCGCGCCAAGCAGCGCGATCCCGATCGTCGCGTAGTGCTGCTCGAGGCGAAGCGCCTCGGATGGGCCCAGTCGGGCCGTAACGGCGGCTTCGTCGAGGCGAGCATCACGCACGGTGAGGAGAACGGGCGCAGCCGCTGGCCCGCCGAGTACGCGCAGCTCGAGCGCCTCGGCCGGGAGAATCTCGAGGCGATCGAGCGCACCGTGCTCGACCACTCCCTCGACGTGCAGTGGGAGCGCACCGGCGAGCTCGACGTCGCCACCGAGCCCCACCAGCTGGAGTGGCTGCACGGCACGCGTCCCGCCGACGGCGACGCGGATGTCGTGCTGCTCGACCGCGACGAGGTGCAGGCCCAGGTGCACTCCCCCACCTACCTCGGGGGCACCTGGCGGCGGCGCGAGGTGGCCCTCGTGCATCCGGGCCGCCTGGTCCGCGAGCTCGCGCGCCTCGCATCCGAGCTCGGCGTCGAGCTGCACGAGGGCACGCCCGTGCGGCGGCTCGAGGGCGCGGCGACAGGCGTGCGCGTCGTGACCGACGACGGCGCGGTCGCCGCATCGCACGTGGCGCTCGGCACGAGCGTCTATCCGTCGCTCCTCACACGCAACCGCCTCATGACGGTGCCCGTGTACGACTACGTTCTCGTGACCGAGCCCCTGCGCCCTGCGCAGCTCGCGAGCATCGGATGGGAGGGTCGCCAGGGCATCGGCGACCTCGCCAACCAGTTCCACTACTACCGCCGCACGGCCGACGACCGCATCCTGTTCGGCGGCTACGACGCGATCTACCACTACGGCGGCCGCGTGCGCGCGAGGTACGAGGACCGACCGCGCAGCTTCGAGAGGCTCGCGTCGCACTTCTTCACGACCTTCCCGCAGCTCGAAGGGCTCGCCTTCACTCACAAGTGGGCGGGCGCGATCGACACCAGCACGCAGTTCTGCGCCTTCTTCGGCACGGCCCGCAAGGGCCGCGTCGCCTACGCCGCGGGCTTCACGGGGCTCGGTGTCGGGGCGACGCGCTTCGCGGCCGACACGATGCTCGACCTCCTCGCCGGGGAGCCGACCGAGCGCACCGAGCTCGAGATGGTGCGCAAGCGTCCGGTGCCGTTCCCGCCCGAGCCCGCGGCATCCGTGGGCATCAACGCGACCCGCTGGTCGCTCGACCGGGCCGACCATACCCGGGGGCGACGCAACGCATTGCTGCGCACGCTCGATGCGCTCGGCCTGGGGTTCGACTCGTGAGAGCCGGAGAGGCCTTCTCGGCGCTCGCCGCCGAGATCCCCCACGAGCCCGTCGAGGGCGACGACCTCGTCGCGGGATCGCCGACGATCGGCTACCTCGACATCGGCCGGGCGGCCGACGGCGCAGAGGTCGGGGTGTGGGAGATCACCCCCGGCGTCGTGCGCGACGTGGAGCAGGACGAGGTCTTCATCGTGCTCGCGGGCTCGGCGACCATCGAGTTCGCGGACGGCCGCCCCGCGATCGACGTCGCGGCCGGGTCGGTCGTGCGGCTCGACGCGGGCGCCGGCACGACGTGGACGGTGCGCGAGACGCTGCGGAAGATCTACCTGCTGCCGCCGTCGACCGGATGAGCTGAGCGCTGCTGCAGCGTCGCGCCGAGGGCGACGAGCAGCATCCCTCCGCTCGCGACCGCGACCGAGGCGAACACCGCGGGACCGGCGACCTCGGCGATCGCCCCGACGGTCGCGACGGTGATGCCCTGCCCGATCGTGACGGCGCTCGAGAGCATCGCCATGGCCGTCGAGAGACGCCCGCCGGGGGCGTTGCGCGCGCCGATCGTGAAGACCGTGACGAGGGTCGCCCCCACCGCGATCCCGACGAACACGAAGACCACGACGACGACCGGGAGGCGTGGCGCCGCCCACAGCACGAGCCCCGCGATGAGCATGACCGTGGCGCCGAGCACCCATCGGGTGTGCAGCGCGAAACCGGCCGGCAGTCGGCCGACCGTGATGGCCGCGACGGCGGAGGTGGCGCCCATGATCCCGTAGACGAGGCCCGTGCTCTCGCCGAGGCCATCGGCCTCCATGACGGTCGTCAGCGAGGCGAGCGTCGCGCCGAAGAACGAGCCCATGAAGAACATGCCCGCGACCGGCAGCAGCACCGCGAGCGCGAGCAGCGAGCGGCGCGGGGCGACCGCGGCATCCGCGTGGGCGGAGCCCGGATGCACGGCGCTCGAGGTGCGGTGCAGCCCGAACGCGCTCGCGAAGACGAGCACGACGACCGCCGCGACGACCACGGGCGCGGCGGGCGAGATGAGGGTCGCGAGCACCCCCACGAGCACGGGGCCGCCGACGAAGGTGATCTCCTCGACCATCGACTCGTAGCCGAGCGCGGTCGAGACGCCGCGACCGCCGCGACGCGTGTCATCCGCGAGCAGGGCGATCCAGCGCGCGCGAGCGTAGGCCGCGACGGGCGGGATGGTCGCTCCCGCGAGCAGCGTGAGCACGAGGATGAGCCAGAACGGCGAGCCGCCGTAGACAGCCGCCACGATGCCCAGCAGCAGCGCCGAGTGGATGACCGACACGACGACCGAGACGACGCGCTGGCCGCGGCGGTCGGCGATGGCGCCGAGCAGCGGTCCGCCGACGCCCGTCGCGATGCCGAAGGCCGCCGACACGAGTCCGGCCTCGGCGATCGAGCCGCGCACGACGGTCACGAGCGTGAGGAGGCCGACGATGTTCATGGCGAACGGCAGGCGAGCGACGAAGCCGAGCACGAAGAACCACACCCCGGTGATGCGGGCGAGGTGCGCGATGCGCGTGATCGGTGCGGCGTCTGTCGACGGCTCTGTCAACGGGACATCCTCTCGGGAGGGCTGTGGTGAAACGGTGAGGGGGTCCGCCGAAGCGGACCCCCTCCGTGTTCCATGAGGCCGCGGATGAGCGCGGCGCCAGGGTGTTACAGCGCGGCGACGTCGAGCGGGACGCCGGGGCCGAAGGTGGTCGAGAGCGACCCCTTCTGGATGTAGCGGCCCTTCGAGCTCGAGGGCTTCGCGCGCTGGATCTCGTCGAGAGCGGCGCGGAAGTTCTCGTTCAGCTGCTCGGTCGTGAAGCCGGCCTTGCCGATCACGAAGTGCACGTTGGCGTGCTTGTCGACGCGGAACTCGATCTTGCCGCCCTTGATGTCGGACACGGCCTTGGCCACATCCGGCGTCACGGTGCCGGTCTTGGGGTTCGGCATGAGGCCACGGGGACCGAGCACCTTGCCGAGACGACCCACCTGACCCATGAGCTCGGGCGTCGAGACGGCCGAGTCGAAGTCGGTGTAGCCGGCGGCGACCTTCTCGATGAGCTCCGTGCCGCCGACCTCGTCAGCGCCGGCCGCGATCGCAGCCTCGGCCGCGGGGCCCGTGGCGAAGACGATGACGCGGGCGACCTTGCCGGTGCCGTGCGGGAGGATGACGGTGCCGCGCACCATCTGGTCGGCCTTGCGGGGGTCGACGCCGAGCTTGAGCGCCACCTCGACCGTGGAGTCGAACTTCTTCGACCCGGTCTCCTTGACGACGGCGACGGCCTCGTCGGGACCGTAGAACTTGCCTGCCTCGAGCTTCTCGGCGGCGGCGCGGTATGCCTTGGACTTCTGAGCCATGATTACGCCTCCACCGTGATCCCCATCGACCGGGCGGTGCCGGCGATGATCTTCTCTGCAGCGTCGAGGTCGTTCGCGTTGAGGTCGACCTGCTTCTGCTCTGCGATGGCGCGCACCTGCTCGCGGGTCAGCTTGCCGACCTTCGAGGTGTGCGGGGTGGGCGAGCCCTTGGCGACGCCGGCGGCCTTCTTGATGAGCTCGGCGGCGGGCGGGGTCTTGAGGATGAACGTGAACGAGCGGTCCTCGTACACGGTGATCTCGACCGGGATGACGTTGCCGCGCTGGTTCTCGGTCGCGGCGT
>JAEYVF010000026.1 GCA_023432005.1 Actinomycetes bacterium
GTGCCAGATCGGGCTGCCGGTGAAGCCGTTGACGATCTTCACGCCGAAGGCGGCGGCGGCCCTGGCGGCGTTCTTCACATCCTCGGCGGCCCGCTGCCGCACGCCCTCGGGGTCGCCGTCGCCCCACACGCGCGCCGAGACGATGTCGCGGTGGCGGTGGTCGATCGGGTCGTCGCACACGGCCTGGCCCTTGAGGTGGTTCGAGATCGCCCACACCTTGAGTCCGTGGCGCTCGAGGAGCTCGAGGCGCCCCTCGACGTAGCCGGGCTCGTCCCAGCGCCACGGGTCGAGGTGGTCGCCCCAGCAGGCGAGCTCGAGGCCGTCGTAGCCCCAGCCGGCCGCGAGACGCGCGACCTCCTCCAGGGGCAGATCGGCCCACTGGCCGGTGAAGAGCGTGGCGCTCCGCCGGCGCCGTGCGGTCGTAGATCTCGAGCTCGTTGAGGCGCTCGAGGTCGAAGGCGATCGCGCCCTCGGTGCCGGAGACCTCGATCCGCAGCGCGTTCTTGCGGCCCGTCGCGAAGCGGGTCGCCTCGAAGCTGCCGAGCACGCCGGAGTCGAACCGCCCGGCGAAGATCGCGAGGTCGTCGACCGTGACCTCGCCCGTGCCGGCGCCCGCCGCGCCGCCGAGCGTCGCGCCGTCGACGGGGGCGTCGGCGGGGAGGGGCCGCTCGGTGATGATGGTCTCGATCGTGCCGGAGACCGACTCGAGCCGGAGCCCGGTGATGAACTGCGCGAGGTCGATCGCATGGGCGCCGATGTCGCCGAGGGCCCCCGACCCCGCGCGGTTTTTCTGCAGGCGCCAGGCGAGGGGCGTGGACGGGTCGACGAGCCAGTCCTGCCGGTAGCTCGCGCGCACCTGGTTGACGACGCCGATGGCCCCCTCGGCGACGAGGTCCCGCGCGAAGGTCGCCGCCGGCACCCGGCGGTAGGTGAAGCCGACCATCGCGAAGACGCCGCGTTCGGCGGCGCGCGCTGCGGCATCCGCCATCGCCTCGGCCTCGGCGACCGTGTTGGCGAGGGGCTTCTCGCACAGCACGTGCTTGCCCGCCTCGAGCGCGGCGATCGCGATCTCGGCGTGCGAGTCCCCGGGGGTCACGATGTCGACGACGTCGATGTCATCCCGCGCGAGGGCCTCGCGCCAGTCGGTCGCCGTCTCCTGCCAGCCCCATCTCGCGGCGGCCGCGGCCACCCGATCCGGATGCCGGCCGACGACGAGCGCGAGCTCGGGGTCCGCCGGAAGGTCGAAGAACCGGGGGGCGACCCGCCACCCCTGCGAGTGGGCGGCGCCCATGAAGCCGTAGCCGATCATCGCGACACGCATCGACGACATCTGATCCTCCTGGTGAGACGGGTGAGGAGATGGGCCGGGCGCCGCCCCCGAAGCGGCGCCCGGCGCGGAGGATGGGTATCAGGAGGTGAAGGCCGTCGGCAGGTACTGGTCGACGTTCGCCTTCGTCACGACGGGCGCGTAGAGCACGATGCGCGTCGGCACGTCGACCTCGACGAGGTCGGCCATCGACTTGCCCTGCGCCACGAGGCGGGCGAGGCGGATGCCGTCGGCGCCCTGCGTGGACGGGTAGATGATGGTCGCCTTGAGCACCGTGTCGTCGGCCTTGATCATCTCCATGGCGTTCTTCGAGCCGGCGCCGCCGACCATGAGCATCTCGTCGCGGCCCGCCGCGTCGAGGGCCGCCATGACACCGACGCCCTGGTCGTCGTCGTGGTTCCACAGCGCGTCGATCTTCGGCGCGGCGGCGAGGAGCTGCGAGGCCGCTGCCTCGCCGCCCGCCACCGTGAAGTCGGCCGCGACGCGGTTGTTCACCTCGAGGCCGCAGTCGTCGAGCGCGTCGGCGAAGCCGCGCGAGCGGTCCTGCGTGAGGGGCAGGGAGTCGATGCCCGCGATCTCGGCGACCACGGCATCCGTGCCGCCGAACTCCTCGCAGATGAAGGTGCCCGCGCTCACGCCCATGCCGTAGTTGTCGCCGAGCACCGTGACGCGCGCGGCGAACGGGCTCGAGAACTCGCGGTCGACGTTGATGACGGGGATGCCGGCCTCCATGGCCTTGATGGCGACATCGGTGAGGGCGGCGCCGTCGGTCGGCAGCAGCACGATCGCGTCGACCTTGTCGTTGATGAAGGTCTCGATCTGGCTGATCTGCAGGTTCGCGTCGTTGGTGCCCTCCGCGACCTTGAGCTCGACGTCGTCGAACTTCTCGGCCTCGGCGATCGCCGCGGAGTTGATGGCGCCCAGCCATCCGTGGTCGGCGGCGGGGCCGGAGAACCCGATGACGACGGTGTCGCCACTGGCCTCGTTGTCGGCGTTGTTGGTCGGATTGCTCGACGTACCGGTGTCGCCCGCCGTGCATCCCGTGATGAGACCGGCGGTCGCGAGTGCGGCGCCGGCGGCGATCACGAGGCGCCGACGCGAGGTGCGGACTGCGCGCATTGCATTTCCTCCATAGCTCGGTGAGTGCTGTGCGCCAGCGGGACGGCGCCGCGCGTTGCGGAGCTGGGGGTGTCCTCGTTGACGGTCGTCACGCTAGCAGAAACGTCGTCCGTGCTTCCAACTTTTTTATGTCGCTCGACATAAGGCGGCGATGCTATGGTGCCTGCCATGGTCAAAGGCGACACCACGACGTCATTACTGTCGATGCGCGGTATCACCAAGTCGTTCGCGGGCGTCCACGCCTTGAAGGGCGTCGACCTCGAGGTGCGCCCGGGAGAGGTCCACTGCATCCTCGGACAGAACGGCGCCGGCAAGTCGACGCTCATCAAGATCCTCTCGGGCGCCTACCAGCCCGACGGCGGCGAGATCCTGTGGCACGGCGAGCCCGTCACGATCCCCGACCCCGTCGCGGCCCTCGAGCTCGGGATCGCGACCATGTACCAGGAGCTCGACGTCGTCGACGGGCTCTCGATCACCGAGAACGTCTTCCTCGGCCACGAGCTCGCGAGCGCGGGGGTGCTGCACCGCAGCGCCGCCAACCGCCGCACGCGCGAACTGCTCATCCGACTCGGGCACGGCGACCTCAACCCCAATCGCGAGGTCGGCACCCTCTCGGCCGCGGGCAAGCAGATCGTGAGCATGGCGCGCGCCCTCTCCCACGACGCGAAGCTCATCGTCATGGACGAGCCGAGCGCCGTGCTCGACTCGGAGGAGGTGAACAACCTCTTCCGCGTCGTCGAGGAGCTCACCGAGCAGGGCATCGCGATCGTGTACATCTCGCACCGGCTCGAGGAGATCCGCCGCATCGGCGACCGCATCACCGTCATCAAGGACGGCGCGAGCATGGCATCCGGCCTGACGGTCGAGGAGACGCCCACCCCGCAGCTCATCACGCTCATGACCGGCCGCACGATCGAGCACGTGTTCCCGCCTCGGCGCCCCGTGCCCGCGGATGCCGCCGTGGCGCTCGAGGTCGAGGGCCTGGGGCTGCGCGGGGTCTTCGCGGATGTCGACCTCACCGTGCGCGCGGGCGAGGTCGTCGGGCTCGCGGGCCTGGTCGGCTCCGGCCGCTCGGAGATCCTCGAGACGATCTACGGCGCCCGGCGGGCGAGCCACGGGACCGTGCGCGCGAACGGACGGCGGTTGCCCGTCGGCTCCGTGCGGCACGCCGTCAACGCCGGGATCGGCCTCTCCCCCGAGGAGCGCAAGAGCCAGGGGCTCCTGCTCGACGAGCCCGTCTTCAAGAACATCACGCTCGCGACCTTCTCGCGGTTCGCGCGCGCATCCGTGCTCGACGAGCGTCGCGAACGCGCCGTCGCGCGCGAGCAGATCGAGGCGCTCGAGCTGCGCCCCTCCGACCCCGATCGCGAGACGCGCACGCTCTCGGGCAGCAACCAGCAGAAGATCCTCCTCGCTCGCTGGGTCGTCGAGGGCACCCGCATCCTGCTGCTCGACGAGCCGACGCGCGGCGTCGACGTCGGGGCGCGCTCCGAGATCTACTCCCTCATCCGCCGGCTCGCCGACGCGGGCACCGCGATCCTCATCGTCTCGAGCGAGATCGAGGAGGTGCTCGGACTGTCCGACCGCGTGCTCGTGATCGCCGAGGGCCGCGTGCTCGCGACGACAGCGGCTGAGGACATCGACGAGCACGGTGTGCTCGACCTCGTCATGAAAGGAACGGCCGCGTGAGCGAGACCACCTCCCCCACCACGACCGAGACGGCGGCTCCCGGCCGTGAGAGTGCGCTGAAGCGCTTCCTCTCCGGATCGGCGGGGCGCAACCTCGGCCTCGTGATCGCGCTCGTGCTCATCGTCGCCGTCGGCTGGGCGACGGGCGGCGAGCGGTTCATGAACCTCGACAACTTCGTGACGATCGTGCGCTACGGCTCGATCCTCGGCGTCGTCGCGATCGGCATGACCTTCGTGATCACGGCCGGCGGGATCGACCTCTCGGTCGGATCCGTCATGGGACTCGCGAGCGTGGTCGCCTCGCTGTCGTGGATCCAGAACGCGGCCACGCAGTCGACCTGGCTGCTCATGGTCGTCGTCGCGATCGCCGTGGGAGGCCTCGCCGGGTTCATCAACGGCATCGTGATCGCCTACGGCAAGGTCGTGCCCTTCATCGCGACCCTCGCGATGCTCGTCGCGGCGCGCGGCCTCGCCGAGATCTTCGCCAACAAGACGACGCAGGTCGTGAACGTCACGGGCTTCCTCACCTTCTTCCGCGGCGACTTCATCGGCATCCCGTGGCTCATCTGGTTCTTCGTGATCGCCGCCGTGCTCGGCTGGTTCCTGCTCGCGCGCACGACCTACGGACGCCGCACGATCGCGATCGGCGGCAACCACGAGGCGGCGCGGCTCGCGGGCCTCAAGGTGAAGCGCCACACCGTGTCGCTGTACGTGCTCTCGGGCATCGCGGCGGGCATCGCGGGCGTCATGATCCTCGCCCGCACGACGGCCGGGTCCTCGACGCACGGTCAGCTCTACGAGCTCGACGCGATCGCCGCCGTCGTCGTCGGCGGCACGCTGCTGATCGGAGGCCGCGGCACGATCGTCGGCACGGTGCTCGGCGTGCTGATCTTCTCGGCGCTCAGCAACATCTTCACGATGAACAACCTCAACATCTCGGTGCAGGCGGTCGTGAAGGGCGTCATCATCGTCGTCGCCGTGCTCCTGCAGCAGCGTTTCGCGGCGCGCTCGAGTCGCACGTGATCGCTGCGCGCGCCATCGCGGGCGGCCTCCTCCTCACCGCGATGACGCGCGCAGCAGCTCGGCGAGCCCGTCGCGGATGACGCACTCCGAGAAGGAGAAGGCGTCCGCGAGCGCTTCGGCGCCGTCGGGGCCCACGCCGCGGAACGCATCCGCGTAGTCGTCGACCATCGCCTCCGCGAGCATCACGTGCCGGATGTGGCCGGCGATCCAGCGGTCGGCTCCCCACGGATAGGGCGCGAAGCCGGGGAACTCCCGTCGGAACAGCTCCTCGAACGGCGCGATGAGCTCGCGCACGCCCGCGTCCGTCGACCCCCACGAGTCGACGCCGAGCCGCGCCTTCTTCTCGAGGACGGGCGCGATCCGCCGCAGGTACGGCGACTCAGGGGCGACGCGCGCGACACCTTGCAGGCCGATGTCCTTGTAGGTCCACAGCGCCCAGCTCGCGTCGTACCGCGCGTAGATCTCGAGCTGGTCGGCGAGCAGCCGCAGACGCTGCTCGTCGCGCGCCGGATCGCCCGTGTAGACGGGGCCGAACTCGCCGATCCAGATCGGCGTGCCGGTCTCGCGCATGTAGCGCGTGCGCGCGAGGAAGGTCGCCTCGACGCTGTCCCGATCGACGTGCTGCCCCCGGCTCGTCCCCGGGTACGGGCCGCCGTCGACGAATCCGGGCAGCGCGTAGTCGTGCGCCGTGTAGACGGCGTTGGGGAGGGGGTCGCCGAGCTGGTCGAACTGGGTCGAGTAGCGGTTCCCGTCGAGGAACAGGATGTGGTCGGGGTCGACCGCCCGGATGGCGCGCTCGAGCCGACGATAGAAGGGCCCGAGCGTCTCGCCGTGGGCGTCCGCGGGCTCGTTGACCGGGTTGTAGCCCGCGACCCACGGGTCGCCGCAGTACCGATCGGCGAGCGCCTCCCACAGGTTCACGACCCGATCCTGGAAGTGGCGGTGCGTCCAGAACGAGGCCCATTGGCTCGGATTGTCGCTGTGCCAATGCTGGTTCTGCGCGCCCGGGAGCGCATGCAGGTCGAGGATCGCGTAGATCCCGTGCCGCGCGCAGCTCTCGATCACACGGTCGAGCAGCCGGAACCCCTCGTCCTTGAGCACCATCGGGGCGTCGTCGTCCTCGAAGTGCCGGTAGTTGAGCGGGATCCGCAGCGAGTTGAGGCCGAGTCCCGCGAGGAACGCGGCGTCCTCATCCGTGAAGAACACGTCCATGAAGCGCGCGAAGAAGCGCTCGTACCCGTCGTCGCCGAGCACGCGGCGCAGGGCCCGGCGCATCTGCGACTCGGTGCCGGCGTAGCCCGTGATGAAGTTCTCCATGTTCATCCACCCGCCGAGGCCGAAGCCGCGAAGGAGCACGGGACCGCGATCGTCGACGATCCGCGTTCCCGAGACCCGGAGGATGCCGTGCGCTTCGGTCATCCGAGCGTGACCGCAGTCCACGAGACGGGGGGCAGGATGATGCGCAGCTCGCCGTCGACGAGGCGGGCGGTCTCGTTGGGGCGCAGCCGCACCCGCTCGGGGTCCGCGAGCGTGTTCGCGGCGTGGATGTCCTCGTCGTAGAGGCTCTCCGCACCGACGAGGCTCACATCGCCCAGAAGCGCGGCGTCGACGACGAACTCCGCGGACTCGTCGATGCTGCGGTTCACGAGGAACACGGCCGTCTCGCCCGACTCGGCGTCGTGGGTGGCGACCGCGTCGACGAGTCCCACCTCGCCGTAGCGCTCGGTCTCGTAGCTCGGGGTCTCGAGCTTGAGCTCGAGCGCGACGCCGCGCGCGAGCCTCGAGGTGAGCGCGAAGGGGAAGAACGTCGTCTGCTTCCAGGCCGGTCCGCCCGGCTCGGTCATGATCGGGGCGATCACGTTGACGAGCTGGGCGAGGCTCGCCGCGGTGACGCGGTCGGCGTGGCGGATGAGCGAGATGAGCAGATTGCCGAACACCACGGCGTCGACGACCGAGTAGACGTCCTCGAGAAGGCGCGGCGCGACCGGCCACTCCTGCGGGTCCGTGATGCGTTCGACCTCCGCGTAGCGCGAGTGGTACCAGACGTTCCACTCGTCGAACGAGATGTTGATGGTCTTCTCGCTGCCGCGCTTCGCCTTCACGTGATCGGCCGTCGCGACGACCGACTCGATGAAGCGGTCCATGTCGACGGCAGACGCGAGGAAGCTCGCGTAGTCGCCCTTGAGCGGCTCGTAGTAGGCGTGGCACGAGATGAAGTCGACCTCGTCGTAGGTCTCCTCGAGCACGATGCGCTCCCACGTGCCGAACAGCGGCATGTGCGCACTCGAGCTGCCGCACACGACGAGCTCGAGACCGGGGTCGACCTGGCGCATCGCGCGCGCCGTCTTCATGGCGAGCCGTCCGTAGGCACGCGGAGTGTCGTGACCGAGCTGCCATGGGCCGTCCATCTCGTTGCCGAGGCACCACATCCGGATGTCGTAGGGCTCGGGCGCGCCGTTCGCGATCCGCTGCTCCGACAGCGTCGTGCCGCCGCGGATGTTGGCGTACTCGAGCACGTCGAGCGCCTCCTGCACGCCGCGGGTGCCGAGGTTGACCGCGTACATGAGCTCCGCGTCGACCTTGCCGATCCAGCGCACGAACTCGTCGAGGCCGATCTCGTTCGTCTCGAGCGAGTGCCACGCGAGGTCGAGGCGACGCGGGCGCGCCGAGCGCTCGCCCACGCCGTCCTCCCACCGGTAGCCCGAGACGAAGTTGCCGCCCGGGTAGCGGATGGTCGAGACCCCGAGCTCCGTGACGAGCTCGATGACGTCCTGACGGAACCCGTCGGCATCCGCGCTCGGGTGGCCGGGCTCGTAGATGCCGTCGTACACGCACCGCCCGAGATGCTCGACGAACGAGCCGAACAGGCGGCGGTCGATGGGGCCCACGACGAAGTGCGGGTCGATGGTGAGATGTGCGCTGATCACGGCGTCCTCGATGGTGTGGATGGGTGGATGCGGTGGATGCGGGGGTGACGGGTGCTACTTGAGGCTTCCGATGGCGAGCCCACCCTGCCAGTAACGCTGCAGCGTCAGGAAGGCGATGATGAGCGGGATCACCGAGACGAGAGAGCCGAGGATGATGATGCTCCACAGGCTCTGCCCGCCGGCCGCGCCGTAGGTCGACGCGGTCGACTGCCAGAGCCCGATGCCGACCGTGACCGGGAACAGCTGATTGTTCGACAGCATGACGAGCGGGAGGAAGTAGTTGTTCCACGATGCGACGAACGACAGCAGCAGGACCGTCACGATCGCGGGTCGCAGGAGCGGCAGGGCGACGCGGAAGAACGAGCGGAACTCCCCCGCGCCGTCGACGCGCGCCGCGTCGAGCAGCTCGTCCGGCACGGCGTCGCGGGCGTAGACGTGCATGAGGTAGACGCCGAACGGGTTGAGCAGCGTCGGGACGATGACCGCCCAGATCGTGTTCGTCCAGCCCACCTGCGCGAAGAGCATGAAGGTGGGGATCACGAGCGCCGTGGTCGGCACCATGACCGCGCCCAGCAGGATCGCGAACGAGACGCGGCGCCCGGCGAACCGGTACTTCGCGAAGCCGTACCCGGCGAGCACGGCGAGCGCCGTCGCGCCGATGCCGCCGACGACCGCGTAGAGCGCGGAGTTGCCGAGCCAGCGGAGGTAGATGCCGCCGCCGTAGCTGAACAGGTCGGACAGGTTCGCGAGGTAGTCGACGTCGTCGGCGAACCAGAGCGCGCTGCCGCCGCCGAAGAGCCCCGCCGAGCTCTTGGAGCTGTTGACGATGAGCCACCAGAAGGGGACGAGGAAGTACACCACGAGCGCGGCGAGCACGATGCTCAGGGGCACGCGACCGCGCACCCGCACGGGCCGGTCGCTCGACACTCCCCCGGGGGTCGTGAGGGCTCGCGTCGTGAGGTCGGGGGTGTCGACCGGGGTCGTGCTCATGAGAGGAAGCTCCCTCGCTTGCGGGTCGCGAACAGGAAGATGTAGACGCACACGAACACGACGGCGCCGAGCGCGAACGAGATCGCGGAGCCGTAGTTGTAGTTCGCGAGCGAGAACGCCTGCTGGTAGGCGTACATGTTCGGGGTGAAGTCGTCGGGGATCGCGCCGGCCGCGAGCTGCTGCAGGATCTTGGGCTCGTTGAAGAACTGCAGCGTGCCGATGAGCGCGAACACGAGGATCAGCAGGAGCGCGGGCGCGACGAGCGGGATCTTGATCCGCAGCACGATCTGCCACTGCGAGGCGCCGTCGATGCGCGCCGCCTCGTAGAGCGTCGGGTCGATCCCCTGGAGGGCGGCATAGAGGATGATCATGTAGTAGCCCGCCCACTGCCACGTCACGACGTTGACCAGGCCCCAGAAGATGAGGCCCGAGCTCAGGAATTCCGGTGCGGATGCGCCGAAGAGCCCGAAGAGCTCGCCCAGCGGCCCGAAGTTCTTGCTGTAGAGGAAGCCCCACATGAGCGCCCCGATGACGGTCGGGATCGCGTAGGGCATGAAGATCATGAGGCGCGAGAAGCGCGCGAACCGCGTGACGAGCACATCCAGGATGAGCGCGATCGCGAGCGAGATCGCCATCTGCAACGGGATGAGCACGAGCGAGAACGAGAGCACGAACCCGACGCCGCTGAGGAACGACGGGTCGCTGAACGCCTTGAGGTAGTTGCCGAACCACACGAACCGCGTGCCGCCGATGAGCGACTTCTGGAACAGGCTCAGATAGAAGGCGTAGCCGATCGGCAGCACGAGCATCGCGAGGAAGACGATGCCGAACGGGCCGACGAACAGCCAGCCGGTCAGGCTGTGGCGGCGCGAGGCGGATGCGCGCCTCGTGCGTGCGACGGCGGTGTCGCGGGGGACGGTCATGAGGGGTCTCCGGGATCGGGGTCGGATGGGAGGGGCCGGCCCGCGCGGCGGCGGACCGGCCCCGGATCAGGTCACTTGACGGTGAAGCCCTGCTCCTCGGCGTACCCCACCACGTCCGCCTGGAGGGCGTCCGCCGCCTCGGAGCCGGTCGCCGTGCCGTTGATGATGGCGGCGATCTGCTTCGTCAGCGCAGAGTAGTAGTACTGCCCCAGCGGCGTGTAGACCATGCCCGTGTAGGCGTCGGCCGCCGGCACGTACACGTCCTTGTTGGCCTGCTGCCCGTCGAAGAACGGCACCTCGTAGTTGAGGAACTCGTCCGACTTGAGCACGCTCAGGTTGAGCGGGAAGATCACCTGGTTCTTCCAGCCCGCATCGAGCGACGCGGGGTCGGCGTACACGCCGAAGGCGACCTTGGCCGCGAGCGCGGGGTCCTTCGCCTGCGTCGTCACCGAGAACGCGGAGCCGCCCCAGTTGATCGACACGGGGTTCGCCGCATCCCACTGCGGCATCGGCGCGGTCGCCCAGACGTGGGCGTCCGCACCCTCGCCGACACCCGCTCCCTGCAGGTAGCCGGGCGCCCACGCGGCCGAGAGGTAGGTCGCGTAGTCCCCGTTGATCACCCCGGCGATGTACTCCGGCGTGAACTGGTCCTGCGTGCCCACGAGACCCTTCTCCGCGAGGCCCGCCCAGTACTCGAGCACCTCCTTGATCTCGTCGCTGTCGAGGTCGATCGTGATCTCGCCCTCGTTGGCCGGATCGTACGCGAACGGCTCCGCGCCGTTCTGGTACATGAGGGCCGTGACGTAGGCGGGCTGGTTCGCGGGGAAGCTCGCGAAGAAGGGTCCGCCGGCGTCCTTGACCAGCTGGGCGGTCGCCTCGAACTCCTCCCACGTGGTGGGCGGCGTGACGCCGTAGGTCTCGAAGACGTCCTTGCGGTAGATCATGCCCATCGGACCGCCGTCGACGGGCGCGCCGTAGACGGCGCCGCCGACGGAGACGTCCTTCCACGCGCCCTCGCTGAAGTCGCCCTTGACGTCCTCGTAGCCGAGGTCGGTGAGGTCGACGAGCGCACCCTGCGCCACGTAGGTGGGGATGCGGTCGCCCTCGAGCATGACGACGTCAGGGGCGCCGCTGCCCGCCGAGACCGCCGTCTGGAACTTGTCGTACTCCTCGCCGCCCGCGCCCGCGTTGTTCCAGCAGACCTGCACGTCGTCGTGCGCCTTGTTGAAGTTGTCCACGACCTCTTCCATGTTGGGGTACCACGCCCACATGGTCACGACGGGAGCGTCGGCGTCGACGATCGTGTTGGTGCAGGTGGCGTCGCTGTTCCCGCCGCCCCCGCCGCCGGTTCCGCCATCGGAACATGCGACGAGGGCCCCCGCGACCACGATGGTCGCGACGGCGGCGATTGCCTTCTTCGTCTTCATCAATCGATTCCTTTCGGGGGACTTCTCTGTCGGTGCAGTGCGTCGCGCCCCGGCATGTCCGCGCCCCGTCAGGAACCTTCCGGGCACCATCGCCGAGGAACTTTCTAACGTTGTATTTCCAACGTTGTAGGCGACTATGGTCAAGCTGCAGTCCGGTGTCAAGTAGATTCTTCGGACCGCAGCCCGCGCAGGGGCTGGAATCGCAGGAGGGAGCGCCCGTGGGATCGACGCTCCACGACGTCGCGCGACTGGCGGGCGTGTCGATCAAGACCGTCTCCAATGTCGTCAACGACTACCCGCACGTGCGGCCGAGCACCCGCGACAAGGTGCTGGCGGCCATCGAGCAGCTCGACTACCGCCCCAACCTCTCGGCCCGCGGGCTGCGCTCCGGGCGGACCGGTGTCATCGGCCTCGCCATCCCCGAGCTGCGCCAGAACTACTTCGCCGAGCTCGCCGACTCGATCATCCGCGCCGCGGACCGTCACGGCGTCGGCGTCGTGATCGACCAGACGAGCGCCACCCGGGAGGGCGAGCTCGCCGTGCTCTCGGGCGAGCGCCTGCGCCTCACCGACGGCGTGCTGTTCAGCCCCGAGCGTCTCGGCCAGGAGGACGTCGAGCTCCTCGAGGTGGCCTTCCCGCTCGTGCTGCTCGGCGAGCGCATCTTCGGCGGTCCGACCGACCACGTGACCATGCGGAACGTGGAATCGGCACGCGCCGCGACCGAGCACCTGCTCGGTATCGGCCGCCGTCGCATCGCGGTCATCGGCGCCCACCCGATCAACCAGGACGACATCCGCTCGGCGAACCTGCGCCTCCGCGGCTACCGCGAGGCACTCGAGGCCGCGGGGCTGCCGTACGACACGGCGCTCGTGCGCGTCGCCGCCCCGTGGCACCGCGAGAACGGCGCCGCCGCGATGCGCGGTCTGCTCGAGGACGGCGTCGACTTCGACGGGCTCTTCACCTTCAACGACACCCTCGGCCTCGGCGCCCTCCGCGCGCTCGGCGAGGCGGGCGTCCGAGTGCCCGACGACGTGGCCGTCATCGGCTTCGACAACATCGACGAGTCGCGTTTCTCGGTGCCCTCCATGTCGAGCGTCGACCCGGGACGCGACGAGATCGCGCGCGTGGCCGTCGAGACGCTGCTCGCCCGCATCCGCGAGAAGTGCGAGCCGGCGCCGCCGCGCCAGATCCTCGCCGACTACCGTGTCGTCGGCCGGGAGTCGACGGGATTCACGGAGCCGGTCGAGCCGGAGTCCGCGGTCTCTCTGTCGATCGGGGCCTGAGCCCCGGCGGTGTCAGCGCGCGGCGAGCGGGGATGCGGGGAGGCGACGCGTCGCGATGAGCTCCTGCAGCCAGAGCGCCGAGTCCTTGAGGATGCGCTCCTGCGTCTCGTAGTCGACGCGGACGATGCCGAAGCGCTTCGAGTAGCCGTAGCCCCACTCGAAGTTGTCCATGAGCGACCACACCTGGTAGCCGCGCAGGTCGACGCCCTGCTGCATCGCGCGGTGGGCGGCCGTGAAGTGGCGCACGAGGTAGTCGACGCGCTCGGCGTCGTGCACGCGCTTGCCGGCATCCGTCTCGGTCACCTGGTCGTCGAAGGCGGCGCCGTTCTCGGTGATGAGCAGCGGCTGCTCCGGGAACTGCTCCTTGAGCGACAACAGCAGCTCCTCGAGACCGTCGGGCGCGATGTTCCACCCCATCGCCGTGTAGGGGCCCGCCTGCGTGAGGAACTCGACATCGCGCGAGCCGGGCCAGGGAGACCCGCCCATGTCCTTGTGACCGTCGTTGTTCGAGCGGGGGCTCACGCCGTCCCACATCCTGACCGTCACGGTCGAGTAGTAGTTGACGCCGAGGACGTCGAGCGGCTGGTTGATCTCGGCGAGATCGCCGTCGCGCACGAACGCCCAGTCGGTGACGCCCGCCGTGTCCTCGAGGAGGTCGGCGGGGTACTGACCGAGCAGCATGGGGTTGGTGAACGAGCGGTTCGCGAGCGCGTCGATGCGGCGCTTCGCCTCGGGGGAGGTGTCGTCGTCGCCCCGGATGACGTGGAAGTTGAGCGTGACCGATACGTCGGGGTCGTCGGTCGCCGCGCGACGGATCTCCTGCACGGCGAGGCCGTGCGCGAGGTTGAGGTGGTGCACGGCGGCGAGCGCCGCGGCGCCGTCCGTGCGTCCGGGGGCGTGCGCGCCCGATCCGTAGCCGAGGTAGGCGGAGCACCAGGGCTCGTTGAGCGTCGTCCACGTGTGCACGCGGTCGCCGAGGGCCTCGGCGGCGCGGGCCGCGTACTCGGCGAAGCGGTACGAGGTGTCGCGCGCCGGCCAGCCGCCGGCGTCCTCGAGCTCCTGCGGCAGGTCCCAGTGGTACAGCGTCGCGATGGGGCGGATGCCGCGCTCGAGCAGACCGTCGACGAGTCGCGAGTAGAACGCGACGCCCGCGGGGTTGACAGCGCCCCGGCCGCCCGGCTGGATGCGCGGCCACGCGATCGAGAAGCGGTACGACTGCAGGCCGAGGTCGGCCATGAGGTCGAGATCCGACTCCCAGCGGTGGTAGTGGTCGTCGGCGACGTCGCCGGTATCTCCGTTCCACACCTTGCCGGGGGTGTGGCTGAAGGTGTCCCAGATGGAGGGGCCGCGCCCGTCCTCGCGGGCGGCTCCCTCGATCTGGTAGGAGGCGGTCGCCGAGCCGATCACGAAGTCGGAGGCGAACTCGAGGCCGCTGTCGCGGTAGTCGGATGCGGGGGGCATCCCCCTATTCAACCCCAGCGCCCTCCGCGTACGACGCCGGGTCGCTGAGAACCTCGAAGAAGGCGAGCTCGGCGGCGCCGATCAGCAGGCGGTCGCGACCGAGCGCAGCGGGGCGGATGCGCACCCCCTCCCACGCGATCGGCAGCGTGCGCGCCGAGACGGCCGCCTCGAGCGCGGGCGCGTCCCAGGCCAGGAGCGTCGCGAGGAAGCCGCCGAGCACGACGAGCTCGGGGCCGAGCACGTTGATGGCGTTGCCGAGCGCCCCGCCGAGCACGATCTGCTGACGGGCGAGCTCGGCGTGCAGCCTCTTGTCGGTCGAGGAGAGCACCGCGGCCTCGAACTCGGGCTCGTCGAGGCTCTGCCGCCCGAGGATGTCGAGGAGCCGGGCCCGGCTCACCTCCTCCTCGAGGGTGCCGCCGACGGTCGCGCGGTGCGCGGGGTCGTCGAGTCGGGGACGGTTGTGCCCGAACTCACCCGCGTAGCCGTACGCCCCGCGGTAGGGCTGGCCGCCCACGATGACGCCGCCGCCGATGCCGCTCGCGCCGCCGTTGAGGTACACGAGCTGGTCGACTCCGCGACCGACGCCGAAGAGCCGCTCGGCGAGGGCGCCGAGGGTCGCGTCGTTGTCCGCGACGGTGGGCAGGCCGACGACCGACTCGACGAGCCTCGCGAAGGCGCTCTCCCGCCATCCGAGGTGCGGCGCCCAGCGCACGACGCCGTCGCTCGCGCGCACGAGTCCGGGAACGGCGACCCCGACGCCGACGAGCCGTCGATCGCGCGCGGGGCCGGCGTGCAGCTCGGCGACGACCTCGCCGATGATCGCGGCCGCCTCCTCGGGGCTCGCGATGTGGTCGAGCTCGCGACGGACGCGGTGATCGAGCCGACCGCCGAGGCCCACGAGCGCGACCGTGACGGCGTCGATCTCGGGGTTGACGGCGATGATGGCCGGTCGCGGATCGGGGAGCACGCGGCGCGAGGGCCGGCCCACGCGGTTGGTGGCGCCCGGGTCGCCCTCGACGACGAGACCGAGCTCGACGAGCTCGGCGACCAGTGCGCCGATCGTCGAGCGGTTGAGGCCGGTGAGCGCGGTCAGGTCGGCGCGCGAGGGCTCTCCCCCGCGGTGCACGAGCTCGAGGACCGTCGAAAGGTTTCGACGTCGAACCGAGTCGACGGTGTCCCCGAGCGCTGCCACGACGCACACCTTAGCGCCTGCACCGGCCCCGCGGATGTCCGCCGCGACGGGCCGCCGCGTCCCCCTGTTGGGGGCTCAACCGTTATTTTGTTGTTATTGACCGCAATTGCCGGGCCTGCGTATGATCGCCGCATCCCAACCACTTTCGACGTGGATGTCGAAACTTTCGAGAGGTGTTCGAAGATGAACAAAGCCCGGATCACTCGGGTGGGAGCGGTCGCAGCAGCGACGGCCCTCGCTATCGGCGGTCTCACCGCCTGCTCCCCCGGCGGCGACGGAGGCGACGGCGACGGCGTCACCATCACGTGGTGGCACAACGCCACGGCCGACCCGCAGAAGGCGATGTGGGAGCAGGTGGCCAAGGAGTTCGAGGAGGCCAACCCCGGCGTCAAGGTCGAGGTGACCGGCTACCAGAACGAGGACCTCCAGCGGACGCTCATCCCGAACGCGCTCCAGTCCGGCGACGCCCCCGACATCTTCATGGTGTGGCCGGGCGGCGAGGTCCGCTCGCAGGCCGAGGCCGGCTACCTCAAGGACCTCACCGACGTCATGGCCGACACCATCTCGGAGTACGGCGGCACGGTGAAGCCGTGGCAGGTCGGGGGCAAGCAGTACGCGATCCCCTACACCTTTGGCATCGAGGGCTTCTGGTACAACAAGGACCTCTTCGCCGAGGCCGGCATCGACCAGGTGCCCGAGACGCTTCCCGAGCTCGAGGAGGCCAACGACAAGCTCCGCGCGATCGGCACGGCGCCCATCGCCGTCGGCGCGGGCGACCTGTGGCCGGCCGGTCACTGGTGGTACCAGTTCGCGCTCGCCGCGTGCTCGACCGAGACGCTCCAGACCGCGATCCCGGCGCTCGACTTCTCCGACCCCTGCTGGGTCGAGGCGGGCGAGCTCCTGCAGGACTTCGTCGCGACCAACCCGTTCCAGGACGGCTTCCTCGCGACCTCGGGCCAGCAGGGCGCTGACAGCTCGGCGGGTCTCGTCGCGAACGGCAACGCCGCGATGGAGCTCATGGGTGCGTGGAACGCGGGCCAGATCGGCTCTCTCACGCCCGACGCGACCGTGCCCGAGTGGCTCGGCTGGTTCCCGATGGTGAGCGTCCCCGGCACGGCCGGTGACCCGACGATCACGATGGGCGGCGGCGACGGCTTCGGCGTGTCGGCCGACGCGCCCGACGAGGCCGTCGAGCTGCTCAAGTACATCGCGAGCGAGGACGTGCAGAAGCGCTTCGCCGAGACGGGCGCCGGCATCCCGGCTCACCCGGGTGCGATCGACTCGCTGACCGACCCGAGCCTCAAGTCGATCGCCGAGGGCCTCGCCGGCTCCTCGTACGTCCAGCTCTGGCTCGACAGCGACCTCGGCCCGACCTTCGGCAACCCGCTCAACCAGGCCATCGTGAACCTCATGGCGGGCACCGGCACGCCGGAGGACGTCGTGAAGGCTCTCAAGGACACGGCCGCCTCGCTGTAGGCGTCCGCCAAGGAAACCGTCACTCACGACAATGACAAGCACCATTCAGGCAGGGCCCGCGGTCTCCGCGGGCCCTGCCGCCCCCCCCCCCCCGCACCCCCACCCCCCCCCCCCCCGCCCCCA
>JAEYVF010000097.1 GCA_023432005.1 Actinomycetes bacterium
CTGCCACGCGGGGGAGCTCGAGGCGACGGTCACCTGGCGTGCCGCGAGATGCCCGAAGCCCGCCCCGATGCCCGCCCAGTCGCTCTCGGCGACGGCGAGACGCGCATGGGGGCGGGGCCAGTCGCGCGTCGACACGAGCACCCCCTCGCGCCGCCGCAGCCGCGATGCGAGTCGCGAGGCCGCGGCGTCGCCCACGCGGGCGCGCGCGGGCGGCTGCACGAGCACGACGGCGACGGCGTCGACGAGGGCGGAGACGACCGACAGCCACTGGTCGCCCGGCTGGGGCACGAGCACGAGTCGTTCGAGGTCGAGACCCGCGGCCGCAACCGCCTCGAGGCCGAGATCGGGCATGCCCACGACGGCGCACCAGGAGCCCGCGCGGCTCGGCCCGCGCAGCAGCTCGAGAGCGAGCGTCGTCGAGCCGTCGACGACGTAGCTGCCGCCCGCCGCGAGCGCTCCATCGGGCAGCAGCTCGGCGAGCGCCTCCGAGGTGGGCAGGGTGCGGTCGGCGAGCCGGGTGCGCTGCATGCCGCGGATGCGGTCCTGCAGACGCCGGATCTCATCCGCGCGCGCCGTGTCGAACATGTGTTCGATGATACGCCCAGGGTGCGACGTCCGCAGGCCGCGCCCACCCGCGGACTAGGGCAGCAGGGGGAGAGCGGGCGCGGCATCCGGCGTCGCGAGCGTCGCGACCCAGCTGAACACCACGAAGGCCACGACGTTGACGACGACCGTGATCCAGAACACGACCTGGAAGCTCATCTTGACCGTCTTGTGCCGCACGACCTGCTGCGCGATGACGGCGCCCGGCCAGCCGCACGCGAGGCCGAGGGCGAGCAGGGAGCCCTCGCTGAGCCGCCAGCCCTCCGCGGCCGCCGCGCGCTTGTCGAGGGCGTAGGCGACGAACGTCGCGATCGACATCCCCAGGTACAGCGCCCACACCCAGTAGGGCACGGGGCGGATGAGGGCGACGACGAGCGCGATGCCGATGAAGCCGACCACCGCGAGGTACCCGAGCCGACTCGCGCGCTTCGTCGGCACGAGCTTCGCGAGGGCGGGGACCTCGGGGGCCGGACGCTCGACGCCGAGCGTGAGCACCGAGGCGCGTCCCGCGCGCGGCTTGCCCTGAGGGGAGTACTCGAGCTCGTAGCCGATCTCGTCACCCTCCGCGGGACGGGGGTCGTCCGACCCGAACGCGGAGATGTGCACGAACACGTCGGGCCCGCCGACGGCCGGAGCGACGAAGCCGAAACCGCGTTCGTCGTTCCATGTCGTCAGCACGCCGCTCATCCGCACCGGGCCGGGTTTCATGGTGTTCGGATGCTACGTCGGCATTCCGCAGGTGCCCAGACGCGTGCGGCGCGTCGCGTACCCCGAGTCCGGGGGCAGACCTGTCCCCTCTCCCCTATAGACGGGGTACAGGTGCTCGTTCCCACGGGGGACAGGTGACGGGGCCTCCGGTCCGCTCCCCGGGAAACGACGAAGGCCCCGGACACGATGTCCGGGGCCTTCGACTCGCGTGCGCGAGGGGGGACTTGAACCCCCACGCCCTATACGGGCACTAGCACCTCAAGCTAGCGCGTCTGCCAATTCCGCCACCCGCGCGAGTCCGATCCTCACCAGGAGGACCGGAGATAGACATTAGCACGGTCCGCGAACCCTCTCGAACCACGCGGGGCGCGGGTAGCGTGGAGCCATGGACGGCGCACTCGAGGAGACCGCCCGCATCGCCCGCGACCTCATCCGCTTCGACACGTCGAACTGGGGTGCCGGGCGCGCGAACGGCGAGACGGAGGCGGCCGAGTACGTCGAGGCCGAGCTCCGCGCCCTCGGGCTCGCGCCGCGCCTCTACGACGCGGCACCGCGCCGCACGAGCGTCGTCGCCCGCGTCGAGGGATCCGACCCGACGCGGCCCGCGCTCGTCCTCCACGGGCATCTCGACGTCGTGCCGGCCGATCCCGCGAACTGGAGCGTCGACCCCTTCGCGGGGGAGATCCGCGACGGGATGCTGTGGGGCCGCGGCGCGGTCGACATGAAGGACATGGACGCCATGATCCTCACGAGCGTGGGCGACATCCTGCGCACCGGCCGCCGCCCCGCACGCGACCTCGTCCTCGTGTTCTTCGCGGACGAGGAGAACGGGGGCGTCTTCGGCTCGCACCACCTCGTGACGCACCACCCGGAGATCTTCGCGGGGGCGACCGAGGCGATCAGCGAGGTCGGCGGATACTCCATCGACCTCGACGGGCGGCGCGCCTACCTCCTGCAGACGGGGGAGAAGGCGCTCCTGTGGGTGCGCCTCGTGGCCCGCGGCGTCGCGGCCCACGGCTCGCGCGTCATCCACGACAACGCCGTCACGAAGCTCTCGGAGGCCGTCGCGCGCATCGGGCGCCACGAATGGCCCGTGCAGCTCGGTGTGACGGCGAGCGGCATGCTCGACGGCGTGCGCCGCATCCTCGGCGCGAGCCCCGACGAGGACCCGGTGGCGCTCATCGAGCGCACGGGCCTCGGCGCGGGGTTCCTGCGCGGCACCGTGCGCACGACCTCCAACCCGACCGTGCTGCAGGCCGGCTACAAGCACAACGTCATCCCCGACCGCGCGGAGGCGCTCATCGACGTGCGCCCGTTCGCCGGCCAGGAGGACGCCGTGCTCGCCGAGCTGCGCGAGCTCGCCGGGCCCGAGGTCGAGGTCGAGATCGTGCACCACGACGTCGGCCTCGAGGCGCCGTTCTCGGGCGAGCTCGTCGAGAGGATGGTCGGCGCGCTCACGCGCCACGACCCGCAGGCGGAGGTACTTCCGTACCTGCTCTCGGGCGGCACCGACAACAAGGCGCTGAGCGCGCTCGGCATCGTGGGCTACGGCTTCGCGCCGCTGCGGCTGGGCCCCGGCCTCGACTTCCCGGCGATGTTCCACGGCGTCGACGAGCGCGTCCCCCTCGACGCCCTCGCCTTCGGGCGCGCCGTGCTCACCGACCTGCTGCTCGAGGCCTGAGCGTCATCCGCGCGGCTGACGGCATCCGCCTCCGCCCCTGACAGAATCGACCCCCGTGGACTTCCTCGAAGCGATCATCCTCGGCCTCATCCAGGGCCTGACCGAGTTCCTGCCGATCTCGTCGAGCGCGCATCTGCGCATCTTCGGCGACCTCGTCGGCTGGGACGACCCGGGGGCCACCTTCACGGCGATCACACAGCTCGGCACCGAGACGGCCGTGCTCATCTACTTCTGGAAGGACATCACCCGCATCATCGGGAAGTGGTTCCGCTCGCTGTTCCCGGGCGGCGGCGGCAAGCGCTCCTCGGGCGTCCAGAAGGGCGATCCGGATGTGCGGCTCGGCTGGCTCGTGATCATCGGCACCGTGCCGATCGTGCTCGTCGGCTTCTTCCTGCAGGACACCATCCGCACGACCCTCCGCTCGCTGTGGGTCGTCGCGATCGTGCTCATCGTGTTCGGTCTCCTGCTGTGGGCGGCCGATGCGCTGGGGCGCCGCATCAAGCCCATCGAGCAGATGAGCTACCGCGACGGCATCGTCATCGGCTTCGCCCAGATGCTCGCTCTCATCCCGGGCGTGAGCCGCTCGGGCGCCTCGATCAGCGCGGGCCTCGCGCTCGGCTACACGCGCTCGGCGGCCGCGCGCTTCGCGTTCCTGCTCGCGGTGCCCGCGGTCTTCGGCTCGGGTCTCTACGAGACCTACACGGCGTTCACGTGCGAGCCGGGCGTGGACGCCGGATGCGGCACGGGGTACGGGATCGGTCCCACGATCGCCGCGACGGTCGTCGCGTTCGTCGTCGGCTACGCGGTCATCGCGTTCCTCATGCGCTACCTCGAGACGCGCTCGTTCCTGCCGTTCGTCATCTACCGCATCCTGCTCGGCGGCGTGCTCATCGCGCTCCTCGCGACCGGCGTGCTCCAGCCGTAGCTACGGAGTCGGCGGCTGGTCGCCGCCGTCGCGCTTGCGCAGGTAGCGCTCGAACTCCTCGGCGATCGCATCTCCCGAGGCCTCGGGGGAGTCGACGGTGTCACGCGCCTGCTCGAGCTGCTCGATGTAGGCCGTCATGTCGTCGTCGTCGCTCGCGAGCTCGTCGATGCCGCGCTCCCACGCCTCGGCGTCCTCGACGAGGGTGCCGCGGGCGACGCCCATGTCGAGGAAGTCCTCGAGGCGCTCGACGAGCGCGAGCGTCGCCTTGGGCGAGGGGGCGTTGTGCACGTAGTGCGGCACCGACGCCCAGATGGAGACGGTCGGGATGCCGGCGCGCTCCGCGGCATCCGCGAGCACGGAGATGATGCCGACAGGGCCCTCGTAGCTCGAGCGCTCCAGGGTGAACCGCTCGCGCACCGAGGCGTTCTCACTCGAGGCGAAGACGGCGATCGGCCGCGTGTGGGGCACGTCGGCGAGCATCGCCCCCAGGAAGACGACGCGCTCGATGCCCGCGACGGAGATCGCGTCGAGCACCTCCTCGGTGAAGGTCTTCCACCCGCGGGACGGTTCGGTCCCGAGCAGCACGTGCACGCCCTCGCCGCGGTCGACGGGCCCCGACAGCACGACGGTCGGCCACGCGATGACGCGGTCGCCCTTCTCGTCGAAGGTGCTCACCGGGCGGTTGAACTGGTAGTCGAAGTAGTCCTCCGGCTCCACCTCGATGAGGGGCACCAGGCCGAGCTGGTCGCGCAGCGAGCGGACCGCGGTCGACGCCGCCTCTCCCGCGTCGTTCCAGCCCTCGAAGGCCACGACGAGCGTCGAGCCGCCGTGACCCCAGTCGTCCTCTGCCTGCACCGCTCCGCCTCCCCGCCCGTCCCGGGCGTCGGTCTCAGGGTAGTCCCGCGCCCGTAGACTTGCCGGTCGTGAGCACTCCCGTCCCCGCATCCCCGTCGGCCGTCCTGTGGGACATGGACGGCACGCTCGTCGACACCGAGCCGTACTGGATGGTGGCCGAGAACGAGCTCATCGCCGAGTGGGGCGGCGTGTGGACCCACGAGGACGGGCTGCAACTCGTCGGGCAGGGCCTGTGGAGCTCGGCTCTCGTGTTCCAGTCGCGCGGCGTGGGGCTCGAGCCGCAGCAGATCATCGACACCCTCACCGACCGCGTGCTCACCCAGATCGCCGAGCACGTGCCGTGGCGCCCCGGCGCGCGCGAGCTGCTCGCCGAGGTGCGCGCCGCCGGCATCCGCACGGCCCTCGTGACGATGTCGATCCGTCGCATGGCCGACACGATCATCGAGGCGCTCGAGCGCGAGCTCGGCGGCCCGGCGTTCGAGGCCGTCGTGGCGGGAGACGAGGTGGAGCGCCCCAAGCCCTACCCGGATGCCTACCTGCGCGCCGCGGAGCTGCTCGCCGTGCCGATCGAGGACTGCATCGCCGTCGAGGACTCGGAGCCGGGGGTCGCAGCCGCCGTCGCCTCGGGCGCGACGACCTTCGCGGTGCCCTTCCACATCCCGCTCCCGGCGAGCCCCGCCTACACGCTCCTCGAGGACGGACTCGCGGATGTCGGCGCCGCCGAGCTCGTCGCGGGTCACGTCGCGCGACGGAGCGCCGCGCTCGCCCGCACGACGCGAGGTGCCCGATGAGCGCCTTCGCCGCCGGGGACCGCGTGCAGCTGACCGGCCCCAAGAACCGTCTGCACACGATCACCCTCCAGCCGGGCAAGCAGTTCCACACGCATCGCGGCACGCTCGAGCACGACGCCCTCATCGGCCTGCCCGACGGCTCGGTCGTCGAGGCCTCCAACGGAGACGCCTACCTCGCCCTGCGCCCCCTGCTGTCCGACTTCGTCATGTCGATGCCCCGCGGCGCGGCGATCGTCTACCCGAAGGACGCCGCGCAGATCCTCGCGATCGCCGACATCTTCCCGGGTGCGACGGTCGTCGAGGCGGGTGTCGGCTCGGGAGCCCTCTCGCTGTGGCTGCTGCGCGCGATCGGCTCGACGGGTCGCCTGCTGTCGTTCGAGCGACGGGAGGAGTTCGCCGAGGTCGCGCGCGCCAACGTGACGGCCTTCACGGGGGAGACCCCGGCCAACTGGTCGATCGGCATCGGCGACCTCGCCGACGAGCTGCCGGCCGCCGCCGGTCCGGGCACCGTCGATCGTGTCGTGCTCGACATGCTCGCGCCATGGGAGTGCCTCGACGCCGTGTCGGATGCGCTCGCGCCGGGCGGCGTGCTCATCTGCTACGTCGCGACGGCGACCCAGCTGTCGCGCGTCGCGGAGGCCATCCGCGCGACGGGTCTCTACACCGAGCCGAGCTCGACCGAGACGCTCGTGCGCGGCTGGCACGTCGAGGGTCTCGCCGTCCGCCCGGACCATCGCATGGTCGCGCACACGGCCTTCCTCATCGCGGCGCGGCGTCTCGCGCCGGGCGCGGTGCTGCCGAAGCCCGCACGCCGGGCGTCGAAGAGCGACTACGACGACGCGGATGTCGAGGCCTGGACGCCGGGCGCCCTCGGCGTGCGCGACAAGACCGACAAGCGCGTGCGCCGCGTGGTCCGCGACGCCCAGCAGCTCGCCGAGCGCGCCACGCGACGCTCCGAGCCGGGGACGTCGGGAGCGGACGCCGCGGAACAGTAGACTCGTTGAGCCTCTGTGCACCCCTTCCGCCGCCTGTCAGGAAAGTAGGCATCGTGCGCCGTACTCCCGCGCTTGTCAGCTCCGTCGCCGTCGTGGCGGTGCTCTCCGCCGCGCTCACCGGATGCGCTGCCTCGCCCGACGACGTCACCGCCTGCGAGCCGATGCTCGCCCCCGGCAACGCGTCGTCCCTCGTGACCGCGACGGGCGATGTCGGCACGGCGCCGCGCGTCACCATCCCCACGCCGCTCGTGTCGACGCAGGCGCAGCGCAGCGTCCTCGAGCACGGCGAGGGGCTCGTGGCCCGCGTCGGCATGATCGTCGACTTCGACGCCGCCGTCTACGACGCGGCGACCGGCGAGCTCCTCGACAAGACGACGTTCGACGGCACACAGGGCGTGCGCTACCGCGCCGGCGTGGAGACGTCCGCGCAGCAGGAGCAGCCGCCGTCGGTCGCTCAGGCGCTCGTCTGCGCCCAGCCCGGCCAGCGCATCGTGCTCACCACGACGGTCGCCGAGACGGGCCTCAACATCGGCGCGGATCCCGAGAGCTCGCTCGTGTTCGTGATCGACGTGCAGGACGTCTTCCTCGGCAAGGCCGACGGCGTCAACCAGCTCCCGAAGGACGGCCTCCCCGTCGTCGTGACCGCTCCCGACGGCAGCGTCGGCATCACCGTGCCCTCCGGCATCCAGGCGCCGAGTGAGTACCGCACCGCCACGATCAAGCTCGGCGCAGGCGCCAAGCTCGCGAAGGACGACCTCGCGGTGCTCCAGCTCGCGAGCTGGAGCTGGCCGCTCGGCGACGACGCCGAGGTCACACAGAAGTCGTCCACGTGGGATGCCGGCCGCACGCCGAGCACGCTCGAGCTCACGGACGAGGGCGACCTCGCGCTTCCGGCCGAGCTGCTCGACGCGCTCGTCGGCCTCCCGGTCGGCTCGCAGCTGCTCGCCGTCGTGCCGCCCGCCGACGGCGCGACCGAGGCGACTGTCTTCGTGATCGACGTCCTCGGCATCCAGACCGCCCCCGCCGCGAAGTAGGCCCCCACGAGCGCGAACCCCGCCCCCGCGCCGGTTCCCGTCGAGGATCGGCTCTTCAGCCTCGTCCTGGCGCTGCTCGCGACGGAGTCCGGGCTCACCAAGACCGAGATCCTGTCGAGCGTGCGCGGGTACGCGCAGCGCTATGCGCCGGGCGGCGACAACGCGAATCTGGAGCGCCAGTTCGAGCGGGACAAGGACGACATCCGCGAGCTCGGCGTCCCGCTCGAGACGATCGAGCCCCTCGGCGAGCCGGGCGACAACCACAACCTGCGCTACCGCATCCCGAAGGGCGCGTACGAGCTGCCCGACGACGTGCGCTTCGACTCGGACGAGATCGCGCTGCTCGGGCTCGCGGCGATGGCGTGGCGCGAGGGCTCGCTCAACGCGGAGTCGCGCCGCGCGCTCGTCAAGCTGCGCGCGCTCGGCATCTCCGCCGACGAGCCCGTGCTCGGCTACGCACCGCGGCTGCGGCTGCGCGACGCGGCCTTCGAGCCGCTCACGCAGGCGATCGACCGCCGTCAGCTCGTGCGCTTCGACTACCTCAAGCCGGGGGAGGAGCGCGCCCGCACGCGCGAGGTGATCCCGCTCGCGCTCGTGCAGTACGACGGGCGCTGGCACCTCTCGGCCGAGGAGCTCGCGACGGGGGAGCGCAAGACCTTCCTGCTGCGTCGCATCGTCGGCAAGGTGGCCGCCGGCAAGCCCGCACCGCCGCGGCTCGGCGACCACACGGCGAGCGTCCTCGCCGGCCTCGAGGAGGTCTGGCAGCGGGGCGTCGCCGAGATCGAGGTGCGTGCGGGATCGGATGCCGCCCTGCGTCTCGCGCATCGCCGCGGCACCGAGGAGGTCGCCCCCGGCATCCTGCGCGTGCATTACGTCGATCTCGCGATCCTCGCCGACGAGCTCGCGGGCTTCGGGCCCGAGGTGCTCGTGGTGTCACCCGACACCTTGCGCGACGCGGTCGTCGAGCGTCTCACGAGGACGGTGGCGGACCATGGCTGACAAGCGACACCGTGTGCCCGCGCGCTCCGTGCCGCCGACCGGCTCACGCGACAAGCTCGCGTTCCTGCTCGCGCTCGTGCCGTGGCTGCTCGAGCACGACCGCGTCACGGTCCAGGAGGCCGCGACCCACTTCGGCGTGACCGAGGACGAGATCCGCACCTCCGTGTCGCTCGTCGCGATGAGCGGCGTGCCCGGCTCGACGTCCACCTACCAGCACGAGGACCTCTTCGACATCGACTGGGACGCCTTCGAGCTGCACGACGAGATCGCGATCACGCAGCACGTCGCGATCGACGACGCTCCGCGCCTCTCGGCGCGCGAGGCGGCGGCGCTCATCGCGGGACTCCAGTACCTGCAGGCACTTCCCGGCAATGCCGACCGGGCCGGCATCCGCACCCTCGTCGAGAAGCTCTCGCGCGGCGCGTCGGGCGCGCCGAGCCAGCTGGCGGTCGCCGGCGGCCCCGACAGCGAGGTGCTCGGGCTCGTGCAGCGCGCGGTCGCCGAGGGCCGCCGCGTGCGGTTCGGCTACCTCAACTCCCGCGGCGAGCTCGAGGAGCGCGACGTCGATCCGCTGCGCGTCGAGTCGATCGACTCGGACTGGTATCTGCGCGGCTGGTGCCACCTCCGCGAGGCGCTGCGCACCTTCCGCTTCGATCGCATGAGCGACATGGCCGTGACCGATCAGCCGATCGAGCACGACGCCTCCGAGGTGCGCCTGCCCGATACGCTCTTCGAGCCGTCGGCCGAGGATCTCGAGGTCACGATCGAGGCCGCGCCCGAGGTGATCGGGCTCCTCGCCGACTACATCCCGGATGGCGCGCTCACGAGCGAGGTGGGCGACCGCATCCGCACGACCCTCCGCGTCTCGCACTACCACGGCCTCAAACGGCTCATCGCCGGCATGCCGGGAACGGTGCGCGTCGTCGCCCCCGAGCAGGCGCGGCGCGCTGTCGCGGAGTGGGCGGCAGCCGGCCTGGCCCGCTACGCGTAGACTGACTGCGACCCGCTTACCGACGAGGACGTTCCCATGTACACGCTTCCCCTGTTCGTGAACCAGTGGCAGACCTGGCTGATCATCCTCGTCGTCGTCCTCGTGCTCTTCGGTGCGACGCGACTTCCGGCGCTCTCGAAGAGCCTCGGCCAGTCGGTCAAGATCTTCCGCAGCGAGATGAAGACGGACGACGACGCCACGACCGACGGCACGTCGGGCAGCGCGAGCTCCGCGGCGTCCGAGCCGGCGAAGCCGGCCGACAGCTCACCGTCCGACAAGTCCTAGGCGCGTGGCCGGCACGACCCGGACGCATCCCCGCAAGCACAACCCCGAGCGGCGGATGTCGCTCGCCGAGCATCTCATCGAGTTGCGCAAGCGCCTGACCCGCAGCGCTCTCGCAGTGCTCGGCGGCACGATCATCGGCTGGATGATCTACGACCTCGGCTGGATCGGCGAGCTGCTCGAGCCCGCCATCCCGGGCGCCGCCGAGGCGCTCGCCGGCCGCGGCACGTGGGCCGCGATCTCGGGGCCCGTGTTCCACATCGCCGACGAGCTCGGCCTCGACCCCGACAAGATCACCCTCAACTTCTCGAGCCTCACGGGTGCGCTCGACATCCAGTTCCAGGTGTCGCTCGTCGTCGGCATCATCCTGTCGAGCCCCGTGTGGCTGTTCCAGATCTTCGCTTTCTTCGTGCCGGGCCTGACGCGGCGCGAGCGCCGCTACGTGTTCGGGTTCTTCTTCTCGGCCGTCCCGCTGTTCCTGCTGGGCTGCGCCGCCGGCTGGCTCGTGCTCCCGCGCATCGTCGAGTTCATGTTCCGCTTCGTGCCGCCCGGCGCCTCCCAGCTCTACGACACGAAGACCTACGTCGACTTCATCCTCAAGCTCCTGCTCGCGACGGGTGTCGCGTTCGTGATGCCCGTCTTCCTCGTGCTGCTCAACTTCGCGGGCGTCATGCGGGGGGCCACGATCCTGAAGGGCTGGCGCTGGGCGGTGCTCATCATCGTGGTCTTCACGGCGATGGCGACGCCCGCGGCGGATCCCATCTCGATGCTGCTGCTCGCGCTGCCGATGGTGCTGCTGTACTTCGCCGCGGTGGGCGTCGCCCTCTGGCACGACAAGGTCGCGGAGCGACGACAGGCGGCGTTCGAGGCGGGCCTCTCGCGCGCATGAGTCCTCGCGACGACGACCTCTCGCCCGCGGAGCGCTACGCGGCGTTCAGGTCACGGTCGCGCACCCCGCAGCTCGAGGCATTCCGTGCCGGGCTGTCCGTCGAGCTCGACGACTTCCAGGTCGAGGCATGCCGCTCGCTCGAAGAGGGACGCAGCGTGCTCGTGGCGGCGCCCACGGGCGCAGGGAAGACGATCGTCGCGGAGTTCGCCGTGCACCTCGCCCTCGCCGAGCGCTCGGCGAAAGCCTTCTACACGACGCCCATGAAGGCGCTCAGCAACCAGAAGTACTCCGAGCTCGCGGCCGAGCACGGAGCCGGGAACGTGGGCCTGCTCACGGGCGACACCAACATCAACTCGGGCGCGCGCGTCGTCGTGATGACGACCGAGGTGCTGCGCAACATGCTCTACGCCGACTCGCCGCTGCTCCGCGACCTCGCGTTCGTCGTCATGGACGAGGTGCACTACCTCGCCGACCGCTTCCGCGGACCCGTGTGGGAGGAGGTCATCATCCACCTGCCCCGCGAGGTGCGCATGGTGTCGCTCTCGGCCACGGTCTCGAACGCCGAGGAATTCGGCGACTGGCTCCAGGCCGTCCGCGGCGACACCGACGTCGTCGTCTCCGAGCGTCGCCCCGTCCCGCTCGAGCAGCACGTGCTCGTGCGCGGCAAGCTCGCCGACCTCTTCGACGGCGCCCAGTCGCCGGACGCCCCGCCACGCGTCAACCCCGAGCTCGCGCGGCTCGCGATCGCCGGCGGGCGCGGTCCCGGCACCTTCCGCGGCCCGCACGCGGGGCGCCACCAGCGCAAGGGCGAGGTGCTGCGCGACCGCATCCCGCGCTTCGAGGTCGTGAAGCTCCTCGAAGATCGGCACCTGCTGCCGGCGATCTTCTTCGTGTTCAGCCGCAACGGCTGCGACCAGGCGGTCGAGCAGGTGCTGCGCTCGGATGTGCGCCTCACCGAGCGCTGGGAGCGCGACGAGATCCGGCACATCGTCGAGGAGCGCTGCGCGGGACTGCGCGACGAGGACCTCGGGGTGCTCGGGTACTACTCGTGGCTCGAAGGCCTCGAGCGGGGGGTCGCCGCCCACCACGCGGGTCTCATCCCGACCTTCAAGGAGGTCGTCGAGGAGCTCTTCCAGCGGAAGCTCCTCAAGGTCGTCTTCGCGACCGAGACGCTCGCGCTCGGCATCAACATGCCCGCGCGCACCGTCGTGCTCGAGAAGCTCGAGAAGTTCAACGGCGAGGCGCGCGTGCCGATCACGCCGGGGGAGTACACGCAGCTCACGGGCCGCGCGGGGCGACGGGGCATCGACGTGGAGGGCCATTCCGTCATCCAGTGGGCCGCGGGGCTCGACCCGCAGGCCGTGGCGCAGCTCGCATCCCGCCGCAGCTATCCGCTCAACTCGAGCTTCCGCCCGACGTACAACATGGCCGTCAACCTCATCGAGCAGTTCGGCCGCGAGCGCACGCGTGAGATCCTCGAGAGCTCGTTCGCACAGTTCCAGGCCGACCGAGCGGTCGTGGACCTGGCGCGCAAGATCCGCGAGCAGGAGAAGTCGCTCGCCGCCTACGAGGAGGCGATGCGCTGCCATCTGGGCGACTTCGGCGAGTACGCGGGCATCCGTCGCGAGCTGAGCGACCTCGAACGCAAGCAATCGCGCGGTCACGAGGGATCGCGTGCCGAGCGCGACCGTCGCCAGCGTCACATCGAGCAGCTGCGCCGGCGCATGAAGCAGCACCCGTGCCACGCCTGCAACGATCGGGAGGCGCACGCCCGGTGGGCGGAGCGCTGGTTCCGCCTCAAGCGCGACACCGACCGGCTCGCGAAGCAGGTGCGCGGACGCACGGGCGCCGTCGCCCAGGTGTTCGACAGGATCACGGAGCTGCTGCTCGAGCTCGGCTATCTGGAACGCGACGAGCACGGCCGCCTCGGGGTCGCCGTGGAGGGACGACGACTGCGACGCATCTACGGGGAGCGCGACCTGCTCGTGGCCGAGTGCCTGAGGCGCGGCCTCTGGGACGGGGTCGATGCGCCGACGCTCGCGGCCCTCGTGAGCGCGCTCGTCTACGAGCCGCGACGTGAGGACGCCGGCATCGTGCGGGAGTACCCGCGGGGCCGCTTCGCCGAGGTCTTCGGCCGCACCGAGCTCGTGTGGTCCGAGCTCAGCATCCTCGAGGCCGACCGCAAGCTGCCGGACACCGAGCCGCTCTCGGCGGCACTCGCGACCGCGACGCACCGCTGGGCGCGCGGGGGGAGGCTCGACGCCGTGCTGCGCGACACCGACCTCGCGGCAGGCGACTTCGTGCGGTGGATGAAACAGGTCATCGACCTGCTCGACCAGATCTCGATCGTCGCCGACGGCCCGCTCGGCCGCACGGCACGCGACGCGATCGACGACGTGCGCCGCGGTATCGTCGCATACTCGAGCGTCGGCTGACCGCGCCGACGGAGGGAGATCGCATGTCGTTTCAGGCCTACCTCGACAACATCGAGGAGAAGACGGGGCTCACCCCGCGGCAGTTCATCGAACTCGCGCGGGCGAAGGGCTTCGACGCCTCGACGAAGGCGACGCCCATCGTGCAGTGGCTCGCGGAGGACTACGGTCTCGGCCGAGGGCATGCCATGGCGCTCGTGCACGTCATCACGAAGGGCCCGGCGATCAGCGCGAAGCACGTCGGATCCGATGGCACCCACGCGGATCCGAGCGCCGAGCTGTGGCTCGACGGCCGGGCCACGAACCCGGCCCGCTGACGGGCGCCGCATCGCGCATCCGTCCAGCCGCGCGGCCGTAGGCTGAATCTCCCATGCCCGCGCCCGCCTTCGCCCCCGACCCCGCCCGGCCCTTCGTGCCGCTGTGGGGCGCGGTGCTGCTCGCGCTCGTGGCGGGCCCCCTCACGGATGCTGCGTTCCCCGACCTGGGCTGGTGGCCGCTCGCCTTCGTCGGCATCGCGCTCGTGCTCGTCGCCGCCCAGGGGCGGCGTCCCGGTGCGGGATTCCTCGTCGGAGCGGTGTTCGGGCTCGCGTTCTACCTCGTGCACATCCCGTGGATGACCCAGTTCCTCGACCCCGGGCTCCCGTTCCTCGTGCGCGCCGTGCCCTGGTTCGCCCTGAGCGCGCTCATGGCGCTGTGGTGCGGCCTCGGCACGATGCTCATCTCGATCGCGACGCGCGTCGTGCCGCGCGCCGCGCGCGGACCGCTCGGCAGGCTGCTGCTCGTGCCGCTCGTCGTCGCGGGGCTCTGGACGGCGCGCGAGGCGGTCTCGAGCATCTGGCCGTACGGCGGGTTCGCGTGGGGCCGCATCTCCGAGTCCCAGTCGGAGAGCCCGATGGCGCCGCTCTTCGCCTGGCTCGGCGTCTCGGGCGTCGGCTTCGTCATGGTCTTCCTCGTCGCCGTCGCCATCGCCGCAGCGCGCGAGACGGGCGCCCCTGTCGTGCTGCGCACGATGCTCGTGACCGCCCTCGCGGCGATCCTGGTGGCCTTCCCGGCCTTCCCGGTGGCATCCGACGACACGCTGCGCGTCGCGGCCGTGCAGGGCAACGGCAGGACCGGCTACTTCAACCATGCCGAGAACGCCACCGACAACCTCCTGGACCAGTTCGACGCGACGGAGCCTGTGTACGACGAGGACGTCGACGTCGTCGTGTGGCCCGAGGGCGCGAGCGACCTCGACCCCCTGCGCGAGGCCTACGCCGCGCGCGTCTTCGACGCCGTGTCGATCGCCGCGGATGCGCCCCTCGTCGGGTGGGCCGTGACGAACCGCGGTGAGGAGTACTTCAACACCTCGTTGCTGTGGCGGGCCGGGGAGGGCGCCGTCGACTTCTACGACAAGCGGCATCCCGTGCCGTTCGGCGAGTACGTCCCCGATCGAGCGGTGTGGCGCGGCTTCGCGCCGGATCTCATCGACCTCATCCAGCGCGAGTACACCCCCGGCACGACCGACCCCGTCATGGATGTCGGCTCTCCTGGGCGCGAAGTGCTCGCCGGCTTCGCGATCTGCTTCGACATCGTCGACGACGCCCTCATGCGTGAGAGCGTCGAGCAGGGCGCGCAGCTCGTGCTCGCGCAGACCAACAACGCGGACTTCGGCCTCACCGACGAGAGCGTGCAACAGCTCGCGATCGCCCGCATCCGCGCGGTCGAGCTGGGTCGCTCCGTCGTCAACATCTCGACGGTCGGCGCGAGCGCCGTCATCCTGCCGGACGGCAGCACGGCCGCCGAGCTGCCGCGCTACGAGGCGGGAGCGATGGTCGTCGACGTGCCCCTCAGCACGACGACGACCCCCGCGGTCGTGATCGGCCGGGGGGTCGAATGGGGTGTCGCGGCGCTCGCGCTCGGAGCGCTCATCGGAGCAGCGATCGGCGGGCGCCGTCGCCGCTCGTGAGCGTCACGCGCTCTTGCTGCTCTTGGCCGCCTCGCCGCGACGGGCGCGCAGGTAGGCGAGACGCTCCTCGAGGAGCTCCTCGAGCTCGGCACGCGTGCGGCGCTCGAGCAGCATGTCCCAGTGGGTGCGGGGGGCCTTCGCGTCGACGGCCTCGCTCTCCACGAGTTCGCCGTCCTCGCCGATGAGACGACCCTCCTGGCCCGTGCGCGGCGACTCCCACGTCTCGGGCACGTCGGCCTCGGCGGCGAAGACGACCTCGAAGGTCGTGCCGTCGTCCGTGCGGTACACGGCCTTCTTCCGGGGCGAGAACTCGACTCCCTCTTCGCTCTGCATGCTCTGAGCTCCGAGTCGCATCCCGCGCAGACTGCGATCCGCCATCGTGTGGCCTCCTTGGTGCGCCTTTGTGTGGGGTTCTGGTGCGCGTTCGGTGGACGCGCGAAGACGACGCGATCCGGTG
This sequence comes from Actinomycetes bacterium, assembly GCA_023432005.1. Taxonomy (GTDB): domain Bacteria; phylum Actinomycetota; class Actinomycetes; order Actinomycetales; family Microbacteriaceae; genus Homoserinibacter. The sequence goes on from JAEYVF010000097.1 coordinate 15,591, forward strand.
GGACCGCACGTCGCCTGAGGTACAACGTCTACGGTGGCGGATGCCATCCGCGCGCGAGGCGGTTTACAGAGCATTCCCAGCCACCTCGTCCCGCATTGGCAGCGGGCGGGGGGCGCGGGTGGGGGAGCGGCCCCCGTCGGTCGATCGGGGCCGGGGCGTCAGCGACCGCGGCGGCGCTCGGCGACGATCGGCAGGGCGAGGTCCGCGCGGTCCGTGACGATCCCGTCGACGCCGAGATCGAGCAGTCCGCGCATCTGCTGCGGATCGTTGATCGTCCAGATGTGCAGCTCGACGCCCGCCTCGTGGAAGCTCCGGACCGCGCGCTCCGTGGCGATGGACGCGCCACCGACCTTGACGGGCAGTTGCACGGCGTCGACGCCCGCGAGCACGCGGCGGAGCAGCCGCATGGCGCCGACGCGAGCGGCGTGCGCCGCCGGGAGGGCGCCTCCCGCCGAGATGGAGGTCGCCACGCCCGGCAGCTCGCGCACGACGGCGAGACGGCGGGAGGTCGAGAAGGAGCCGATGAGCACGCGGTCCGTGGCGCGTGCGTCGCGCACCGCCTTGACGGTGCCCGCGACGGCGTCTGCGGATTTCACGTCGATGTTGAAGCGGGTGTCGGGGAATGCGTCGAGCGCCTCCGCGAGGGAGCAGAAGCCCTGACCGGCGCCGAGCGACACCCGACGCAGCTCGGCGGCCGTCAGCTGGTTGACCTTCACGCTGCGCCCGGCGACGCGCTTCAGGTCGGCGTCGTGGCTCACGATGGCGATGCCGTCGGCAGAGCCGTTGACGTCGGTCTCGATGTGGGAGGCGCCGGCGTTGACCGCGTGCAGGAACGCGAGGAGCGTGTTCTCGGGCGCGTCGAGAGCCAGCCCGCGGTGCGCGAGCACCCGCGGGGGAGCGGGGGAGAAGTACCCCGCGTCCTGGCTCTTACGCGCGCGGCGCGGCATCCGTCCCGGTGCCCGCCTGATCACGCGGCGCGAAGAACCCTTGGCCGATGCCCTTGAGCGCCTCCGTGAGCTCGCTCGGGATGATCCAGAGCTTGTTCGCGTCGCCGTCGGCGAGCTTCGGCAGGGTCTGCAGGTACTGGTAGGCCAGCAGCTTCGGGTCGGGGTCGCCCGCGTGGATCGCGTGGAACACCGTCTGGATGGCCTCGGCCTCGCCCTGGGCGCGCAGCACGGCGGCCTTCGCGTCGCCCTCGGCCTTGAGGATCGCCGCCTGCCGCTCACCCTCGGCACCGAGGATCGCCGCCTGCTTGGTGCCCTCCGCGGTGAGGATCGCCGCGCGACGGTCGCGCTCCGCGCGCATCTGCTTCTCCATCGAGTCCTGGATCGAGTGCGGCGGATCGATCGCCTTGAGCTCGACCCGGCTCACGCGGATGCCCCACTTGCCGGTCGCCTCGTCGAGCACGACGCGCAACTGGCCGTTGATGTTGTCGCGCGAGGTGAGCGCCTCCTCGAGGTTGAGCCCGCCGACCACGTTGCGCAGCGTCGTGGTCGTGAGCTGCTCGACCGCGCCGAGGTAGTTGGCGATCTCGTACGTCGCCGCCCGCGCATCCGTCACCTGGAAGTAGACGACCGTGTCGATCGAGACGACGAGGTTGTCCTCGGTGATGACGGGTTGCGGCGGGAACGACACGACCTGCTCGCGCATGTCGACGAGCGGCCGCAGCCGGTCGATGATCGGCACGAGGATGTTGAGGCCCGGGCTGAGGGTCTTGTGGTAGCGGCCGAGGCGCTCGACGATCCCCGCGTACGCCTGCGGGATGATGCGGATCGACTTGAACAGGATCGTCAGCACGAAGATGACGATGATCGCGACGATCACGATCGTCACGATCGTCGGGATGACGTCGGGGTCGTTCACTGGGGTGCCTCCTCGGGCGTGGGATCGGCGGCGGGAACGACGACGGCGGTCGCGCCCTCGATCGCCGTGACGATGATGCGGGAGCCCTCCTCGAGGCCGCCGGGTGCGATGCCGTCGGCCACGCGCGCCGTCCAGACGTCGCCGTTGGCGAGCTTGACCTGGCCCGCGCCGAAGCGGAAGTCGACGGTGACGGCGCCGCCGAGGCCGAGAAGGGCGTCGACGTTGCTCCGCGCGGGATCGGATCCCTTACGCAGCGCGCGCAGCAGGGGCGGCCTCACGAAGAGCACGAGCACGAGCGCGAGCACGGCCGCGACGATGAGCTGCACCCACCACGGCGCGCCCACGAGCCCCGCCACGAGACCGCCGACGGAGCCGAGCGCGAGCATGAGGAAGGTGAACTCGAGGGTGTTGACCTCGATGATGACGAATACGAGGATGAGGCCCAGCCAGAAGACCCACGCCCAGCTCGAGATCACATCGGGTTCCACGGCGGCCTCCTGCAGTCGACGTCCTCTCGAAACTAGCACCGCGCGCGACGGCCCGTCGGATGCCGGACGGCGCGGGAGCGGTCGCTAGGGTGGAGGATCGTGAACGACGTGCTCCCCCCTGACTCGCTGCGCGGTGTCCGCGCCCTCATCACCGGCTCCTCCCGCGGCATCGGCGCCGACACCGCCGGCTATCTCGCCGATGCGGGTGCCAAGGTCGTCATCAACTACCGCAACAAGGAGGCTCGCGCGCTCAAGGTCGTCGCGAGCATCGAGGAGCGCGGCGGCGAGGCCATCGCCGTCGGCGCCGACCTCACCGACCCGTCGTCGGTCGCGTCCATGTTCGCCGAGGTGCGCGAGCGCTGGGGCGGCCTCGACCTGCTCGTGCTCAATGCCTCGGGCGGCATGGAGTCCGGCCTCGGTGAGGACTACGCGATGCGGCTCAACCGCGACGCCCAGCTGAGCGTGCTCGATGCCGCGCTCCCGCTGCTCGGTGCGGGCTCGCGCGTCGTGTTCGTCACGAGCCACCAGGCCCACTTCATCGACACCGTGCCGACGATGCCCGAGTACGAGGCCGTCGCACGCAGCAAGCGCGCGGGAGAGGACGCCTTGCGCTCGCGCATCCCCGAGCTCGCCGCCGCGGGCGTCTCGTTCGTCGTCGTCTCGGGCGACATGATCGAGGGCACCATCACGGCGACGCTCCTCGAACGCGTCAACCCGGGCGCCATCGCGACGCGACGCGAGGCCGCGGGCAAGCTCTACAACGTGGCCGAGTTCGCCGCCGAGGTCGCGCGCGCCGCCGTCGAGGAGATCCCCGAGGACAACACCCGCTTCGTCGGCGACGTGAGCGACTTCCTCGGCCGCAGCTGAGCATCCGGGTCCGGCGGATCCCGTGGTGAGCGCGCATCGGCACCGGCTCGTGTCGCGCGTGCTGCTCTTCGACCGCGACGGCCGGGTGCTGCTGTTCCTCACCACCGCGCCCGACTCGTCGGGCGTCGCGCGTTGGCTGACGCCCGGGGGAGGGGTCGACCCGGGGGAGTCGTTCGAGGAGGCCGCGCGACGCGAGCTCCTCGAGGAGACGGGACTCGTGGTCGACGAGCTGCGCGGCCCCGTGTGGGCGCATGATTACGACGTCGAGTGGGACTCCGCCGACCACGACACGGGCCATGCGGAGTTCTTCGCGCACGTCACGGATGCCTTCGAGCCGTCGCCCGAGGGCTGGACCGACGAGGAGAGAGTCGACGTGCTGGAGCACCGCTGGTGGAGCCTGGCCGAGCTGCTCGCCGAGCACCCGCGCTTCGAGCCCGCGCAGCTGATCGAGCTCATCAGGCGCGAGCTGCCATCCTGCACGGCCTGAGGTCGCCCCCCCCCGAATCGGGGATGGTGGACCGACCGGTCCGGGCGCACCCTGTAGCCATGGAGCTGCCCGAGCTCTCCTCCGCCGATCTGCCGGCGATCGCCATCACGGCCGCACTCGTCGTGGTGGGATTCCTGACGCTGTGGCTCGTCGTCCGCTCAGCGGTGCTGAGCGCGCTCACGGCCCACGAGGGGCGGCGGGTGCGGCACTCGGCCGCGCCCGCACCGGCGCCCGATCCGGCGCCTCCCGCTCGCACCGCCGCGGCCGCGGTCGTCGTGACACCGTCGCTCGCGCCGCCCGTGGGGGAGGCGCACCCCGTGCCCGCGTACGTCGTCGAGC
>JAEYVF010000149.1 GCA_023432005.1 Actinomycetes bacterium
CCGTCGGGCCGCGAAGCTCGCCGAGACCCTGCACGTGCTGCGCGGCATGGCATCCGAGTCCACGATCGAGGAGCTGCTGTGGACGGCGTGGGAGCGCAGCGGCGTCGCCGAGCGCTGGCGCCGCGCGGCCCTCGGGACGGGTATCGAGGCGGCCGAGGCCAACCGCGACCTCGACGGCGTCGTCGCGCTCTTCTCCGCCGCCAAGCGATTCGTCGAACAGCGCCCCACCGAGGGGATGCTCGAGTTCCTCGAGCACGTGCTCGACTCCGACATCGCCGACGACCTGCTCGCACCGCCGCGCGCCGACGACGCCGTGCTCGTCGCCACGCCGTCCGCGCTCGTGGGGCTCGAGTTCCGCACGGTCGTGATCGCGTCGCTGCAGGACGGCGGGTGGCCCAACCTCCGCCCGCGCGGCTCGCTGCTCGCCCCGCAGCGCCTCGTGCGGGTGCTCGAGGGGCGGGACGCCGGCACGATCGACGAGCGCAAGCTCGTGCTCGACGACGAGCTGCGGATGTTCGCCCTCGCGGTCTCTCGCGCGTCCGAACGCGTCGTGCTCGCGGCGGTCGACAACGACGACGAGACGCGCAGCGTGCTGTTCTCGCTCGCGCCCGACGCCGAGCCCCTCGCGGCGACGACGGCCGCTCCGCTCACCCTGAGGGGCCTCACGGGGCGCCTGCGCCGCGATCTCACGGCCCCCGAGAGCATGCCCGTGCGCCGCGCGGAGGCCGCCGCCGCGCTCGCCCGCCTCGCGGCCGAGGGCGTGCCGGGAGCCGATCCGCAGCAGTGGCTCGGGCTCATCGAGCCCTCGACGGACCGGCCGCTGTTCGCCGACGAGCCGGTGCGCGTGTCGCCCTCGCAGCTCGAGAACGTCGAGGCATCCGCGCTCGACTGGGCGATCTCGCGCCTCGCGGCGGGTGGCTCCTCGCTCGTCATGAGCATCGGAACGATCGTGCACTGGGCGATGGAGACCGCGGAGACGCCCGACGTCGACGCGCTGTGGGCGCAGGTCGAGCGGCGCTGGCCCGAGCTGCCGTTCGAGGCGGAGTGGATCGCCGAGTTCCAGCGCCGCGCGACGCTCGGGCTCATCCGCGCGCTCGCGAGCTACCTCGGCGACTTCCTGAGAGACGGCAAGACGCTCGTAGCCGCTGAGGGCCGCTTCCGCTTCCCGATCGCCGACGACGTCATCGTGAGCGGGTCGATCGACCGCGTCGAGCTCGCGCCGGGCGGCGACGTCGTGATCGTCGACCTCAAGACGGGGCGCCCGAAGACGTCGCAGGCGGAGATCGACGCGCATCCGCAGCTCGGCATCTACCAGCTCGCCTACCGCGAGGGCGTGCTCGACGAGTTCCTCGCCCCGCACGGCGAGCACCGCGGCGGCGGGGCGAAGCTCGTGTTCGTCAAGGAGGGCGTCGGGGGCAAGCTCTATCGCGAGGCCGTGCAGGCCACGCTCGACGACGAGGCCCTCGACGACTTCCGTGCGCGCATCCTCGCGGCCGCGGCGGTCATGAGGGCCGCCGAGTTCGAGGGCCCGCTCGAGCCGGCCTCCTACGGGCCGCGCCCCGATCCGGATGCCGTGCTGCCGCGCGTGCAGGAGGTGACGCATGACTGAGCCCGCGGCATCCGGGTCGCGCGTGACGGCCGCGCGCATCGCGGAGGCGCTCGCCGAGGTGCGGGCCACCCGCGGTGGCGACGGCGTCGTGCGCTACCCGACACCCGAGCAGACGGCCGTCATCGAGGCCGACCCGCGCGAGCCCGCGCTCGTGGTCGCGGGCGCCGGCTCCGGCAAGACCGAGACGATGGCCAACCGCGTGCTGTGGCTCGTCGCGAACGGGCACGTCGCGCCCGCCGAGGTGCTCGGCCTCACCTTCACGCGCAAGGCCGCGGGCGAGCTCGCGGAGCGCATCCGGGAGCGCCTCGCCGAGCTGCACGAGGCGGGTCTCACGCCCGAGGGTCACGACCTCTTCGACGCGCCCGAGATCTCCACCTACAACTCCTTCGCGAGCGCGGTCTTCCGCGACAACGCGCTCGTGCTCGGTCGCGACGGCGACGGCGTCGTGCTGGGGGAGGCCGCTGCCTGGCAGCTCGCCCGCTCCGTCGTGATCCGCAGCACCGACCCGCGGCTCGCGTCGCTCGACAAGCGCCTCGACGCCGTCGTCGAGGCCACCATCCGCATCGCGGCGGGGCTCGCCGACAACGCAGCCGACCCCGAGCGCGTGTGCGAGCTGGGTCGTCGCTTCGCGGCCATGCGCGAGCTGCCGCTCGGCGACCGCCATGAGCGGGCCGATGTGCTGAAGACGATCGACGACCTCGCCCAGCTCGAGCTGCTCGTGGATCTCGCCGCCGAGTACGACGCCGCCAAGCGCGCCCGCGGCGCCGTCGACTACGCCGACCAGGTCGTGCTCGCCCTGCGCGCGGTCGAGAAGCGGGCCGAAGCGGGCGAGGAGCTGCGTGCGCGCTTCCGCGTCGTGCTGCTCGACGAGTACCAGGACACATCGGTCGTGCAGACCGAGCTGCTCGCGCGGCTCTTCGCGGGAACGCCCGTGACCGCGGTGGGCGATCCCAACCAGTCGATCTACGGATGGCGCGGGGCGAGCGCGTCGAACCTCGGCGAGTTCCGCGTGCGGTTCCGCGCGACCGACGGCGGCCCGGCTCCCGACTTCACCCTCGCGACGAGCTGGCGCAACGGCGAGCGCATCCTCGATGCCGCGAACGCGCTCGTCGCGGGTGGGGACACCCCCATCCCGGTGCCGACGCTCACAGCGCGGCCGGGCGCGAGCGCCTACGCCGTCGACAGCGCCTTCCCGGAGACGGTCGCCGAGGAGGCGGCGCACGTCGCCGCGTGGCTGCGCGAGCGACTCGCCGAGGTGGAGCGCCGCACGGGCCGCCCCGGCACCGCGGCCCTCCTGCTGCGCGCGCGCAAGACGCAGCAGCAGTTCCTCGACGCGCTGCGCGAGGCGGGCGTGAGATACCACGTGCTCGGCGTCGGCGGGCTGCTCGCCGAGCCCGAGATCGCCGACCTCGTGAGCGCTCTGCGCGTGATCGACAGCCCCGACGCGGGGCTCGAGCTCGTGCGCCTGCTCGCCGGCGCGCGGTGGCGCCTCGGCGTCGCCGACCTCGACGTGCTGCGCGAGGTGTCGGGATGGCTCGCCCGACACGACGCAGCCGAGAGCGGGATCCTCTCCGACGACGTGCAGCAGCGCATGCGCGACTCGGTCGCCGACGGCGAGGGCGGCTCGATCGTCGACGCCCTCGAGTTCGTCGGCCGTGTGCCCGAGACCCATCGCGCGCTCGAGGGGTTCAGCGCCGAGGGTCTCGCGCGGCTGCGGGACGCCGCGGCGCTCTTCGACCGTCTCCGCGCACGGGCGGGGCTCGAGCTCCCCGAGCTCATCGTGCTCGTCGCACACGAGCTGCGGCTCGACCTCGAGCTCGCCGCCAACGAGACCCGCACGGCGGGGGAGGCGAACCTCGACGCCCTGCTCGACGCACTCTCGGGCTACCTCGCGATCGCCGAGACGGCCACGCTCGGCGGGTTCCTCGCGTGGCTCAAGGAGGCCGAGCAGCGAGAGGACCTCACCCCGCGGCCCGAGGATCCGGAGCCCGGAACCGTGCAGGTGCTCACGGTGCACGGCTCGAAGGGCCTCGAGTGGGACGTCGTCGCGGTGCCGCGCCTCGTCGAGGACGAGCTGCCCGCGCGTCCGCTCGAGGGATACGGCGGCTGGCTCGGCTTCGGCCGGTTCCCCTGGCCCGAGCGCGGCGATGCCGCCCACCTGCCCGTCTTCGACCTCTCGCGCATCGACTCGCGCAAGGCGTTCGCCGACGAGGTCAAGCGCTTCCGGGAGCGGGTGGTCGACCACTATCGCGCGGAGGAGCGCCGGCTCGCCTACGTCGCCGTGACGCGCGCACGCGACCATCTGCTGCTGACGGGCTCGTTCTGGGGCGGCCAGACCCGGCCCCGCACGGCGAGCCGCTTCCTGCGGGAGCTCGCCGACGCGGGGGTCGTGGCGCCCCTCCCGGAGGCCTCCGCGACCGACGCGCCTCCCCCGGGGGCTGAACCCGAGGTCACGCGGTGGCCCCACGACCCCTTCGGGTCGCGGGCGGCCGCCGTGCGCGCGGCCGCCGCTGCGGTGCGCACCGCCGCACCCGCGCTCGACGGACCGTGGGCGCGCGAGCTCGCGCTGCTGCTCGAGGAGCGCGAGCGGCGCCGCTCCCGCGAGGGCGTCGTGCCGCTCCCCGTGCGCATCCCGGCATCCGCGTTCAAGGACTACGTGACCGACCCGGATGCCGTGGCCGCCGAGCTGCGTCGGCCGATGCCCGAGCGCCCCTATCGGGCGACCCGGCTCGGAACGCTCTTCCACTCGTGGGTCGAGGAGCGCTACGGGCGCGTGGGGGGCTCCGACGAGCTCGACGCGGCCCCGTTCGAGCTCGACGGCGACGGCGAGGTCGTCGACGCCGAGAAGCTCGCCGAGCTGCAGGCCACCTTCGAGCGCTCCGAGTGGGCGCAGCTGCGTCCCGTCGAGGTCGAGCGCGAGATCCATCTGCCCTTCGACGGCCGGGTCGTCATCTGCAAGATCGACGCGGTCTACCGTCGCGGCGACCGTTTCGAGGTCGTGGACTGGAAGACCGGCAAGGCGCCGCGCGACGCCGCCGACCTCGAGCGCAAGCAGCTGCAGCTCGCCCTCTACCGCCTCGCGTACGCGCGCTGGGAGGGCATCGACCCGGGTCTCATCGACGCCGCGTTCTACTTCGTGCACGACGACACCGTGATCCGCCCCGACCACATCGACACCGAGCAGGAGCTGCTCGCCCGCTGGCGCGCGGCCTTCGGCGCGCCCCCCGCGTAGCTACCGCGCGGTCGCGTGGATGGCGTTTGCGAGCGCCTCGACGGGCTCGCGCGCCGAGCGGGGGTTGGCGAGCAGCGTGAAGTCGACCTCGCCCATCCGCGGCAGCTCGAAGACGCCCGTGACCTCGGTGAGGTCGTCGGGGATGAGCACGCGCGGGAAGACGCCGATGCCGATGCCGGCGCGCAGCGCCGCGAGTGCGCCGTTCACCTCGCGCACATTGCACGTGATGCGCCAGGTGCGGCCCGCCTCCTCGAGGGTGCGGATGGCGGTGTCGCGCGAGTAGCTGGGCGCCTGATACACGATGAGCGGCACGGGCGCGTCGGGGTCGAGTCGCAGCGAGCGGTGCGCCACCCACACGAGCCGCTCGCGCCGCACGGTGCGGCCCTCGTCGTGCCCGGGATCCTGCTTGACGTAGACGAGGTCGAGCTGCCCCGCGGCGAGTCGTCGGGTGAGCTGCCCGCTCTGGCCGACGGTGAGCTCGAGATTGATCTGCGGATACAGCTGCCGGAAGTCGCGCAGCACCTGCGGCAGGTGCGTGAGGGCGAGGTCGTCCGCGGCGCCGAAGCGCAGGCGACCTCGCATCGCCGAGCCGACGAAGTAGGCCGCGGCCTCGTCGTGGGCCGCGAGGATGGTGCGCGCGAAGCCGAGCATCGCGTCGCCGTTGTCGGTGAGCTGCACGGCACGCGTGTCGCGGGCGACGAGCACCCTGCCCGCGGCGGCCTCGAGCTTGCGCACCTGCTGGCTGACCGTGGGCTGGCTGATGCCGAGCAGCTCTGCGGCGCGCGTGAAGCTCGCGGTGTCGGCGACGGCGACGAAGGTGCGCAGCAGCACGGGGTCGAACATCCGGACCTCTATTCGTAAATCGAATGGGAGTTATAGCGAACATAGCTCGACGCAATGTCACGGGCTATCTAGCCTTGAATCGTGTCACCACCACCGCCACCGCCCGATCCCGACGCGGTGCCGCATCCGGTGACCGAGCCCATCCCCGTCGTCGAGCGCCGACCCACCGTCCGCGAGAGCCTCGCGGCCCTCGGCGCCTACAACTACCGCCTCTACCTCGGCGCGCTCATGCTCGGGAGCACGGGCGCGTGGATGGCGCGCGTCGCGATCGACTGGCTCGTGCTCGAGCTCACGGGCGACCTGGCCCTCGTGGGCATCGTCGTCGCCCTCCAGTTCGCACCCATGCTGCTGCTCGGGCCGTGGGCGGGCGTGCTGTCGGACCGGCTCCCGAGGCGTTACGTGCTGCTGTCGATGCAAGGGGTCGCCACGGTGGCCAACGGAGCCCTCGCCCTGCTGGTGCTGAGCGGGCACGTGGCGGTCTGGCACGTCATGTTCATCGCGGCGATCGGAGGCGTCGCGGGGGCGATCGAGGGGCCGAGTCGCACGGCGTTCGTCTCGGAGATGGTCGGAACGGCCCGACTGCGGGGCGCCATCAGCCTCAATGCCATGACGTTCCACCTCGGCGGGCTCATCGGGCCGGCCCTCTCCGGCGTGCTCATCGCCGCCATCGGGTCCGGGTGGTCGATCGCCGTCAACGCGTGCGCGACGGCGGTCGCCGTCCTCGCGATCGCCCTCATGCGCGGGCACGAGCTCGTCCCGACGCCCAAGCAGCCGCGGTCGCGTGGCCAGTTCCGCGAGGCGCTGCGCTACGCGTGGCGCAAGCCCACCATCCGCTGGCCCCTCGTGCTGCTCGCGGCCGTCGCGGTCTTCGGGATGAACTTGCCCGTGCTGCTCGCCGCCGCGGCGGACGAGATCTACGGCACGGGCGCGACGGGCTACGGGCTGTACAACTCCCTGTGCGCGGGCGGCGCCCTCCTCGGCGCGATCCTGGCGTCACAGCGGCGCAGCCTGCGTCTGCGTGACGTCGTGGGCTTCACGCTGCTCTACGGCGCGATCACGATGTTCGCCGGATGGGGCATCTGGTACCCCCTGTTCCTCTCGGCCCTCGTGGGCATCGGTGTCTCGCGCCTGCTGTTCGCGATCGGCGCCGACGCCCTCACGCAGCTCTCCACGAACCCCGCCATCCGCGGGCGCGTCGTGTCGTTCTACATGATGGTGGCGATGGGGGGCCAGGCGGCGGGCGGTGTCATCATGGGCTGGATCGCCGGCACCTTCGGCGGCCAGACGGCGTTCCTCGTGGCGGGCGCCGTGCCGGCGGTCACCGCACTCGTCGTGGGCGTCGTGCTCGCGCACCGACACCAGCTGCGCATCCGCGTCGACCTGCGCAGCCTCGCGAGCGTCGTCGCGATCGTGCCCCGCGCGAGCGCGTGAGCCGCTAGGAGACGCGCTCCGCGCGGTCGAGCAGCGCCTCGACCTCGTCGACGGCGAGCACCGGCAGGGTCGGCGGCGAGATCGACTCGGTCGCGTCGCCCAGACGCTCGTCGACGAGGCGCGACATCATCCGCACGGCGTCGTCGACGATCTCGGTCGAGCGCGTCTCCGTGCCGTGCAGCAGCCAGCGCGCGACCTCGAGCTCCGAGAGCAGCGTCGCACGCTGCCGCAGCCGGCGGTCGACGCTGCCGCGCACGCGCGTGTAGGCGTCGAACACGGAGTCGGCGACGCCGTCGCGCCGGATGCCGACGAGCCACGCGAGGTCCTGGGCGGGGTCGCCCACGCGCAGCGCATGCCAGCCGAGCACCCCCGTCACGTCTCCCGAGGATGCCAGGAACGACGCGGCGCCCAGGTCGCCGTTGATGACGGAGGGAGTGAACTGCCAGAGGCCCGCGTCCTCGCCCGCCTGTTCCCAACGCGCGAGCAGAGCGGCGGGCACGAGGCTCGTCGCGGCCGCCCGGTCGATGAGGGCGACGGCCGCGCGGTGGGCGTCGGCGGTGCCGGAGGCGGGCAGGCCCGCGTCGGTCACGAGGCTCGTGGGGAGCGCGTGGATGGCGGCGATCGCCTCGCCGATCGAGCTCGCGAGCGCGTGGTCGATGCCCGCGCTCGTGACGGGGGTTCCGTAGACGAATTCCGAGACGATGGCGCGCGTGCCGTCGACGGGGGTCTGGCCGGCGAACGCGGTGACGGCGAAGGGCAGCCGGGCGCGCACGCCGGGGCTGAGCGCACGCAGCGCCACGAGGTCGGCCGACTGCTGCTGCTCGGCGCGCTCGGAGCGGGGCACGCGCACGATCCAGTGGCGTCCGTCGCGCCCCGTGACGACGGCGGCGTCGAAGCCTCCGCGTCCGGCGGAGCCGAACGGCGCCGCGCCCACGACGTCGAGCTCCGCGACGGCCGAGGTGGCGAGCGCCGCTAGAGTGAGGTGGGATCTGGCCATGGC
>JAEYVF010000190.1 GCA_023432005.1 Actinomycetes bacterium
GCAAGGGTAACCGGGCTCTGGCGGGTGCGCGGGGGGTCCCAGGAGGATTCGCCTAGTGGCCTATGGCGCACGCTTGGAAAGCGTGTTGGGTGAAAGCCCTCGGGGGTTCGAATCCCCCATCCTCCGCTCATGCGAGAAGGGCCCGCCCGACAGGGTGGGCCCTTCCCGCACTCCCGGCGCAGCGCTGACAGGCTGAACTGCCGTTTCACCGCTGCCTCGACGCTCGGGGTGCGGGTTGAGCCTGTAGGAGCGACGCTCGCCGGGTGCGAAGCACGCCCGCGATCGCCTCGCGCACCGCGTCGGGATGCCAGAACACGTCCTCGGCGATGACCCGCAGCGTCGTCAGCCCCCGCCGCGCCGCCTCGAGGTCGCGGCGCCGGTCGCGACGCTGTGCGTCCCAGTCCGCGTGGAACCCGCGGCTATCGCACTCGATCACGAGCCACCCGTCCACGAGGAAGTCGACACGTCCGACGCCGTCGATCTCCACCTGGCAGTCGAAGGAGCAGCCGATGCTGCGGAGGATGAGCCGGACGAGGCTCTCGGCGCCGGACTCGGCACGCGGATCGAGCAATGTGCGCACGCGGCGGCACCGGCGGGGCAGCGCCGCGAACAGCTCGTCGAGTTCGTCGATGCGGAGGAGTCCGAGGTGCAGTGCCGAGTCGATCGTGGCGATCGCGCTGCGCGGCCCCTGGCACATGACGGCATCCGCCACCGCGTCGATCGGCTCGACGAGGAGGGCGTCGGGGTGAGGCGTCCGCAGCAGCGTGCGGCGGTGCACCCGCGCGAACCCCCCGAGGGGCGGCAGCCGTGAAGCGGTACGCGGGATGTGGACGTGGGTGCCGCCCTGATCGAGCACGAAGACCCCGAGCAGCCGCAACGCTGTCACGCAGCACACCCGGCCCTGCGCGCCTGCTGCGGCGCGGCACGCGTCCGGTATGCCGGGCGCACCGTAGACGCCCACCCTCAGCCGCACGAGGCGCCCCTCCGCGACGGCGGTGCGGATGCCGCGCTCGGTCCACCCCGCGGCGCGGAGCGCCGGGGTGCGCATCACCTGCAGGGAGCGGGGCTCGACCACCCGCACATGGTGGTCGACGTGCACCACGCGCGACGCCACGAAGGGGGTACCCGGGGATGAACGTGGCGCTGACAGGCTCCGGACGACCCGTTGGGCGCTCCGCGTCGTGTGGCGCGCGATCCAGCCTGTCAGCCCGACGCGACCCGGCTACGGCGCGGTGATGACGAGGGCGAGCGACTCGCGGATGCGCCCCTTCCGCTCGCCGGCGCGGGCGAGCCTGTACGGGAGTCCGTACTTCGCGCGCATCGCCGCGTCGAGCGCCGCGCGCGTCTCGGGGCTCTCGTCGACGACCGCGACGGCCTCGACGGGCTCGGCGCCCGTCTTGACCCGTCCGCGCATGTCGCACGGCACGAGGGTCACCCGCGGCGTGTGGCCGATGCGCTTGACCTTGCCCGACGCGGCGCCCGTCGTCACGTACACCCGCTCGCCGTCGTCGGCGATCCACACCGGCGTCGGCACGGCCTCGCCGGTGCGACGGTAGGTGGTCAGGAGCACGAACATCGAGCGCGCGAGCTCGGCGAGGTCGGGAGCGGTAGGGACCCTTCCAGGATGGCGGATGCGGGAGGCTACCCGAGCCCGCCGAAGCGCTCCACGACGGAGAGGTCGGGGTGCTCAGTACCCCGAGGTCGCGCGGATGCGCGCGAGCAGCTCCGGCGCCGTGCGGTCGAAGGCGCGGCCCCCGATCGCGACCCCGGCCGCCGCGACGCCGCCGCCGATCGCGAGGCCGACCGCGAGCGCGAGCCACGAGAACAGCGGCGAGCCCTGGAGCGCGGCGAGCACCGCGAGCACGATCGCGGGCGCGACGAGCAGCGCGGCGAGGAACGTGAATCCCATGAGTGCGAAGCCCACCCAGAAGCTCTGCCCCGGCACGCGCTTGAAGATGTTGTCGCCGGCGGAAGGCACGGGGATGACGAGGCACGCGGAGCTCACGGCGCAGATGCCGAGGCCCGCGAGCTCGGCGCCGAGGGCGCAGCCGAGCACGGCGGGCAGAAGGTCCCAGCGGCCCGAGAACCCGACCGTCACGACGGCCACCGCGATGAGGAGCGGGACCGCCGCCGTGGCGGCGGCGAGCATCCGCCCGAGACGATCGGCGCGGCCCGTGACGCCCGTCGCGAGCACGGATGCGAAGGCCGTGCCGTCGTAGGAGATGTCGGCGTACGGCACGAGGCCCAGCAGCAGGGCGGGCAGCACGACGGCGAACGCGAAGAGGGCGCCCTCGACGCGCCCGCCGAACGCGAAGGCGAAGAGCGCCGGCAGGAGGGCGACGATGAGCAGGTTCCGCGCGTAGCGCGGGTCGGCGAGCCAGTAGCGCGTCGCGCGTGCCCAGGATGCCCCGACGGGTCCCGTCGGCGCGATCCCGAACCAGCCGAGGCGGCCCCCGCGTCCGCCCGCCACGCGCCGGGGCGCCGTCGCGGAGGCCGCGAGCACGTTGCGCCGCCACAGCGGCCAGAGCGCCCCGAGCGTCGCGAGGGCGATGAGGAGCTTGAGCAGCCCCTCCCCCATGCGGCCCCGCGCGAGCTCACCCGGCACGGCCCACACGGCCCCGACGGGCGTCCACGCGACGCCCTCGACGAGCGCGTCGATCCGCTCGCCCGTGATACGGCCGGAGTCGTCGGCGAGCACGCCGAGCAGCCCCGTGACGATGGGACCCGCGAGCACGAGCGCCGCGAACGCGACGAGCGCGATCGCGTTGCCGACGCGTCCGCCGCCGCGCGAGGAGAACGACGCGACCGTGCGCGACGCGATGACGCACGTGAGCACGCCGAGCGGCAGGCACACGAGCGCGGTCACGAGCGCGACGGGCCAGCGAGCCCACGCGAGGAGGGCCGACATCGCACCCAGACTCGTCGCGATGCCCGGCACGCCCGCGACGCCGACGACGGCGAGCGCGAGCATCATCCGGCCCGTGCTCATCGGGAAGGGCGCGAGCTGCTCCGGGCCCACGGTCGTGTCGACGCCGCCCGCGACGAGCGGCGCGATGCTCCACCCCACGACGAGCAGCGCTCCGCCCACCGTCACGACGCCGTGCGCCGCCTCGAGCCCCGACGCGCCGATGAGGGCGAGCGCGATGGCGGCGACGGCGAGACCGCCCGCGGCGCCGAGCGCCCCGAGGATGAACCCCACGAGCTGCCACGGGCTCCGGGTGAGCATGTTGCCGAGGATGCGATAGCGCAGGCTCAGGACTGTCGCAACCACGCCGGCCCCTCCGAGCGCGTGCGCCCCCCGACGAGCTCGAGGAACCGCTCCTGCAGGCTCGCACCCGCGCGCACCTCGTCGACGGTGCCCGCGACGAGCAGGCGCCCCTGCGCGAGCACGGCCACGTGGTCGCACATGCGCTGCACGAGGTCCATCGAGTGGCTCGACACGATGACGGTGCCGCCGCTCGCGGTGTAGGAGCGCAGCACATCCTCGATGCCCGCGGCCGACACCGGGTCGACCGACTCGAACGGCTCGTCGAGCACGAGCAGCCGAGGGGCGTGCACGAGCGCGCACGCGAGGGCCACCTTCTTCGTCATGCCCGCCGAGTAGTCGGCCACGGGCGTACTCGCCGCCTCGCGCAGCTCGAGCAGTTCGAGCAGGTCGGCCGTGCGCACGGCGAGCTCGTCCCGAGGCAGCGAGAACAGCATCCCCGTGTAGGTGATGAGCTGCTCGCCCGTGAGCCGGTCGAAGAGCCGCACGCCGTCGGCGAGGTTGCCGATCATGCGCTTCGCGGCGACGGGGTCGCTCCACACGTCCACGCCGTGCACGGATGCGGTGCCGGCATCGGGGCGGAGGAGGCCGGTGGCCATCGAGAGCGTCGTCGTCTTCCCGGCGCCGTTCGGGCCGACGAGCCCGTAGAACGAGCCGACCGGCACGACGAGGTCCACCCCGTCGACGGCGACCTTCTGGCCGAAGCGCTTGGCGAGCCCGCTCAGGGCGAGCGCGGGCACGGGCGCGGATGCGGCGGGCATGCGGCAACGCTAGTCGACGGGAGGCACCGCCCTCGGCGGTCGCGGACCCGCGCGCCCCGCCTCCGCGAGCCCGCGATACCAGCGCGTGCGGAGCGCCACCCGCTCGGCGTCCTCGGGCAGCGCCACGAGGTGAAGTTCGATGCCCTCGCTGACGCCGCCCGACCGGGTCTAGCCTGGTGCCGTGGCGGTGGACACGGACGACGAGCACGGCATCCGTCTGCGCGTGCGCCCCAAGACGTCGCTGCTGAGCAACGCGTTCGCGTCGATCATCCTCGGCACGACCCCCGTGTTCGCGGTCGCCTACTGGTTCGCGTCGTCGCGGGGAGGCCTCGACATCGCGCTCCTCGCGCACGCGATCGTGCTCACGGTCGGACTCCTCCTGCTCTGGAGGCAGCTGAGCGTCTTCTGCGCCGTGACCGACGACGAGCTCATCGGCAACGGCATCTTCTCGCCGCTCGTGCGCGTGAAGCTCGCCGACATCCGCCGGGTGCAGCTCGTGCCGACCTACGTGGGCGCCTCGCCCGAGCCCATCATGCAGCTGCTCGCGACGGGCGACGACGGTCGGCGGGTGTTCCGGATGCGCGGCAACTTCTGGCGCGACGACGACCTGCGGGCGCTCGCCGCCGCGCTGCCCGTGCCCCTCGAGGAGGTGCACGACGCGATGTCCGCGCGCGACTTCTTCCGCGCCCATCCGGGTGCCGCGTACTGGTTCGAGCACCGTCGGCCCGTGCAGGTGGCGGTCGTGGCCGTCGCGCTGCTGCTCGCGCTCGCCGCCGCGGTCGGCATCATGCGGCTGCTCGACCTCCCCGTGCGCTTCCTCCTCTAGGCGCGCGGCGGGATCCAGCGCCCGAGGGTCGGTCCCTCCGGGGTGGAGGAGGGCAGCTCGACGAACCCCACGGCCTCGTAGAAGGCCCGCGCGGGCTTGTTGGCGGGATCCATCGTGAGATGCACGCCGGGCACGTTCGCCGCCGCGAGCGCGGGGATGAGCATGTTCTCGATGAGCGCGCGCCCGTAGCCGCGACCCTGATGAGTCGGCAGCAGGTCGATGTGGAAGTGGGCGGGGTATTCGTCGAGCTCGGGGATCTCGAGGACCTCGGGGTGCCTGCCGCGGGCAACCAGCTCCTCCTCGGCGGAGAAGGGCTCGGCGGGCTCGGGGTAGCTGTCGGCGAACCACGGCGTCCACTTCTCGCGCCACCAGCGGATGAAGCGCCGCGTGTGCGGGACGGCCACGAGGTAGCCCACCGGGCCGTCGCCCTCGTCGACCACCCACGCCCAGTCGGGCGAGGCCGTCACATACGGCTCGAGGAAGAGGTCGGGCAGCAGGTCGTCGGTCGACCAGCGGCCGGTCGCGTCGGAGCCGGCCGCGCCCGTGAGCACGCAGATCTCGCGCAGACGCGCGAGATCGCCCGGGCGGTAGCGCCGCAGCCCCGTGTTCCGCACGGGGTCAGCGCCCCGTGCGGTCGTCGAGCCCCCAGACCTGGCCGTAGCCGCCCTCGGCCTCCGGTTTCGCCATGAGCTCGAGGAACGGGGTCGCGGGGAAGGCCTCCGGCCCGAGCACCCCGACGCCCGCCCAGGCGCCCGTCGCGAGCAGCTCGAGCGCGATGACCGGGTTGAGGGCCGTCTGCCAGACGACGCACTGGCTGTCGTACTCGGCCATCGTCCACTCGTTGTCGCTCACGTGGTACAGGTACACCTCGCGGTGCGACCCGTCGGTGCCCGTGCCGGTGACCCACACGCCCGCGCAGGTCTTGCCCGTCATCCGGGGGCCGATCGTGGCGGGGTCGGGCAGGGCGGCCGCGACGACGTCGCGCGGGGCGACCTCGACGGGGCCGTTCGCGCTGCGCACGCGGATGGGCGCCGTCTTGTCGAGGCCGAGCAGGTTGAGCGTCTTGAGCACGCCGATGAACTCGTCGCCGAGGCCGTACTTGAATGTCACGCGCTTGGCGTCGAGCCAGCGCGGCATGAGCAGCACCTCCTCGTGCTCGACGTTGACGCACTCCACCGGGCCGATGCCCTCGGGGAACTCGAACACCTCGGGCTCGGAGAACGGCGGGGTCGTGTACCAGCCGCGGTCCTTCTCCCACACGACGGGCGGGTTGAGGCACTCCTCGATCGTCGTCCAGATGCTGAACGACGGCGCGAAGATCTCGTTGCCGGCGTCGTCGCGCACGACGAGGTTGGCGCCGTCGCGCGTGCCGAGCTCGTCGATCTCGCTGAAGAGCTCGTCGGCGGCGTAGCGCGCGAACACGTCGGAGAGGCCCGGCTCGACGCCCATGCCGACGAGCGCGAGGCGACCCGCCCTCTCCCAGTCGGGCGCCTGCGCGAACTGGTCGTCGCCGAGCTTCACGCCCGTCTCGCTGTAGGGGTTCTCGGGGTGCGGCTCGGAGAGGCTCATGGCCATGTCGAGGTAGTCGGCCCCGGCCGCGAGCGCGCCCGCGAAGATCGTCGGCACGAACTTCGGCTCGACCGCGTTCATGACGTGGGTGGCGCCGTGCTCGCGCGCGACCGCGGCGACGGCGTCGGGGTCGGATGCGTCGATCCGAGCCGCGACGAATCGCCCGCCCTGCGGGCCGTGCTTCGCCTCGATCCACGCGATCGTGCGCTCGGCGCGGCTCACGTCGTAGTCGCTCACGATGATCGTCTCGAAGAAGTCGCGTCGGGCGGCGATCTTGGCGATGGCGTCGCCGACACCGCCCGCCCCCACCAGCAGGATTCTCATGACCCGAGGCTACTGGCCGCGGCACGGGCCTGCATCCAGGGCGAGGGCTAGCACGGCGTCCGACGAGGGTCAACCGGCTCGGGTGATCCGGCGGCGGGCGACATCCTGAGACGGTGACCCTCCAGACCCTCCACGCGTCCCGCACGCGCATCCCCGTCGAGGCCCGCGGGCCCCTCAGCGAGAACCTCATCGCCCTCCTCGAGGGCGATCCGCACGCGCGCCCTGACAGCCTCCCGGCGCTCGCCCGGGACGCAGCCGGCGCATCCGACCCCATCCGCGACGACGAGGTGCAGCTCTCGCTCTTCCTGCTCTACGCGATCGCCTACGGCTCGCTCGATCAGGCGGGCGCCGAATGGGAGTGGCATGTCGACCTCATCGCCGCGCGCACCGAGCTCGAGCGCGCCTTCGAGGCCGAGGTACGCGCGCGCACGGTGGTTCCGGATGCCCCGCTCCCCCGCCGCGAGGACGTCGCCGAGACGCTCTTCGCGCTCACGGCCCCGACGCCCGGGCCGAGCCTCTCGCGCTTCGTCGCGCGCAAGGCCGATCGCGCGCAGGTGGTCGAGCTCCTCATCCAGCGCAGCATCTACACGCTGCGCGAGGCGGACGCCCACTCGTGGGCCATCCCCCGGCTGACGGGACGCGCGAAGGCCGCCCTCATGGAGATCCAGGCCGACGAATACGGCGGCGGTGACGTCGACCGCATGCACCAGGAGCTCTACGCGCGCGCAATGCGCCACGCGGGCCTCGACGCGAGCTACGGCACCTACGTCGATCGCGTGCCCGCGATCACGCTCGCGTCGTTCAACCTCATGACGATGTTCGGGATGAACCGGCGCCTCCGCGGAGCGGCGGTCGGGCACCTCGCGGCGTTCGAGATGACCTCGTCGATCCCGTGCCGGTTCATCGCCGAGGGGCTGCGCCGCGTCGGCTTCGACGAGGTCGTCGCGGACTACTACGACGAGCACGTGGAGGCGGATGCCGTGCACGAGCAGATCGCCGGTCGCGACCTCGCGGGCTCGCTCGCGGAGGACGAGCCTGAGCTGCTGGGCGACATCCTCTTCGGCGCGGCGGCCTGCCTCACGATCGACGGCTGGGCGGGCGACCACATCCTCGACGCGTGGGAGGCGGGCCGCTCGTCGCTGCGGGATCCCCGAAAGGCGGGGGCATGAGCGGCGAGCGCGCGGCGCGCATCACGGCCTGTCCCGACGGCCCGCTCCTCGTGCGCGGCGACGTCGAGATCCTCGACGGCGACGGCGACCCCGTGCCGCGCACGCGCGCGACGGTCGCGCTCTGCCGCTGCGGGGTGTCGACCATCAAGCCCTACTGCGACGGCACGCACAAGGTCGTCGGCTTCCGCACGACCGAGCCCGAGGGGACGGCGGGATAGGCTCGGCGCAACCCGTCGGCGTCGACGGCGCCCGGCACCGGGAGCGCCCGACGCCCCCGCAGTGATCGGAGCACCCCATGCGCGCGAAGCGTGCCTTCATCACGACCGGCGTCATCGTCGGCGTGCTCGCCCTCCTCGTCGGCGGCCTCTACTGGGCCGGCCGCTCGCTCTTCTACGAGCCCACCGCGCGGGGCGTCGACTCGGTCGTCGGCGAGCTCGGCGGCACGCGCGTGCTCGGCGTCTTCGCGCATCCCGACGACGAGCAGACCGTCAACGGCCTCTTCTGGCGTGCGAAGCACCGCGACGGCGCCTACACCGCGATGATCACGGCGACCCGTGGTGAGAAGGGCCACCAGTCGCCGACCGTGGGCCGCCAGGAGGACCTCGGCGACATCCGGAAGGCAGAGGCGCTCAAGAACAGCTTCAACCTCGGCGTCGACCGCCACGTCGTGTGGGACTACCCCGACGGCGGCGTGCCCGAGTCGGATGCCGACGAGATCGTCGAGCGCATCGTCGAGGAGCTGCGGCTCGTGAAGCCGGATGTCGTCGTGGCCTTCTGGCCCGAGTCGGGGGCCACCGGCCACGCCGACCACATGGAGATGGGCGAGCTCACCGAGCGCGCCATCGCGGAGCTCGCGGAGGCCGGCGGCTCGTATCGCGGCCCCGAGCACATCGTCTACACGATCAGCCCCTCGAAGGCGCTCGAGACGTTCGGCGGCGAGGTCGGCGCGCGCGTCGTCGCGAACCAGCCGAGGCCCGAGTACGCGATGGCGGCCGAGGTCGGCAAGAAGCACGAGGGCTGGACGATCCACGCCTCGCAGTCGAACTTCATGCAGGAGTCGTACATCCTGCCGACGTGGCTCATCTACCTGCTGTGGGACGAGGAGTTCTACCACGTGCGCGACCTGCGCGCGGAGCCGCTGCCCTAGCGGCGGCGCTCAGCGGAGCGACCTGGCGCCGGACTCAGCGCCGGCGGGTCTCGACGGCATCCGGGAACCGCTCGCGGTGCACGCGCGGAAGCAGCAGGCACCACACGTGGAACGCGACGCCCGCGCCGAGCAGCGCGCCGCCGACCGTGTCGGTGATCCAGTGCGCGCCGAGGTAGGTGCGCGTGAACGACATCGCGACGAGGTAGAGC
>JAEYVF010000192.1 GCA_023432005.1 Actinomycetes bacterium
CCGAGATGGTCATGCCCGGCGACACCACCGACATGACGGTCGAGCTCATCCAGCCGATCGCCATGGAGGAGGGCCTCGGCTTCGCCATCCGTGAGGGTGGCCGCACCGTGGGCGCCGGCAAGGTCACCAAGATCAACAAGTAAGCAAGACTCCGTCTTCTCACTGATCGCGAAGGGGCCCGGATCCGTATGGATCCGGGCCCCTTCCGCGTGCCCGGATAGACAGTCGGTTCTGCTCCCCTTCTCGGGGTCTCGCGGGGCGGGTGCGATTCCGTAGGATGGGTATCGTCCGTCTGCCGCGGCTTACCCGAGCATCGCTTACCCGGCGAACGCATGGGCGGACACCCCGAACCCGACACCTGCGAGTCGCATGCTTCCCGAGCTTGCCCCTGCGTCCGCGCGCCGCCCGAGAGCGCGTGGGCGTCTTCGGCGTGCGCTGACGGGTCTGGTCGCGGTCGCCGTCGTCGGATCCCTGCTCGCGATCGGCGGCGAGCCCTCGCCCGCGACCGCGCTGAGCGGTCACATCCAGGGCACCGTGTTCCGCGACTTCAACCAGAACGGCATCTTCGACCAGACGGTCGGGGCCGACGGCCTCACCGATGCGCCTCTCAAGGGCGTCACGGCGACGGCCTACGCCGCGAGCGGCGCCACGGTGGGGAGTGCCGTGACGAACGCGGCAGGCGTGTACGACATCACCGTCGGGGGCGGGCTCTCCGACGGCGCGGCCGTGCGCATCCAGTTCTCGGGCTACCCCGCGTCCTTCACGGACTCGATGTCGGGCACGGCCAACGCCTCGAGCGTGCAGTTCACGACGGTCGGGGCGACGGGCGTGAACTTCGCACTGCACAAGACCACCGACTACTCGCGCGGGACGACCGGCACGCCGCTCATCACGGCGATCCAGGGCAACGGCTCGCCCGCCCTCAGCTACGGGACGGCGGGCCTCAACGCCGCCGTGAGGAACGTGCCCGCTCTCACCGCCGTGCTCCCGTCGGCGGCCGTCTACACCGCCTCGCCGACCATCACGACGTCGCTCGCGACCTTCCAGGAGATCGGCGCGGTGTGGGGCATCGCGATGCAGCCGCTCGGGCCGACCACCGGCGGCGACCGGTACTACATCTACGCGGCGGCCGTCACCAAGCGGCACTCGGACTGGGGTCCGCGCGGTATCGACGGGCTCTACCGCCTCGACGTGACGGTCTCGAGCTCGGGCGCGGTCACGCGCAACGGGCTCACCTCGTACGACCTCGGGGTGGGCGGGGTGAACTACGGCGTCGTGAACGTCACGGCCACCACCACGACGGGCGCACAGGGCGCCCGAGACCTGGCCGACCGCAACACGGGGCTCGCCGGTGTCCAATCGCTCGACACGGGCGCGTACGCGGCCGCGGGCAAGGTCGGCATCGGCGGCATCGCCTACCACGAGGGCTACCTCTACGTCGTCAACCTCAACGACAAGCAGATCTGGCGCTACAACGTGGCGAACTTCGCGGCGGCTCCCGTGCAGATCGCTCTCGGAGCCACGAACGCGCTCATCGCTCAGGAGCGCCCGTGGGCGCTCACCGTGCACGAGGGCGCGCTGTACCTCGGCGTGACCCACGACACGACGCTCGCCGTCTCGGGGACGAACCCGCCCCGCGGCGGAGCGAAGGTGCTGCGGGTGCCGCTCGCCGGCGGCAGCTCGACGGTCGCGCTCACCGTGCCGCTCAACTACAGCCGGGGCATCGCGTGGCTCGCCGACGACCCCGTGACGACCACGACGCAGCAGGCCCCGGCGCAGTGGCACAACTGGCGCGACGACTACGGGAACCTCTACACCAACGCGACCCTCGTCACCTACTTCCGCGCGTGGGCCCAGCCCATCCTCTCGGGGCTCGCCTTCGACGACGGCGGCAACCTGAGCCTCGGTCTCATCGACCGCTTCAGCTATCAGACGGGCGTCGACGCGCTCTGGCCGACGAGCTACACGGCGTGGCAGTCGGGGACCATCAACGCTCTCCCGATCGGCGACGTGCTGTTCGCCGGGCGCGGTGCGGACGGTGCGCTCGCCATCGAGAACCTCGGCACGGCAGCGGGCGCGGGCGTGCCCGCGACGACGGCGGGACTCGATGTCGTCTCGCGCGTGCCGGGCTACGGCGCGGAGGGCGCGGTCTGGGGCCAGCCCACGCGTCAGAACTTCCAGCACGGGGGGCTCGAGTTCTTCGAGGACAGCGTCGGCTACAACGGCGCGGGCCGCATCGTCAACAACGAGGGCGTCGTCCACGACGAGACGGCGCTCGGGGCGGTCGCGACGATCGCGGGCTCCAACCAGCTCACGACGACCTCGTTCGACGCCGCTCGCACCTACAACGCCGCGGGCAACCGCTTCCTGAGCCTGATCGACGGCCACAGCATCAACGGGTTCGACCAGTACCTCCCCGGCGTCGGCTACTTCGGCAAGAACGGCGGCATCGGCGGCGTCGCGTTCCTGCTCGACGAGGCGCCCGTCGAGATCGGTAACCGCGTCTGGTACGACGCCGACGGGGACGGCATCCAGGACCCCGACGAGCCCGCGATCAACGGCGCGCCCGTCGAGCTCTGGACCGCCGACGCATCGGGCAACCCCGTGACGCTGCTCGCATCGACGCAGACGGCCACGCTCAACGGCCAGGACGGCACGTACTACTTCCGCTCGGTCGACGCGCCATCCGGCGGGATCGCGGGCTTCGTGAAGGATGCCGACTACGTCGTCGTGTTCCCGTCGCGGCCGGCGGTCACGCCGGTCGACCTCCGCTGGCCGAGCGGTACGGCGTCATCCGTGCAGACCATGTTCACGGGCCTCACGTGGGGCCAGATGGTGCGCACGACGCAGGCCGCGGGAGGGGACCGCCTCGTCGACTCCAATCCGGCCGTCGCGACGGGACGCGCGCTCGTCTCGGTAGGCGGCATGGGCGAGAACGACCACTCCCTCGACGCCGGCTGGGTGGGCTTCAGCACGTTCCGCCTCGAGAAGGCGGTCGTGGGCTCGCCGCCCGCGGGCGCCGAGTACACCTTCACGGTCGGATCCGCGACGAACTTCCGCGGCGACGACCGGTTGTGGACGGCGGGCCCCGCAACGCCCCTCACCGTGGACACCCTCGAGTACGTGCTCACCGCCGGTCAGACGATCACCTCGACCGAGACGCTGCCCTACGGCTACACGCTCACGGTCACGGAGGATGGCGCGACCCCCGAGCTCGTCGCCTTCACTCCGAACACGGGCGGCGGCAGCGACGACACCGGGCGGCTCGTGATCTCCCCGACCAGCACCTCCGGCGGTCAGCTGCTCCGGGCCACCAACAGCTACACCTCGATCACCGTCACGAAGGCGCTCGCCCCGACCGCCGCCCTGCCGCCCGGCACGACGTTCCCGGTCGAGTACACGGTCGACGGCGGACCCGTGCAGAGCGTGCAGGTCGCGGTCGGCGCCCCCGTGACGATCGACGGCATCCCCTTCGGCGCGAGCGTCGAGCTACGCGAGCCGCTCGACGGCCCGTTCTCATGGGGCGGCTACGCGTGGGCGGCGGGCACCTGGAGCCAGGGGGCGACGGCCCTCCCGACGGACGCCGACGGCTGGATCACGGTGACCGCGCCGACGAGCACGACCGCGCTCGCGCTGACCCTCACCAACCATCCCTACCTGCCGCCCGCGCTCCCGTTCGCGGGGGGTATGAGCGCCGACGCGTTCACGATCGCGGGGGCCGCCGCCGTGCTGCTCGCGCTCGCGCTCGGCGCGTGGCAGCTGCGTGCGCGCCGCTCGCGGCGAACCGGCGCCGCTCACCGCGCCTGACGAATCCGCGCCGCGCGCCTCAGAAGAGCGATGCGCCGAGCT
The DNA here is from genome assembly GCA_023432005.1 of Actinomycetes bacterium. Taxonomy (GTDB): domain Bacteria; phylum Actinomycetota; class Actinomycetes; order Actinomycetales; family Microbacteriaceae; genus Homoserinibacter. Next base: position 3,850 of record JAEYVF010000192.1, read on the forward strand.
CTTCGCCCGAGGCGAAGCCCGGGAGGATCGCGAACGCCGCGGTCGCGGTCGGCGTGATGAACCCACTCAGGGCGTCGGACTCGTCGAGGCGGAGCTGGGTGCGGGAGAACGTCTCCGCGTCGCGCTGGAAGGAGATGAACACGTGCCCGAGCTCGTCGGCGGACTCGTGGAAGCTGTAGCTGCGCCGCAGCATGAGCCGGCTGCCCGTGAACGACGGATGCGCGGCGCGGGCATGGGCGCGCAGCGGCACGAGGAGCGTGCCGTCGGGCGCCTTCGCCGACAGGTCGACCTCGTCGTCGCGCCCGCCGCCCGAGAGGGGTGAGCCGTCGCGTTGGGCGCGCCCGATGACGGCGTCGCGCGCGTCGGGGGCGAGAGCGCGGAAGGCCGCGACGTCGATGAGGAAGCGGCGCACGGCGCAGATCGAGCCGCCCGCGAGCGGCCCCTCGGCGATCCAGACGTTCTCGCGCAGCTCGTCCTCACCCCGAGGAACGATGATGCCGTCGTGGTAGCCGAGGGGGTTGCGGGCGACGCCGTCGACGGCGTCGCCGCGGTAGCCGAACTGGGACCACGTCACGCGGGCGCCCGCGACGTGCTCGAGCAGCCAGGAGGCTACGGGCTCGAGCACGGTCGCATCCGACGCGTTGACGCTCAGCAGGAGGTCGCCGCCGAGGCGATCGGCGGGGAGCGCCTCGTCACCGGAGAACGAGGGGAACGCGACGGCGTCCGCGAGCTCCGGATGCGCCGTCGCGGCGAGGGCGCGCGCGCCGAGGCCCACGGTCACCGTCAGATCGCCCGGTCCATCGGGCGTGAGGTCGGCGAGGCCCGGATGCGCGGTCACGGCGGCGATCGCGCCGCCGAGCGCGCGCAGGGTCGACCGCAGCGCGGTGGTGTCGACGTCGACGACCGACAGCAGGCAGTGACGCTGCGGCACCTCGGGACGCGCGATCCCGGCCTGGTGGGTGCCGCGCGCGTCGACCGACGCACCCTCGGGGCTCCGCTCCGATCCGGCGCCCCGGCCCGTCGCGAGCATCCCCGAGGCACCGGCCGCGACGACGGCGGCGACGCCCGCGCCCGTGAGCAGCGCCCGTCTCGAGAGCGCGTCGAGGGAGGGCGCCGGAGCGGGCTCGCGCGTCATCGTGCGGCCTCCGGGAGCTCGAGCTCGGGCGCTGCGACGTCGGGCAGCTCGACCGTGATCCATCGGCCGTCCAGTCGGAACTCGGCGCGCAGCAGGAGGCCGTCCTCCGCGACCCACAGGCGCAGGGGCGACGCCTCGGGATCGAGCTCGCCACCCGCGTCGGGCGCGTCGTCGGGCGGGGCGGCGAAGACGGTCACCGGGGTGCCCGCCACGTCGTCCACGCGCAGGCGCATGGCGCCCGACTGCTGGAGGAGGAGCGGGTTGTCCGGGCGATCCTGACCGAGCGCGCTGAGCGCCGCGAGGAGCGCCGAGAACGCCGAGCCGCTCGCGTCGAGCGTCTGGAACTGCCAGGCCGCATCCGCGAGGTCCGGGATCGGCAGCGGAGGGTTGCCGTCCGCGTCGGGCACGGCCGGGATGGATCCCAGCGAGCCGTCCGACCACAGCAGGGCCTCGCTGCCGAAGGAGCCGCTCACGGTCGCGTAGCCGAGCTCCGCGACGTAGTCGACCCATCCCTGCACGCGCGTGTCGACGCCCGACACCGCGAGCTCCGTCGAGAACGCACGGGTGCCGCGGTCGAAGTTCGTGAACCGCGCCAGGGCGAGCAGCTGCGCCTCCTCGCTCGTGACCGCGCGCGGGCCGTCGGCGGGCTCGGCGGGGGTGCAGCCCGTCAGGAGACCCGCGGCGAGCGCGAGGGCGGCGACGAGCGCAGCTGCGGATCGCGCCCTCATCGCGTCCCCGAGCGGTCGGCGAGGAAGGAGTGCTCGGGCACGCCGAACGAGGCGAGGTCGGGCATCCGCACGGTCCGCGGGAGCGGGTCGGTCGCGACGCCGCGCTCGAGCTGCGGCTGCGCACGCGGCGGGGCGACCTTCAGGAAGCTCACGCCCCGCGGCTCCTCGGGGCCGGCGATCCCGTCGGCGGCGGCCTGCGCACCGGTCGCGCCGTCGCACGCGTCCGCGAGCTCGGCGGCGAGCTCGGCGGGCTCCGTGAGCACCGCGTCCCGCCAGCAGTTGCCGGATGCGGGGGTGCGTGCCCTCGACACGTTCGCCACCGCGACGCCGTCGACGACGTTGTCGACGAAACGATTGCCGAGCGCCGGGATGTCCTCGGTGCTCGCGAGCACGACGGCCGCGCGCGGATTGCCCGTGATGCGATTGCGCTCGACGACGTTGTGCTGGCCTCCCGAGATGCCGACGCCCGTGGCGAAGCCCCCCTCCGCTTGAGAGGGTGAGTCGGCCTCCGTGTTGTCGGCCACGAGGTTGCCGACGACGGTGTTGCCGCGCTGCGGGGTGAAGGCCTCCTGGTAGCTCGACAGCAACGTCATGCCGACGCGGTTGCCCGAGAAGCGGTTGCCGACGACGACGACCGAGTCGCTCGCATTCGCGTTCTCGAAGCCGACGGCGTTGCGCTCGGCGACGTTGCCCGTGACGAGGATGTCGCACTGCTCGCACTGGCCGACGTAGAAGCCGCTGTCGGCCGAGCCGGAGGCGTAGGAGTCGCGGATGACGCCGTGCTGCGAGTTGAAGGCGTAGATGCCGTAGAGCCCGTTGTTGTGCGCCGTGACGTGGTCGACGAGGAATCGCTGCAACGGGGGGAAGCGCTCGGGGTCCCACCCCGTGTACCCGCCGGTGCCCGGGTCCGCCGGCGCGTCGCCGTCGTGCAGTCCGGTGACGAGCACGCCGTAGAACGTCGCGCCGGTGACCGTGAGGTTCTCGATGCTCACGCCGTCGGCGATCGCGACGACGCCGTACGGGCGGATGCCGCCCCCATCGATGACCGTGCCGTCGCGGTCCTCGCCGCGCAGCGTGACATCCGGAGTGTCGACGACGACCTGCTCCTCATACCGCCCGGCGGCGACCCGCACGACGCCGCCGGGGGCCACGAGCTCGAGGGCCTCGGCGATCGTCGCGGCATCGCCCGGCACGGCGACCTCGGCGCGCAGAGCGGGCGACGCGCATCCGCCGAGCAGCGCCGCAGCGAGCGCGACGGCCGCGGCGAGGGCGGGCAGGCGTCGGGGCACGGGGCAAGTGTAGACAGCGGCGAGGCGGCTTCCCGAGCCCGCGGCGTGGCACCGCTCCCATGCGACCACAACGGGGGGAGGAACCTCCGTCGCCGGCGCTCCTAGACTCGAGAAGTCGCATCTGGGTTCACCCGACCCTGCGCTGCTTACCCCAGTGCGCGCGACACCCGAAACCCGACTCTGGAGACGCCATGCGTCGCACCACCGTGGTCGCGCGCGCCCGCGTGCGTCCCGCACCCGACGTCCGTCGTGCCCTCGACGCCGTCGGGTCGAGCCAGCTCCCGCTCCGGGAGCCCTCCGTCGTGCCCGCGTACCGGCAGGCATGACGGCCGGAGCACCCACCCGAAACCCGAACAGAGAGATGGACATGACCCCCATCACGACCCGCAGCCGCGCCCGTCGCGCTGTCGCCGCAGCGAGTGCGCTCGCGATCGGTCTCCTCGGCGCCGCCGGCCTCGCCGGCACCGCGTCGGCCGACCCGCTCACGGGGGCCGACATCGGCCACATCGATCCCGCGCGCGCGGGGCTCGCCGCCACCTCGGTCGTCGTGCACAAGTACGAGAAGAACGACGCGAACGGCGAGGCGGGCAACACCGGCGCCCAGACGGGTGTCGACCTCGGGGCGGCGCCCGGCGGTGCGCTCCCGATCGCGGGCGCGAACTTCACCATCACACCCGTGCTCGACGGCGGCGCCGAGCTCGACCTCCTCTCGAACGCCGGATGGCAGCGGGCGAGCGAGGCGCAGGCCGCGTTCGTCGCCTCCACCGCGACGTTCACCGACGCCGACTTCACCCTCGGCACGGCCGGCACGCCCGTCGCGACGAACGCGTCGGGCATCGCGACCTTCGGCTCGCTCGATTTCGGCCTCTACCTCGTGCGCGAGGTCAGCCCGCTGCCCGCGGGTGTCATCTCCCCGGCACAGCCGTTCCTCGTGACGGTCCCGTTCCCGACCGGCGCGACGCACCCGACCAATCCCAACGAGTGGCTCTACACGGTCCACGCCTACCCGAAGAACGCCGTCACGGGCGTCGAGAAGGTCGTCAACTCCGGCGACGCGGCCTTCTTCACGGCGGGCGACCACGTCAGCTGGACGATCTCGGCCGACGTGCCGGTGCTCGCCGCGGGCGACGCCCTCACCGTCTTCAGCGTCACCGACACCGTCGTCGACACCGAGCTCGACTTCGTGGCGCCCGGCGACGAGCCGGCGGGCATCACCGCGTGGTCGGTCACGGCGACCGACGACGCCGGCGACCCGGTCGCGCTCACCGCCGTCACCGACTACGCCATCACCTCGCCCATCACGGCGGCGACGACGTCGGTCACCGTGAGCTTCACGGCGGCGGGGCTCGCGAAGCTCCAGGCCTCGGCGCAGGGCGGCGAGGTCGTGGTGACCGTCCCGACCAGGATCGTCGCGGTGCCGGCCGACGGCATCGTCGACAACACCGCGGGTGTCACGGTCAACAACGCGCAGCTCACCGACCCCGCGAGCACGAACTTCGGGCAGCTCCGCGTTTTCAAGTACGCGGACACGGACGTCGCCGACGTTCCCGCGCGCACCCCGCTCGCGGGCGCGACCTTCGAGCTCTACGTCGACGTCGACCAGGACGGCGTCGTCGACGCGGGCGAGATCGCCTCGGCCAACCGCGTCGAGGTCGCCGGCGAGACCGACTGGACGAGCGGCGCCTCGGGTCTCCTCGACATCCCCGCCCTCAAGGTCGGACGCTACTTCCTCGTGGAGACCGCGGCGCCCGTCGGCTACCAGCTCGACACGACCCCGCACGCGGTGACCGTCACGGCCGGCACGTCGAGCACCGCCCCCGCCGTGAACTACGTGCAGATCGCGAACAGCCAGGTGCCCGCGTGGCTGCTGCCCTTCACGGGTGGCAACGGCGTCGTGACCTTCACGGTCGCGGGCGCGAGCCTCATGGCGCTCGCCCTCGGCTTCGCGCTCCTGGCGGCGCGCCGCCGGAAGCAGGCCGAGCAGCACTGACCGTGTCACGAGGGCGGGGGAGTCGGACGACACCCCCGTCCTCGTGCGTGAGGACACCATGACCGCAACCGCCGGCATCCGTCACCGTCGCGTCGCCTCCCGCGCGCGTCGCTGGCGGATGCCGTGGCTCGCCTTCGGCACGGCGGTCGTGTTCCTCGTGGGCGCCGTCGTGCTGCTCGCTCCCACCGCCGCCAACTGGTTCTCGCAGGTCGAGCAGGCGCAGGAGATCACGCGCCTCGCCGACGGCGTCGAGGATCTCGGCGCCCGCACGCTCGCGCAGGCCCTCGAGCAGGCGCGCACCTACAACGCGACCCTCGTCGGGGGAGCCGTCGTCGCCGCCGACGAGCACATCCCCACCTCGTCCGAGGTCATCGGCGACGAGGCGCGTCTCGACTACGCGCAGCTCCTGCGCGCCGACGCCGACGGGCTCATGGCGCGTATCAAGATCCCCGTCATCGGCGTCGACCTGCCGGTGTACCACGGCACCTCCGAGGCGACGCTCGAGGAGGGGGTCGGCCACCTCGAGGGCACCGCGCTCCCCGTCGGGGGCGTCGGCACGCGCGCCGTGCTCACCGGCCACCGCGGCCTCGCGACCTCGGAGCTCTTCACGAACCTCGACCGCGTGCAGCTCGGCGACACCATCACCGTCGAGGTGTTCGGCGAGGTGCTCAGCTACCGCGTCGTGACGACGGAGGTCGTGGAGCCCAGCGACTCGCGGGCCCTCTACCCCGACGCCAACCGCGACCTGCTCACCCTCGTCACGTGCACGCCGCTCGGCATCAACAGCCACCGCATCCTCGTCACGGGGGAGCGCCTGCTGCCGACGCCCGCCGGCGACCTCGCCGAGGCGGGCGGGCCGCCGACGATCCCCGGGTTCCCGTGGTGGATGGTCATCCTCGGCGCGGTGCTCACGACCTCCGTCGTGTACGTCGCGATCTCCGGGCGCGTGCGCCGCCCGCGGGACGCGGCATAGCGCGGTATCCGGGCCCCCGTGTCAAGGGGTTCCCCGCGCGGGGACGCCCGCGTGAGACTCGCTCCATGGTGCGGCTGCGACGGACCCGGGCGGGCGAGCCCGGCATCCGCAGGGTGCGGCGCGGGCGCGGCTTCGCCTACACGGATGCCGAGGGCGAGCCCATCCGCGACGCCGAGCTGCGCGCGCGCATCGAGGCCCTCGCCATCCCGCCCGCGTGGACGGACGTGTGGATCTGCAGCTTCCCCAATGGCCACATCCAGGCGACGGGGGTCGACGCGGCCGGGAGGCGTCAGTACCTCTACCACCCGACGTGGCGCGAGCAGCGCGACCGGCAGAAGTTCGACCGGGCGCTGGCCCTCGCCGAGTCGCTTCCCACCGCCCGTCGGGGCGTCACGATCGACCTCCGCCGCGAGGGGCTGCCGCGCGAGCGCGTGCTGGCTGCGGCGTTCCGGATGCTCGACGCCGCCCGACTCCGCGTCGGCTCGGAGCGGTACGCGCTCGAGCACGGCTCCGTCGGCCTGTCGACGCTGCTGGGCGCGCACGCCCGGGTCGAGGACCGGCGCATCGTGCACCTCGACTTCCCGGGGAAGAGCGGACAGGAGTGGTCGTCGGAGGTCGCGGATGCCGACCTCGCGGCCGTCGTCGCGCTCCTCAAGCGGCGCGGCCCGCGAGCCCGGCTGCTCGCCTGGCGCGACGACGACGGACCCCATCCGCTGCGCGCCGAGGACATCAACGCCGACATCCGCGCGCGCACGGGCGGCGACTTCACCGCGAAGGACTTCCGCACCCTGCACGGCACGTGCGCCGCCGCGATCGCGCTCGCGCGCACGGGACCCAAGTCCTCGCCGTCGGCGCAGGACCGGGCGATCGCGGCCGCCATCCGCGAGACCGCCGAGCTGCTCGGCAACACCCCCGCGGTCGCGCGTGCGAGCTACGTCGACCCCCGCATCCTCGACCTCTACCGGGACGGCGTCACGATCGACCCGGAGCGCACCACCTCGGTCGAGTCGCAGCTGCGGGCCCTGCTCTTCGCGTGAGGGCGCGCGATGACGGTCGCGTGCACCAGGATGATCGGGTGAGCACACGGGGCTGGCTGCTGTTCGCGGCGATGGCGTTGCTGTGGGGCGTTCCGTACCTCTTCATCAAGGAGGCGGTCGACACCTTCACGCCCGTCGCGATGGTCGCGGGGCGCACCCTCGGCGGGGCGCTTCTGCTGCTGCCGTTCGCCATCCGTCGGCGCGCCATCCGCCCGGCGCTCGCGAAGTGGCCGTGGGTGCTCGCCTTCGGCGCCATCGAGATGGCGGGGCCCTTCCTGCTGCTCGGTCACGCCGAGCAGACCCTCGACTCGGGGATGACGGGCCTGCTGGTCGCGACGGTGCCGCTCGTCGCCGCGATCATCGCCGTGCTGCGCGGCGACCGCAGCGTGCTCAGGCCGCTGCGGCTGCTCGGCCTCGTCGTCGGCGTCGCCGGCGTCGCGCTCATCGTGGGCGGCCCCGCGCTCGTGCACGGCGTCGACGGGCTCGTGGCCGTGGCGGAGGTGCTGCTCGTCGCCGTGCTCTACGCGACGGCGCCGTTCCTCATCGCGTCGAAGCTCGCCGACGTGCCCTCGCTCGGCACGATCACGATCGCCCTCGGTGCCGTCGGTCTCTTCTACCTGCCGTTCGCCATCGTCTTCCCGAGCGAGCCGCCGACGCTGCGCAGCGGCCTCTCGCTCGTCGCCCTCGCGGTGCTCTGCACGGCGCTCGCCTTCATCGCCTTCTTCGCACTCATCGACGAGGTCGGCCCCGCCCGCGCGCCGCTGTTCACCTACGTCAACCCGGTCGTCGCGATCGCGCTCGGCGCGCTCCTGCTCGGCGAGGAGCTCACCTTCCAGCTCCTCATCGGCTTCCCCCTCGTGATCGTCGGCTGCTGGCTCGCGGCCACCGGCGGCCGCCTCCGCCAGCGCCGCGACGCCCCCATCCCCGAGCCCACGACCCCCCTCTGAGCGCGACGCGCCGAGCGCGACACGCCCGGGTTGCAGCAAATGCCACGGTGTGGCAGACTTTCATGGTTCAACACGCTGCGCCCGGTGCGCGGCTCACTCCTCTGGCAGTGCACAGCCCCCGATCCCCCGGATCGGAAGCGGCTGGGCCGCGAGGAGCAGGACGAAGCTTCAATCGAATCCCGAATCCTCTGGGAACACGTGTGCGCCTGCGCGCCGTGACATCGGAGGCTGCGGTGATTGACAGAAGAACAGCGGTGCGCGTCGAAGGGCGCGCGGATGTGCGGGCCGATTCGGCGCCGTACGGGAACAAGGAAGAGAGCTGACCATGGCGGGACAGAAGATCCGCATCCGGCTGAAGTCGTACGACCACGCCGGCCTCGATGCATCGGCGCGCAAGATCGTCGACACCGTGACCCGTGCGGGCG
>JAEYVF010000008.1 GCA_023432005.1 Actinomycetes bacterium
TGCTGGAGGTAGTACTCGCCGTGCGCGATCGCGGCGTCGCGGTCGGTCGTGACGAGCACGCCCTTGCCCGCCGCGAGCCCGTCGGCCTTGACGACGTGCGGCGCGCCCAGCTCGTCGAGCGCGGCGACGAGCTCGTCGCGCGTCGTGGCGCGCACGGCGCGGCCGGTCGGCACGCCCGCCTGCTCCATGATCCGCTTCGCGAAGGCCTTCGAGCCCTCGAGCGCGGCGGCCGCCTTACCGGGGCCGAACACCGGCACGCCCTTGGCGCGCAGCGCATCCGCGACCCCCGCGACGAGCGGCGCCTCGGGGCCGATGACGACGAGCTCGATCTCGTTGTCGAGCGCGTACTGGGTGACGACGCGGCCGTTGGTCGGGTCGAGCCGCACGGTCTCCACGCGCGCCGCGATGCCGGCGTTGCCGGGCGCCGCGGTGATCTCATGCCCGGCGTCCTCGGCGAGGAGGGCGTCGACGATGGCGTGCTCGCGGGCACCGGATCCGAGGACAAGGATCTTCACCCGGACAGGCTACCGGGCGGGTGGTCCGCCCTCTCGGCCTCCTCCGTCGTGCGCGGCGCCCGATGCCGTCGCAGCGGGCGGCGATGTGTACACGCGGCGGGGGCAACTGCTCCCGCCGGGTGAGCGGTTCGCCGCCCGGTGCTGCGGTTTCTCCCGCCGATGGTGCGGGTACTCCCGCCGCCCGAGACGGCAGGGATGGGGGCGGCCTCGCGCGGTAGCGTCGTCGTGTGGCGGTGAGGCGGCGGATCGGCGCGGATGCGGGGCGCGCGGCGGTGCGCGCCTGGCAGGGCGGCGCGGACGACCGCGCCACGACGGCGACGGCCGTGCGCTTCCTGCTCGAGCAGCTCGCGAGCGACCACGAGGGGAACTCGGTCGAGGTGCGCGTGCCGCCCTTCGGCGCGACCCAGGCCATCGAGGGCCCGCGGCACACGCGCGGCACCCCGCCGAACGTCGTCGAGACGGATGCCGCCACCTGGCTCGAGCTCGCCACCGGCTCCCTCACGTGGGATGCCGCGGTCGCCGCCGCGCGCGTCTCCGCCTCGGGCACGCGCGCCGACCTGAGCGACGTGCTCCCCATCCGCTGGGACCGCTGACCCGCCTCGCGCCCGCCCCACCCTCGCCACCTGACCCACCCGCCCCGCACCCACCCCAGGCTCACGCGGCGGGAGCAGTCGCACGTTCGGCGGGAGCATCCGCATCACCGGGCGGCGCACCTGGAACGCGGCGGGAGTACGTTCTCCCGCCGCGTTGCAGTAAGGCCGCCCGGTTCCCGGGAGCGCGGTTCCCCGCCGCGCGCCGCACCCCACCCCGGCCCGCCGCCAGCATCAAGCGCATGCGGCGGGAGGAACCGCATGTTCGGCGGGAGCATTCGCTCCACCGGGCGGCGCACCTGGAACGCGGCGGGAGTACGTTCTCCCGCCGCGTTGCAGTAAGGCCGCCCGCTTCCCGCCCTAGTAGGGCCGCCCGGTTCCCCGCGGGAGCGCGGATGCGGCGCTCGCTGAGCGGCGCGCACCCAGCGACGTGCGCGACAATGGAGGGGTGAGCGAGCACGAGACCCCCGCCGACGACGCGCGCGACGACGCGACGGTCGCATCCGAGCCGCCCGTGCCCGCGCCGGTCGACGTGCAGCGAGCACGGGTGCGCCGAGCCCCCAAGCTCGGCGTCTTCCTGCTGGTCGGCGCCGCTCTCGGCGCGCTCGTCACACTCATCCTCACGAGCCTGTTCCCCGCCGACCCGAACATCGGCTTCGCGGCGACGTACGCCTACTTCCTCGTCTACGGCATCCCGCTCGGCCTGCTCGTGGGCGGCGTCCTGGGTCTCCTGCTCGACCGCATCAGCCTGCGCCGCTCCCGCGAGATCGACGTCGAGCACCAGCGCGTCGACTGACGCCCGCATCCCCGCGCGCCGCTAGTCTCACGGCGTGACCGCGACGCCGCTCCTCTTCACCTACACGGCCGACGCTGCCGACGCCGGGCGGGTGGCGCGCGCCCGGTTCCGCGAGCTGAGGCTCACGCCCGTCGTGGTCACCGCGGCGGCGCTGGCCGTGGTCGCCGTCGCCGGCCTCGTGCTCGACCCCGCCCTCGCGGTGCTCGCCCTCGCCCTGGGGCTGCTCGCCGTCGCCGTGGAGGGGGTCGTCTTCCTCGCCTTCCTCAGCATGGCGCGGCGCACCACCCCCGTCGGGCACACGTTGACGATCGAGTACCTGCCGAGCGCGCTGCACCTCGTCGACCCGGATGGCGAGATCCACTACCCCTACGCGTCGATCCGCGACGTGCGCGCGCATCGTGACCTCATCGCGTTGCTGGGCTCGGCGGGCAACTCGATACACCTGCCGGTATCGGCGTGCCCGCCGGAGGCGCTCGCGCTCGTGCTCGCCGGCATGCGGGAGCCGGTGATACCCGCGATCGACGAGGAGCGGTTCCCGCACCGCGCGCACGCCGATGCCGCCTTCGCGCGGGCCGCAGCTCGCCGCACCCTCGCGGTTCTCGTGACGGATGCCACCGCGCTCGGGTTCGCCGCGTCGATCCCCGCCGTCGGCGCGGTGCTCGCGATCGTGCTCGCCTCGCCCGTACCCGCCGTCGTGGCCGCGGCACTGCTCGTGGCCTGGCCGTTCGCGGCCGTGCTCACCACGCGATCCGCCATGAAGCGCCGGTACGCCGACGAGCCCATCTACGCGCGCTTCGACGACGACACCTTCACGACCGCCCACCGGGGCGAGGTCACACGGCTGCGCTACGGGTTCTTCGACCGCATCGACGACTCCCGCGGCGCCGTCGAGCTGCGCGCGGCCGTCACCCGCCAGTGGCACCTCTACCCCGCGGCGCTCTTCCCCGCCGACGCCCGCGCGCGCTTCCGCGCCGCATCCGTCAGCTGAGCTGGTTGCGCTCGACCCACTCGAGGTACTCGGGCGTCACGGTGCCCGTGATGTACTCGCCCGTGAAGCAGCTCATCTCGAGGTCGGTGATCGAGGAGCCCTCGAGGATGGCCGACTTCATGTCCTCGACCTCCTGGTAGATGAGGTAGTCGGCTCCGAGGGCCGTCGCGATCTCGGGGATCTTCCGCCCGGATGCGATGAGCTCGGTGCGCGAGGGCATGTTGATGCCGTACACGTGCGGGTAGCGCACGGGCGGTGCCGCCGACGTGAAGGTGACCGAGGCGGCACCGGCCTGGCGCGCCATGTCGACGATCTCCTTCGAGGTCGTGCCGCGCACGATCGAGTCGTCGACGATGAGCACGTTCTTGCCGCGGAACTCGCTCGACATGGCGTTGAGCTTCTGCTTGACGCTCTTCGTGCGCTGCTCCTGCCCCGGCATGATGAAGG
>JAEYVF010000066.1 GCA_023432005.1 Actinomycetes bacterium
TAGTTGGTGTCCGGGCTGAAGTACTTCAGCTCCCGAGCGACCTTGGTGTGCTTTGCCTTCTGACGGCCGCGCCCCATGCGTGACCCCCTCGTTTCAGAGCTGAGATGAATGACGGAAAACTCCGGGGAGTCTACCACGCGCGCCCCGTGGCGCCGGGGTCGGGCGCCGGATGCCTCAGCGGTCCGCCGTGCGCCTCGCGGCCCGCTTCTCCCGCACCTCGGAGACCTTCGCGGCCGCGGCCTTGGCGGCCGCCGTGGCCTTCACGTTGACCTTCCTCGCGCCCTCGAACTCGGTGCCGAGCATCGCGAGCCCGCCGAGCGCCACGAGGGCGCCTGGTCCCGGAAGCGGGATGAGGGCGACGCCGAGCGCGACGGTGGCGCCTCCCGTCACGCCGACGGCGGTGCGGTAGGCCCTGTCGGCCGTCGGATTGCGGCGGATGCCCTCGCGCGCCCGCCCCGCGGCCCGACCTGCGGCGCGTCGGCCGCTCGCGAAGGCGGCCCCCACCATCCGTCCCGCGGCGGCCGTGGGCGAGGCCGGGGCGTCGGCGAGGTCGTCGGGTTCGGGCGTCACGGACATGGCGCCAGGGTAGGGGCGGAGCCTGAAGATCGCCTGCCCTTTCGCAGGCGCGCCCGGGTAACGTGGGGCGGGTGACCGCCCGCCCGACCGACACCTCCGTCGTGATCATCGGCGCCGGTCAGGCGGGCCTCTCGGTCGCCTACTACCTGCGTCGGCTGGGGCTCGACCCCGGCAACGACTTCGTGCTGCTCGACCGCGGCCCGGGCCCGGGCGGCGCCTGGCAGTTCCGTTGGGAGGCGCTGAGGCTCGGCTCCACGCACCGCGTGAACGACCTGCCCGGCATGGACGAGCTCGGCCTGAGCTTCGACACGGCCGATCGCGGTCTTCCCGCGCGCGAGATCATCGCCGACTACTACCGCCGCTACGAGGAGCACTACGACTTCAAGATCGTGCGGCCCGCCGACGTCAACCGCGTGCGCGCGACGTTCGACGGTTTCGAGGTGACCTTCGACGACGAGTACGGCGACCAGACCTTCTCCACGCAGGTGGTCGTGAACGCCACGGGCACGTGGGGTGCGCCGTTCGTGCCCTGGTATCCGGGCATGAACGCGTTCCGCGGGCGCCACCTGCACACGGTCGACTACACGGATGCCGAGGCCTTCCGCGGTCAGGACATCGTCGTCGTGGGCGGCGGCACGAGCGCGATCGGCTTCCTCATGGAGCTCGAGGGCGTGGCCGGCTCCCTCACGTGGGCGACGCGTCGCCCGATCGAGTTCCTCGAGGATCAGGAGCTCAACCTCGAGGGCGGCATGCGCGCGGTGACCCTCCAGGATGCGGCGGCGCGCGAGGGACGCGCGCTCCCGTCGATCGTGTCGACGACGGGTGTGCCGCGCACGCGCCGCATCCAGGCCGCGGTCGAGCGCGGGCTGCTCGACCCGAAGCCGATGTTCGCCTCGGTCGAGCCCGACGGGGTGCGCTGGGCCGACGGCACCTTCCAGCGCGCCGATGCGATCATCTGGGCGACGGGCTTCCGCCCCGAGCTGCGGCACCTCGCGCCGCTCAAGCTGCGAGAGCAGGAGGGCGGCGTGACGGTCGCCGGCGGCGCCGCCTACCGGAACGCGAACGTGTTCTTCGCCGGCTACGGCCCGACCGCGTCGACGATCGGCGCGAACCGCGCCGGTCGCACGATCGCGCGCCAGGTCGTCTCGGCGCTCAGCGCCCTCGGCTACTGAGCCGCGCGCTCGGGCGGGCGCGTCGAGGCCCGCAGCACGAGCAGCGGGGGCGGGTCGGTGATGACGACCTCGTCGGGCCTGCCGACCCGCAGGTGCGTGATGAGCTGCTCGACCGAGCGGCGCCCGAGCTCGAACAGGGGGAGCGAGACGGTCGTGAGCGCGGGCACGAGGTAGGGCGCGAACCAGGGGTCGTGGATGCCGACGACCGAGGCGTCGTCGGGCACGCGGATGCCGGCGGCGGCGAGGGCGGAGAGCACGCCGAGCGCCGCGACGGAGGTGCCCACGACGTAGCCGGTCGCGCGGCCGTCGGGGTGCGCGCGGAGGTACCGCTCGACCGCGTGGTGCCCGTCCTCGGCCTGCCACCCCGCGGGGATCGTGAGCTCGGAGCGCGAGGCGAGGCCCGCCGAGGCGAGCGCGTCCTCGTAGCCCCGGCGGCGCGCATCCGAGGCGGGACCGGGCGTGCCCGTGACGAAGGCGATGTCGCGGTGCCCGAGCTCGATGAGGTGCTGCGTCGCGAGGCGTGCCGCGGCGTCGTCCTCGAGTCGCACGCCGGAGGCGGAGCCGTTCCCCGCGCTGTTGACGACGACGCTCGGCACCGCCGACGCGTACCGCGCGAGCATGGCCGCGCGTGGCCCGTAGCCTCCCTGCAGCAGGAGGCCGTCGACCCGGCGCGACTTGATGATCCCCATGAGGAACGACTCGTCGCGCTCGGCCTCCTCGGCGTCGGCCATGAGCAGGCCGTAGCCGTGCTGGGCGGCCGCCTCCTCGGCGCCGTACACGACGTCGGCGAAGACGGGGCTCGTGACCCGGTCGAGCACGAGGGCGATGGCGTCCGTGCGGCTGCGGCGGAGGGATGCGGCGCTCGAGTTGGGCACGTAGTCCAGCTCGCGCACGGCGGCGAGCACGGCCTCCCGGGTCTCGGGGCGCACGGTGAGGGTCCGGTCGTCGTTGAGCAGTCGGGAGACGAGGCCGGGCGAGACCCCGGCTCGGGCGGCGACATCGCTCAGGCGCGCGGCGCGTCGCGGGGTCGCCTGCCCCTCGCGTGCCGCCATGTGACCCCCTCGCGTTGACAGACCCTCTGCGCCTGCCTAGCCTAGCTCGGTAAATCCATATACCGAAGGGTTGGCACGCGTGATCATGCGAGAGCGAGGGCTCGAGAAATTTCGCCCTCTCGAGAGAGTGCTCGTCTACGACGACTTCGACCACGGGCTCAACGGCTGGCTCGATCTCACGCCCAACTTCGTGCACGAGGACTACCGGCAGCAGCCGTCGCAGCTCGACCTCGGCTCCTGGGGCCCCTCGATGCTGAGCGCGGCCCCCATGCGGTTCGCCGCGTCTCACGGCTCGATGGAGGGCACCTACTCGCTCAAGCTCGCGACGCGCCCCGTCGCGGGCCCCTACGAGCAGCCGCCCGTGAACGGCAGCATGAGCACCGTCATCAAGCGCCTCTCCCGCGTCAACGACGACCACCCGTACCTGCAGCTCGAGGCCTGGTACTCGTACACGCCCCACCAGGACCGCTTCGGCAAGGGCGAGGAGGACATCCGTGCCTTCGGCATGTGGTTCGACGTGCAGGACGACGAGCATCGGTGGCAGCCCGGCGTGCGGTACGTCAACTCGGTGAACGGCACGAAGGTCAAGCGATGGCAGCTGTTCCAGGCCGCCGACGGCGTGACGCGCGAGCAGTGGACCGGGAGCCCCGACGGCTGGGAGGCGGTCGGGATCGACGCCATCTGGTGCGGTCGCCGCTTCGGGGACGGCTCGGCCGACGGCTACCAGTGGCTCCCCGATGGCGAGCAGCAGCTCGTCTACAACGAGAGCCCCGACAAGCTCAACTGGCTCTACATGCGCATGCTCGTCGACCTCGACAAGCGCGAGTACGTGGAGTTCCAGAGCATGGGGCGCACCTTCGACCTGCGCGGCGTGCCGACGACTCTCGCCCCGACCTACGACGGCATCTCGGGACTCATCAACCCGGTCTTCTTCATCGAGACCGACACGGATCGCAGCGTCTTCATGTACATCGACTCGGTCGTCTACTCGACCGGTTCGTCCCCGAGAGCCTGAGAGGAGAGGACGTGCTCACCTCGGCCACGACCCTCGTCGAACGCCGCACCGTCCTCACGGCGGACTACGGCACCCATCCCTACGAAGCCGGCTGGGCGTCGGAGGCGCTCTTCTTCGTGCGCGCCGACGGCGACCATCCCGAGCTGACGATCACGCCGCAGGTGTCTCCCGACGGCGTCGACTGGCTCGACCACGGCGATCCCGTGACCCTCCCGTCCGGCCGGGGTCTCGCCAAGGTCGGCATGGTGCAGTTCGGCACGTGGGTGCGCCTGCTCGTCGCGGGCGCCTCGGAGGAGGCACCGGCGACGGTCTTCGTGCACCTCGCGCTCAAGGGCTGAGTCCTCGCGCACCCGCAGGCGGCGGGGCATGACAGCGGTGTCATGCCCCGCCGCACGCGTTAACCGGGACGCGAATGCCTGCGAATGCCTGCGAACGCGCTTTCGTTAATCGTTTTCCGGATCGAGTTGACATTGCCGGATGATCCGGTACTCTCGACTCGTTGACACCGTTGTCATAGAGGCCACGGCGACCGGATGATCCGGTCCGCGTCGACATCGTTCAGACATCGGGGCCGGAGCGGATCCCGGAAGGGTGGGTGCGTCCGGTGCTCGGATACCTCTTCAGGCGCCTGCTGCTCGCGGTCTTCGTGCTGTGGGGCGTGGCGACCGTGATCTTCCTCATCGTCCGCGTGGTGCCCGCCGACCCGGCGCTGCTCATCGCGGGCACGGACGCCTCGGAGGAGCAGCTCGCTCAGCTGCGTCAGCAGCTCGGGCTCGACCAGCCGCTCATCGTGCAGTACGCCGAGTTCCTCCTCGGAGTGCTCGTGGGCGACCTCGGCAACTCCTACGCGCTCCGGGTCCCCGCCGCGAGCCTCATCGCGGCCGTGCTGCCCAACACCGCGCTCCTCGCCCTGCTCGCGTGCCTCGTCGCGCTCATCATCGCGTTCCCGCTGGGCCTCCTCGCCGCGCTCAAGGTCAACCGCATCCCCGACCGCGTCGTCACGGTCGGCACGCTCTTCACGCAGGCGCTCCCGAACTTCTGGATCGGCGTCGTGCTGCTGCTCGTGTTCTCGCAGACCCTGCGCTGGCTCCCGAGCGTCGGCCTGAGCGGACCGCTCAACCTCATCCTCCCCACGATCGTGCTCGCGCTGCCCTTCGTCTCGGTGCTCACCCGCATGATCCGCAACGGCCTGCTCGAGGTCATGGGCGAGGGGTACATCAGCACGGCGCGCGCGAAGGGCCTCTCCGAGCGGGTCGTCATCTTCCCGCACGCGGTGCGCAACGCGGCGATCCCCGTCGTCACGATCGTCGGCCTCCAGTTCGGCACCCTGCTGGGAGGCGCGGTCGTGGTCGAGACCGTCTTCGCCTTCCCGGGCATCGGCGACCTGCTCGTCAACTCCATCCAGCAGCGCGATTACAACGTCGTCCAGGCGTGCGTGCTCGTGATCGCCGCCGTCTTCGTCGTCATCAACCTCATCGTGGATCTGCTCTACGGATTCCTCGACCCGAGAGTGAGGCTCGCCAAGTGATCGCCGCTCCCGCACCCGTCCCCGTCGCCGGCGCCGCCATGCGTCGCGCGCGACGCGCGCGTCGCAGCGTCACGATCCGCATCGTCACGCCGCTCGTCATCATCGGGCTCATCATCGTGGGCGCGATCGCCGTCCCGATCCTCTACGGGTACGACCCGCTCAAGGTCGACCTCATCTCGCGGCTCCAGCCCCCGGGATCGGTCATGTCGAACGGGCGGGTCGCGATCCTCGGCACGACCCAGGTCGGAGGCGACCTGTTTGCCGAGATCATGTCGGGCGCGCGCATCTCGCTGCTGATCGGCGCGGCCACGCTCTTCTTCGCGGGGCTCGTCGGCGTGCTCTTCGGCCTCGTGGCCGCCCACTACGGCGGCTTCGCGGACGGCGCCCTCATGCGCCTCGCCGACATCCAGCTGGCCTTCCCCTCCATCCTGCTCGCGATCCTCATCGCCTCGGTGCTCGGTCAGGGCGTCGGGAACATCATCCTGGTGCTCTCCATCGCGAGCTGGGTGGTCTTCGCCCGCGTCACGCGCAGCCAGGTGCTCTCGCTCAAGAACCGCGAGTTCGTGGAGGCCGCCCAGGCGCTCGGGGCGGGCAACGCCCATCTCATGTTCCGCACCCTGCTGCCCGGCGCCGTCGCCCCCGTCATCGTCGTCGCCACGACGCAGTTCGCGCAGGTGATCCTCGCGGAGGCCGCTCTCTCCTTCCTCGGCGTCGGCGTCCCCCTCGGCACCCCGAGCCTCGGCAGCACGATCTTCAACGGCACGCAGTATCTGACGACCGCGTGGTGGATCTCGACCTTCCCGGGCATCCTGCTCGTCGTGCTCATGCTCTGCTTCGGCATCCTGGGCGACGCGCTGCGAGACAAGTTCGACCCGAGACTGCGGAGCGCGTGATGACGAACCCTCTGACGACCGCCGCCGAGGCGCCCCTCCTCACGGTCACCGACCTCACCGTCGAGTTCTCCACCCTGTCGGGTGTCGCGCGCGCTCTCGACCACGTCTCGTTCGAGGTGTGGCCCGGCGAGACGCTCGCGATCCTCGGCGAGTCCGGCTCGGGCAAGTCGACGACGGCGCAGGCGATCATGGCGCTGCTGCCGAAGCCCGCGGGCGACATCGTCGGCGGCAGCATCCTCTACGGGGGCCGCGACCTCGCCGCGATGCCGGTGCCGCAGGTGCGCGAGCTGTGCGCCGAGGACATCGCGATGATCTTCCAGGACCCGCTGAGCTCGCTCAACCCCGTGTTCCGGGTCGGCGCACAGGTGGCCGAGCCCCTCATCCGCCGGCGCGGGATGGGCAAGAAGGAGGCGTGGGCGAAGGCCCTCGACCTGCTCACGCGCGTGGGCATCCCGAACGCCGAGGAGCGCATCCGCGACTACCCGCATCAGTTCTCGGGCGGGCAGCGCCAGCGGATCATGATCGCGATGGCGCTCGCCCTCGATCCGAAGGTGCTCATCGCCGACGAGCCGACGACGGCCCTCGACGTCACGGTGCAGAAGCAGGTGATGGACCTGCTCGCCGATCTCCAGGCCGACTACGGCATGGCCATGATCCTCATCAGTCACGACCTCGGCGTCGTCGCCGACTACGCCGACCGCGTCGCGATCATGTACGGCGGTCGGATCGTGGAGACCGGCCGCATCCGCGAGCTCTACGACCACCCCGCGCACCCCTATACGAAGGGCCTGCTCGAGTCGATCCCGAGCGCGACGAGCATCGGGGGGCGCCTGCGCCCGATCGAGGGCTCGCCGCCGAACCTGCTCGCGCTGCCGTCCGGCTGCGCGTTCAACCCGCGTTGCCCCTTCGCGATCGAGCTGTGCCGCGAGCGGGTGCCGGAGCTGCGCTCGCCCGACGGATGGCCCGAGGGGCACCTGGCGGCGTGCCACCGCTCGGAGGAGGTCCTGACCCATGGCTGATGCACCCCTGCTGCGCGTCACCGACCTCAAGGTCGCGTACCCCATCCGGTCGACCTTCCTGCAGCGCAGGATCGGCGAGAACGTGGCCGTCGACGGCGTGACCTTCGACATCCATCCCGGCGAGACCGTGGGTCTCGTCGGCGAGTCGGGGTCGGGGAAGTCGACCGTCGCGCGCACCGTGATCGGACTCGTGCAGGCAGACGGCGGGCGGATCGAGTTCGAGGGCAAGGACATCACGCGCGCCTCGCGCCGCGAGCTCAAGACGGTGCGCCGCGAGATGCAGATGGTGTTCCAGGACCCGTACGCCTCGCTCAACCCCCGCCTCACCGTGCGCGAGGTCATCGCGGAGGCCTGGCGCGTGCACCGCGGGGTCGTCCCGCAGCGACGGTGGACGGCCGAGGCCAAGGAGCTCATGGACCGCGTCGGGCTCAACCCCGACCACATCGACCGGTACCCGCACCAGTTCTCGGGCGGTCAGCGGCAGCGCATCGGCATCGCTCGGGCGCTCGCCCTCAAGCCGAAGCTCATCGTGTGCGACGAGGCGGTCTCCGCCCTCGACGTCTCGGTGCAGGCGCAGGTGCTCAACCTCCTCGACGACCTGCAGGAGGAGCTCGGCCTCGCCTACCTCTTCATCTCGCACGACCTCTCGGTCATCGAGCACCTGTGCGATCGCGTGCTCGTGCTGCACCGCGGCGTCGTCGCCGAGCAGGGCACGGCCCGCGAGATCTTCGAGAACCCGCAGGACCCCTACACGCAGTCGCTGCTCGCGGCCGTGCCCGTGGTGCGGCCCTGGCTCGAGTAGCCCCACCGATGTCCGCCGGACGAACCCGGACGGCGGCGATCCCTAGCAAGAGTCACTGGAATCAAAGGAGATGAGAATGAACTCGTTGCGCAAGCGGCTCACAGCGGGCGTCGCGCTCGCCGCGGCCGCCGTCATGCTCGCCGCGTGTACCCCGAGTGCGGAGAACGGCTCCGGCGGGGGTGAGGCGCTCCCGGATGAGGAGCAGAACCTCACCTACGTCATCAACTGGGGCTGCACCATGCTCGACGTGACGGCGAACTTCACCAACTGCAGCACGCAGGTGATCTACAACGTCATGCAGCCCCTCGTGATGGTCGACCCCGAGACGAAGGAGCCGCAGCCGCTCCTCGCCACCGAATGGGAGTGGACGGACGACCAGACCCTCGTCTTCACGCTCCGCGACGACGTGACGTTCAGCGATGGCACGCCGTTCACCTCGGAGGACGTGAAGGCGACGTTCGACCGCTACATCGCCATGAAGTCGGTGCTCGGCACGCAGCTCGCCGTCGTCGAGTCCTACACCGCCGACGACCCGACGACCTTCACGATCCACACCTCGCGCCCGACGGGAACGCTGCTCGGCATCCTGAGCATGATCTTCATCGGACAGGCCGCCGACGCCGCGGACGACGCCTACTGGGCGGCCCCCATCGGCACCGGCCCGTTCGTGATCGACTCGTTCACGCCGAACGACTCGATCGAGCTCTCGCGCAACGACGAGTACTGGGGTGAGAAGGCCAAGCTCAGCACCCTCACGTTCAAGCAGATCGACAACATCAGCAGCCGCATCACGGCGCTGTCGAACGGCTCGGCCCACGTCATCGCGGGCGTGCCGAACGACCAGGTCGCGACCGTGACGGGGTTCCCGGATGTCGTCTTCGAGCAGCTCCCGAGCCTCACGTACAACTTCCTGTGGTTCCAGAACAGCCGTGAGCCGTTCACCGACCCGCGCGTGCGCAAGGCGATGACGATGGCGCTCGACATGCCGACGATCATCTCGTCGCTGCTCGGCGAGACCGCGACCCCCATGGCCGCGCTCTGCCCCGAGCCGGCGTTCGGCTGCGTGCCGTCCGACATCTGGCCCGCCTACGACCCCGAGGGCGCCAAGAAGCTCCTCGCCGAGGCCGGCTACCCCGACGGGTTCAGCACCTCGGTCGACTTCAGCACGGCGAACGCGGGCAACGACCAGCTCGTGACCGCGATGGTGTCGTACTGGAGCGAGATCGGCGTGGACGTGGCTCCGAAGGCGGATGACCAGGCGTCGTTCACCGCGGCGATCGCCGCCCCGGGCAACTTCGACATGATCATCAACCCCAACCTCAACACCACGGGTGACGCCGACTTCACGCTCAACCGCCTCTACACGTGCGCGGCCAACCGTCTCGGCTACTGCAACCCCGACCTCGACGCGCTGCTGACCCAGGCGCAGGCCGAGGTCGACCGCGACGAGCGTCTGAAGCTCTACCAGGAGATCTCGGACATCCTCGCGGAGGACAACCCGGCGATCGGTCTCTACGGGATCAACATCAACATCGCGGCCTCCAGCAAGGTCGCGGGTCTGAAGATGGTCCCCACGGAGAACTACGACTGGAGCACCGTCTACCTCACCAAGTGACGTAGCTCCCGCCGTGGGGGGGGGCGCCCCACCCCCCCCCCCCCCCCCCCCCCCCCCCC
>JAEYVF010000125.1 GCA_023432005.1 Actinomycetes bacterium
GCGCTGCGACGCGAAAGGCTCCCCCGCCGCCCGCCCCTCCCGGGTGAGGCTCGGGTCGTGCACAGGGCCGGCTGAGCCGGATCATCCCTCGAACAGTCCTTCGGGTCCGGGGTCGGTTCTAGCGTTCGCGGCATGGAGCCATACCGCGTCCCGTTCGTGTTCGACCGACGTCACGCGCCGCGCTACGTGCTGCGCAACCGCGGGTCCGAGACCGTACGGGCCGTGACGGCGACCCTGCTCGGCAGCGGCGTGATGTCGACCGGGCACCCCCGCGCGCTCGCGCCGGGAGGCGAGCTCGAGTTCGTCGTGCGCGGCGAGCACCTCGCGCGCGATGCGACCCTCGTGATCCGCTGGCTCCGGCCCGGGGGCGAGGAGTACCTGTGGCGCGTGACCTTCTGACCGGGTCAGTCGCCCGAGGCGGGCATGCCTTCGTCGTCCTCATCGTCGTCGAACGGGTCGGACTCGGAGGTGCGGGGATCGTCCGCGTGCAGCGCCGCGAACCGGTCCCACTCGGCGATCAACTGCTCCACGGCAGCGTGGAACCGCGCCGTCGAGGCCCCGGGCGTCGTGTCGCCGAAGTGGTGGCGCGACCAGTAGGCGAGCGTCTCGCGCGCCCGGGGGTCGTTGAGCGCGCGATCCACCTCGGCGAGCACATTCGGCGCGTCGGCGGCCGTGAGCCACTCGGCGGCGCCCAGATAGCCCTGCTCGTCGACCTCCGCCGCGGGCGACGACGGCCGGGTCACGATGATGGGCTTGCCGACGGCGAGCCGGTCGTACACCATCGCCGAGATGTCGGTGATCGCCACGTCGGCGTCGGCGAGCTGCCAGCCGAGCTGGGGGCCGTCGTCGAAGACGTGGTGGGCGGACGGGTCGGCCGCGTTGGCGGCCGCGATCGCGGCGATGATGCGCTCGTTGGCCTCTCGGTACGCGCGATCGATCACGCCGGAGCGCGGATGCGGACGGTAGACGAGCCGGTGGCCCGGCGACGCGAGCACCGCATCCGCGATCGCCACGCCGTGCGACGCGATCGAGCCATACGCCGCGGCGGGTCGGTCGCCCTCCCACGTGGGCGCGTAGAGCACGACCGTGCGGTCGTCGTCCGGGTACGGCACCTCGCCCGCGAAGTGGTCGGCCTGCGGTCGCCCGATCGGGATGGCCTTGGTGGCCACGTCGTAGCCCCACAGCTTGTTGGAGAGACGGTCGAGCGCCGCCTGCCCGGCGACGAACGCGAAGTCGTAGGCCTTGAACTGGTTGGTGGTCATGTACATCTTGTCGGACTCGCCGTGGTTGATGAACACGTGCCACATGCGCCCGTACCGGAACATCTGGAAGTTCTTCATGTTCTGGTTGACGTAGAACACGATCCGCACGTCGTGCCGGGCGACGAACCCCTCGAGGTCGGTCACGCGTCGGCAGTAGACGACGGGCACGGGGGCCTCGGCCTTGAGCGTGAGGGTCGCCCCGGGGCTGCGGGTGAGGATCGTCACGGGGTGCGTCTTCGCGAGCTCTGCGAGCGGGCCGTACCACTGGCGGATCTGGTAGAGGTTCACCCGGGTGTCGGCGAAGTACACGACGATGTGCACCTCGGCCTGCTCGCCCGTGCCCTCGGTCTCGATGAGGTGGGCGAGCTCGCGGCGGGTGTTGCGCGACCGCAGCGCGTTGGTGAGAACCTTCCGCGCCGCCCTCAGGTCGCTCGCGATGCCCATGCGTGATCCTCCCCATACCGACGCCGGAGCGCCCGAACAATTACACCAGGCGTCACCGACCCGCACCGGTCGCGCGCGGGCATCGTTACCGATCGGTTGCCGGGCCCGCGTGCCCGCACCCGCGGGGTGCGTGACAGAATCGTGCCGATGCCTGCGACCTTCACCTTCGGCGCGGGCAACGCCCGAAAGCTGCTCCGGCTGCCGCTCTACGCCCTGGGCGCGCTCGCCGCGTTGCTCGTGCCCCGAAGCGCGCGGATCTGGGCGTTCGGATGCGGTATCGGGCTCGGCGAGGGCGCGCTCCCGCTCTATCGGCTGGCGCGCGAGACGCTCGACGAGCGCACGCGCCTCGTGTGGCTCGCGACGACGGATGCCGAGCTCGCCGAGGCGCGCTCGCGCGGACTCGACGCCGTCGCGAAGAGCTCATGGGGCGGGTTCTGGCTCACGCTGCGCGCCCGTGTCGTCGTCGTGACGCACGGGTTCGGCGACGTCAACCGCTACGCGACCTCCGGGGCGTTCGTCGTGCAGCTGTGGCACGGCATCCCGCTCAAGAAGCTGCACCTCGACTCCCCCGCGACGCTCAAGGTGCGCGGTGTGCCCGACCACCGCTACGTGCGCGCTCTGCTCGCGCGCGCCTACCGCGTCGCAGGGCGCGGCATCGACCTGTTCCCCGTCGCGTCGGAGATCGTGGCGCCGCGCATCGCGAGCGCGTTCGGCGTGCCGCTCGAGCGCATCCCGGCCCTCGGCGACATCCGCGACGACGCCCTGCTCAGCCGCGACCCCGCCGAGGTGCGCGCCGACGCCCGGATGCTGCTCGCCGACGCGGTCGGACCGCTCGGGGACGATACCCGCGTCGTGCTCTACGCGCCGACGTGGCGTGACGGGGCGGCCGACCCCGGGGCGCCCACGGGCGAGGAGTGGACGATGATCGCGCGCTGGCTCGAGGCGCGCGACGCGGTGCTCCTCGTGCGCGCCCATCCGCTCGGCATCGGCGACTACGCGTCCGGGCCGTCGGTCTCCGATCGCATCCGGCTGCTCGGGAGCCGCGAGCTCGTCGACGTCTCCCCCGCTCTCGCGGGCGTCGACGCGCTCGTGACCGACTACTCGTCGATCGCCTACGACTACGCGCTGACCGAGGGGCCGATGGTGTTCTTCGCGCCCGACGTGGAGGTGTACGCGCGCAAGCGCGGCCTGTACGAGAACTACCGCATCTTCAGCGACGACCGGTATGTCAACCGCTGGCAGCACGTGCTCGAGCACCTCGACGCCGTCGGCACCGACACGGAGCTGGGACGCCGCATCTCCCGCCACACCGCGTGGCTGCGGGAGGAGCACGTCGACCGGCTGGACGGGCGCAGCGCCGAACGCGTCCTCGCGGAGATCCTCACCCGCACGGGCTCGCCGGCCGATACGCACGTGCCCGACGGTCGCCTCCCCCGCGCGCGCGTCGTGGAGGCGCACTTCGAGGAGGCCGCAGACGGCCCGGCGCTGCGCCTCACGGTCGCCGACCCCGTGCACCCCGTGAGCGTCGTGCGCCTCGAGGGCTCGCGCGCCCGGGTCGACGCCGCCGTCGAGGCGGGCGGCAGCCTGAGCGTCCGGCTCCCCCTGCTCTCGGAGCGCTGGGGCACGTCGGGCCTCGCGCTGCCCTCGGGCGACTACCGCGTCTACCTCGAGGGCGAGATCCCCACGAGCCGCGTGCGCGTCGACGCCGAGCTGCCGGGGCGCCTCACGCGTCCGCTCTTCCACGCCGAGCTGCGCGCCGAGGCGGGGGGCCTCGTGCTGCGCGTCTCGGCTCCGCTCGGCGACGACGAGCGCGGCACCCGCAACCAGCGCCGCCTCGAGCGCGCGTACCGCCGCGCGAAGCCCGCACCCGAGGACGCCGTGTTCCTCGAGAGCTTCTACGGTCAGTCCGCCTCCGACAACCCGCTCGGCATCGCCCGCACGCTGCGCCGGATGCGACCTGACGTCGCGCGCTACTGGAGCGTCGTCGACGGCTCGGTCGCGGTCCCCGAGGGCGACGTGCGGCTCATCGAGGGCAGCCGCGAGTGGTGGCGCGTGCGCGCCGCCGCGCGCGTGCTCATCGTGAACGACTGGCTGCGGAAGCGCTATCGCAAGCGGCCGCACCAGCACGTGCTGCAGACCTGGCACGGCACGATGCTCAAGCGCCTCGGACTCGACCGCCCGGGCGTGGGGCTCCGCACGCGCATCGCCGTGAAGCGCGAGAGCGCCCGCTGGGACGCGCTGCTCGCGCAGAACGGCTACAGCGCGCGCATCTTCCGCTCGGCGTACGCGTTCACCCGGGGCACCTGGGACGAGGGCTACCCCCGCAACGACCGCCTGATCTCGGGAGCCGATGCCGAGGGCATCCGGCGCTCGGTCGGCATCCCCGACGGAGCACGCGTCGTGCTCTACGCCCCCACCTGGCGTGACGATCGCACCGAGATGGTCGACTACCTCGACCTCACGAGCTTCGCGCGCGAGCTCGGCGACGATCACGTGCTGCTCGTGCGCGGCCATTCGCGCACCCTCCGCTACGGTCGCGACCTCGAGGCCGACGGCCTCATCGACGTCACGAGCTACCCCAACGTCGCCGACCTGCTCGAGGTCGCCGACATCCTGGTGACCGACTACTCCTCGGTCATGTTCGACTTCTCGGCGACGGGGCGCCCGATCGTCTTCTTCACCCCCGACCTCGCGCACTACAGCTCCGACCTGCGCGGCTTCTACTTCGACCTGCTGGCCGAGGCGCCCGGTCCGGTCGTGCGCACGCGCGAGGAGCTGCTCGACGCGATCGCGGATGCCGAGGTCGCGCGGCCGCGCTACCGCCAGCAGGCCTCGCGCTGGCGCGAGCGCTTCACCCCGCTCGACGACGGCGAGGCCGGGCGCCGCGTCGTGCAGCGGATGGTCGACGCGGGCTGGCTGTAGCGCTCGCCCGGGTCAGGACTCGGTGCGCGAGGTGTCGACCGCGTCGCGGGCGCCGCGGGCGACGCCGACGAGGAAGCCCGACCCCCAGCTCACGTGCATGATCGCGATCGCGTAGGCGACCCGCAGCCGGTCGAGCAGCCCGCCCGGGGAGCGGAGTGCCGCGAAGGCCAGCAGCGCGAGATAGAGCACGGGTCCGAGGTAGACGAGCGCGACGAGCCACGCGACCCATCCGCTCACGAGCCCGACGACCAGCAACGGCGCCGCGACGACGCACAGCACGAGGTCGATCACGAAGAGCGGGGGCGCGAAGTAGCGCAGCGAGTTGCGGCCGCCGAGGCGCCGCACGAGCTCGCCCCGCCACACGCCCGTGGCCCAGAACTGCCGCATGAGAGCACCCCAGCTCGACCGCGGCCAGTAGCGCACGCGCAGCGCCGGATCGAACCACACGAGGTGCCCCGAGCTGCGCAGGCGGAAGTTGAGCTCCCAGTCCTCGCCGCGGCGCAGGGTCGCGTCATAGCCGCCGACCTCGCGCAGCACCGCCGCGTCCATGACCCCGAGGTAGGCCGACTCGGCGGGCCCCTCCTCGACGGCGTCGTCGTCGTGGTAGCTCGCGCCGCCGAGACCGAAGCGGCTGTTGTAGGCGCGCGCGATCGCCGCCTGCACCCCGGGCCTCCCGGCCGCGGCCATGACACCGCCGACGCTCGCCGCCCCCGTGCGTGCGAGGGTCTCGACACCGCGCGCCGTGTAGTCCGGTGACAGCTCGGTGTGGGCGTCGACCCGCACGATGATCGGGTACCGGGCCGCCTCGATCGCGAGGTTGAGACCGATAGGGATGTCCATGCCGGGGTTCTCGACCACGCGGATGCGAGGGTCGGCCGCGACGAGATCGGCGACGACGTCGGCGGTGCCGTCGACCGACGGCCCGAGCGCCAGGATCACCTCGACGGGCCCCGAGTACTCCTGGCGGAGCACGGAGCCGACGGCGTCGGCGATGTACGCGACCTCGTTCAGCACGGGCATGACGTACGAGACGCCAGGCGCCGGATCCGGCAGTGCCATCGTCCTCCTGTGCCCGCGGGTGCGGCTCGGTCGAGCCTAGCAACGGGCCGCACCGTGCCGACACGCGGCGGGCCCCCGACGCGCGCCCCGGAGGAACGGGGAGGGCGCGGCGGGGGCCCGTCGCGGTGGGTCAGAGCTGGAGCTCGCCGAGCGTCACCTCGACCGTGCGCTCCTTGCCGTCGCGCTGGAAGGTCAGCTTCGCTGTCGCACCCGCAGGGAGCGAGCGCACCTGAGCCGTCAGGTCGGTGCTGCTCGTGATGGCGGTGCCGTCGAACACGGTCACGACGTCGCCCTTCTCGAGCCCGGCCGCGGCGGCCGCGCCACCGGAGGTGACCTCCTGGACCACGGCGCCCACGACATCCGAGTCGGCGGAGGTCGCGGTGCTGACGCTCGCCCCGAGCAGGCCGTGCGTCGCCGCGCCGCTCTCGATGATCTCCTCGGCGACGCGCTTCGCGAGTGACGACGGGATCGCGAACCCGACGCCGATCGAGCCGCTCTGGGTCGTCGCGACCGAGCCGGTCGAGGCGATCGCGACGTTGATGCCGACGAGCTGTCCCGTGTCGTTGAGCAGGGCTCCGCCGGAGTTGCCGGGGTTGATCGCCGCGTCCGTCTGGATGACGGGGATCGAGATGGTCGACGACTGGGCCGGCTGGCGCGGCTCATCGCCGTTGTCAGGCGAGAAGTTCCAGAAGTCGAAGGGGCCCTGTCCGCCGTTCCCGCGGTCGTCGGGCGACGCATCCTCGTCGGGCGAGCCGGGCACGGCCGACGACTGGATCTGGATGCTGCGCCCGAGGGCGCTCACGATGCCGTCGGTGACGGTGTTCGAGAGGCCGAGCGGGGCGCCGATCGCGACGACCTGGTCGCCCACGTCGAGCTTCGTCGACTCGCCCCATTCGACGGGGGTGAGCCCGGACGCGCCCTCGAGCTTGATGACCGCGAGGTCGACGAGGGGGTCGAGGCCGACGACCTTCGCGGAGAAGATGCGGCCATCGGCCGTCGTGACCTCGATCGAGCCGTCGGCCGAGGCTCCGTCGAGCGTCACCACGTGGGTGTTCGTGAGCACGTAGCCGTCGTCGCTCAGCACGACACCCGATCCGGAGCCGCCCGAGTTCGCGGACGAGACGCGGATCGTCACGACCGAGTCGAGGGCCTTCGCGGCGACCGCGGTGACGACGTCGACGCCGCCGGGGTTGTTGACGTTGATGGTCTGCGGGCCCGACTGACCCTGCGACTGCTCGGCCTGCTGACTCGTGATCGCCCAGGCGGCGACGCCGGCACCGGCGCCTCCCCCGAGCAGACCCGCGATGACGGCCGCGGCGACGATCGGCACCGCGACGGAGCGCTGGCGCGGGGCAGGCTCGGAGGCGGGCACCTCCGCGGATGCGGGGCCGCCGAGGCTCGGAGGCACCTGTCCGGGCGCGGCGGATGCGGCGGGCTCGGTCGGGGCGGCGGGCTCGGTCGGCGCGGCGGGCGGTGTCGGCACGGGCACGAAGGGCTCGGAGGCTTCGGGGGTGGTGTTCTCAGACGACTCGAGGTCGGACATGGGGGGCGCTCCTTTCACGCAGTCGCCAGCGTGCGGCTCCAAGCTGAACGATCCCTATGCTCGGCCTTCGAGCCTACTTCGCTTGCGGCGGCGCCCTGCGGGTAGCGTGTGCGCGTGACCGACGCACCCTGGAGGCGCACCGCCCGCGGAGCCTTTCTGCTCGACGACGACGACGCGCCGCGTCCGACGATCTTCGCGGAGATGTCCGCGCTCGCCGCCGCGACGGGCGCGCTCAACCTCGGCCAGGGCTTCCCTGACGAGGACGGCCCCGCCGAGATCCTCGAGGCGGCGCGCGAGGCGATCGCATCCGGTCTCAACCAGTACCCGCCCGGCCTCGGCATGCCGGTGCTGCGGGAGGCGATCGCCCGTCACCAGAAGCGCTTCTACGGCCTCGAGGTCGATCCCGACCGCGAGGTGCTCGTGACCGCGGGGGCGACCGAGGCCCTCGCCGCGACCCTGCTCGCCTTCGTCGACGACGGCGACGAGGTGGTCACCCTCGAGCCCGTCTACGACTCCTACGCGGGTGTCATCGCGCTCGCGGGCGGACGTCACGTGCCGGTGCCGCTCACCGCCCCGGACTTCCAGCCCGACCCCGACGCGCTCCGCGCCGCGGTCGGAGACCGCACGCGCATCATCCTCCTCAACAGCCCGCACAACCCCACGGGCGCGATGCTCGACCCCGCGATCCTCGATCTCGCGATCGAGCTCGCCCACCGGCATGACGCCCTCGTGGTGACCGACGAGGTCTACGAGCACCTCGTCTTCGACGGGCGCGTCCACGTCCCCGCCGCGACCCGGCCGGGGGCCGACGGGCGGGTCATCACCATCTCCAGCGCAGGCAAGACGTTCTCGACGACGGGCTGGAAGATCGGATGGCTCACGGCCGCGCCCGAGCTCCGGGATGCCGTGCTCGGCGTCAAGCAGTTCCTGAGCTACGTCAACGGCGCGCCCTTCCAACCGGCCATCGCACGCGGGCTGGGGCTCCCCGACGCCTACTTCCGCGACACGGCCGCTGCGCTGCAGCACAAGCGCGACCTGCTCTCGCACGGGCTGCGCACAGCAGGATTCGAGGTGAGCAGGCCCTCCGGCTCCTACTTCGTCATCGCCGACGCGGCCCCTCTCGGCGTCGACGACGCTCAGGCCTTCTGCCGTCGCCTCCCCGAGCTCGCGGGTGTCGTCGGCATCCCGCTCACCGCGTTCGTGCACCCGGACCGGCGCGCGCCCTACCGCTCGCTCGTGAGATTCGCATTCTGCAAGCGCATCGAGGTGCTCGAGGAGGCGGCCGCCCGGCTGATGTCGGCGGTGCCGCGTTGACCTCCTAGCCTGGACGTGTGACCCGACTCCTCGCGCGCCTCGCCGTCGTCGCGGCCCTCGCATCCGTCCTCGCCGCCTGCACTCCGCAGGCGCCGGCCCCCACGATGACGCCCGCGCCGGCCGACTCGCTCAACGCCGAGGGGTTCGCCACGACGGGGTGGGAGCCGCAGACCGACGTGCTCAACCCGTTCTACGA
Source organism: Actinomycetes bacterium (assembly GCA_023432005.1). Taxonomy (GTDB): domain Bacteria; phylum Actinomycetota; class Actinomycetes; order Actinomycetales; family Microbacteriaceae; genus Homoserinibacter. Next base: position 8,741 of record JAEYVF010000125.1, read on the forward strand.
CCGCATCCAGGTCGATGTCGCGACCGCGGAGATCGAGGCCGACGGCCTCGCCGTCTTCCGCAACTTCTCGACGGGCGAGGTCGAGCCGCATCCGATCGTGTGGGCGCAGTACGCGATGGCGGCGCTCCTCGAATGGGAGAACACCGGCGACGACGTCTGGCTCGAGCGCGCCGTCCGCAACGCCGAGGAGCTCATCGACACCCACGTGGAGCACGACGGCGCCTGGTGGTATCAGTACGACTGGCCGTGGACCTACATCGACCGGACGCTGACCGAACCGTGGTGGTCGGGTATGGCGCAGGGTGAGGCCCTCACGGTGTTCTCGCGTCTCGCCGCGATCCAGCCCGAGAATCCCGCGTGGCGCGAGGCCGCCGACCGCACGTTCGCGTCGTTCCCGCAGCGGGGATCCGGCAACGCCCACCCCTGGTCGACCGTGATCATCGACGGGTACCTGTGGTTCGAGGAGTACGCGGGCGACCAGCCGCCGTTGCAGGTCATGAACGGGCACGTGTTCGCGATCTTCGGTCTCTACGAGTACTGGCTGCTCACGGGCGACGAGCACGCCGCGGAGTACATCGACGGCGGGGCCACCACGATCCTCGCGGCGATGCCCGTTATCCGGGTACCGGGCGGTGTCTCCTACTATTGCGCGCAGGCGGGGTACTGCCAGCAGTCGGCGTGGCAGAACGGCTCGTACCACCCGATCCACATCCAGCAGCTCGAGGCGCTGGGACGCATCACGGCCGACCCGGCCTTCGAGGAGTGGGCGACGCTCCTCAGGTCCGACGTCCCCGGATGACGCCGGCCGGCGCCCGCTGCGCCCCCGAAGGGGGTGCGGAGCCGTGCCGGGCGCGCCCGTAGGCTGTTGGCACCACCACATCCGATCGGCAGCGCATGGAACCAACGACCCCCACCGCCGAGCAGATCCTCGACGCGGCCTCCGCGATCGTGATCGGCGATGGCATCGCAACGCTCCAGTACACGACGCTGGCCCAGCGCCTCGAGACGGATGAGGAGGCCGTCCGGCACATCTTCCCGGTCTTCGAGAACCTGCTCGCAGCCCTCCTGACACGCGAGACCCAGCTGCTCCTGCACGGGGTCGCCGACAACGTCGAACGCGATCCCCGCGGAGGGCTGCCGTCGCGCATCTTCGGCTACGCGCTCGTCGCGGTCTTCGAGCACCCGTTCGCGCGAGCGCTCTACCTCGACGACCCGGCGGGCCTCAATCGCATCATGCGGTCGATCGACGGCGTGGCCGCCGTGCCCGACCTCACGATCCATCCCGAGCTGCTGCCCGCCCTGCAGGACGCGGGGATGGTGCGCCCGGATGCCGACCCCCACGCGGTCGCGGCGGTCGTGAGCGTGCTCGGATCCGGCATCGCCATGTCCGCGCCGGGCCAGCTCATCGACGTCGTCGCCGAAGGACTCAAGATGATGCTCGAGCGCGGTGTCGACGCGGCCGTGGAGGACACGACCCCCGGCAAGCGCGTGTTCGCCCGGTACGCCGAGAAGGTAGCCGTCGGCCTCCACCCTCGCTAGGCTCGGCGGCGAACGGCGGGCCGCCGCGACCCGCCGGGGACCGAGGGAGAGCCACCATGTCGAACGACGCCGTCGAGGTCAGCAGCTTCATCAAGTCCGTCTGGTGGCTCGTGCTGCTGCGCGGGATCTTCGCCATCGTGCTCGGCATCCTGGCCTTCATCTGGCCCGTCGAGACGGCGATCGCGTTCGTGTGGGTGTGGGGCATCTGGGCGGTCGTCGACGGCGCCTTCATGATCGCCCACGCCGTCGGCACCCGCCGCACCGACCCGAACTGGATCTGGTTGCTCGTGCTCGGCATCCTCGGGGTGATCGCGGGATTCATCGCCATGATCTTCCCGGCCGCCGCGGGAGCGCTCGCGCTGCTGGTGCTGCTGTGGGTCATCGCGGTCTGGGCGATCGTCGAGGGCATCTTCGGCATCCCGGCCGCGGCCTCGCTCGCGAGCGGCGGAGCGAAGGCGCTCGGGATCGTGTTCTCGGTCGTGTCGATCCTGTTCGGCGTGCTGCTCGCGATCCTGCTCTTCACAACGCCGGCCTCGGCCCTCATCGGCCTGATCTTCGTGCTCGGCTGGTACGCCGTCGTGGCGGGCATCGTGCTCATCGTGATCGCCATCCAGGCGCGCACGGCGGCCGGGAGGGTCGCCAGCGCCGTCTAGCGGTCACGCCCCCGGCGGCACGGGCTCGACGCGGAACCGGCGCAGCTGCAGCGCGGGGTTGATGTGGCGTACCTCGCGCAGCCTCGCCCGGGTGATCCAGGCCACGGCGGTGTCGGTCGCGTCGCCGACGGTCGCGAGCTCGACGCCCATCGGGTCGACGATCATGCTGTTGCCTGCGCCGACGGGGGGCGCCTGGTCGGCCGCGGCGACGAAGACGGTGTTCTCGATCGCGCGCGCGGTCACGAGGGTGCGCCACGCGGACTCCTTGAGCGGACCGCGCACCCACTCGGCAGGGAGCACGACGAGATCGGCGCCCGCATCGACGAGACGGCGCGTGACCTCCGGGAACCGCACGTCGTAGCAGGTCTGGATGCCGACGGTGAAGCCGCCCGCGGCGAAGGTGCGGGGCTCCTCGATCGCGCCCGCCACGATCCAGTCGGACTCGCGCTGGCCGAAGGCGTCGTAGAGGTGCTGCTTGCGGTAGTGGGCGACGACCTCGCCGTCGGGGTCGAGAGCGACGACGGTGTTCGCGGCGCGCTCCGGCTCGCCGGGCACGACCTCGAGCAGGCCCGCGACGAGATGGATGCCGAGCTCCGCCGCGATCTCGGCGAGCCCGCGCACGAAAGGTCCGTGGAGCGACTGCGCCGCCTCCACCCAGTCAGCGCCCATCGTGGGGGTGAAGTACGAGGAGTACTCCGGGAACACCACGAGCATCGCGCCTCGCGAGGCGGCGTCGACAGCGAGCCGCGAGATCTCCTCGAGGTTCGCCGCGGTGTCGGCGGTCGGCGCGAACTGCGCGACCGCCACGGCGAAGGGGGCGTCATCCGCGTTCATGGCGCCAGCCTACGCCCGGGCCGCGGAGCGGAACCGAGATATCATCGACCCACCACAGCACGCCCCCCAGCCGCCGAGGTCAGCATGTCCGCCAGCAGCCGTCCCCGTACCACTCCGTTCTCGCGCCTCGCCGCGTCGCTCGCCGCCCTGCTCCTCGTCGGCGTCTCCCTGTCCGCGTGCGCCCCCGAGTCCGCGTCGTCCGCGGAGACGCCGACGCCGGCCACGACGCCGACCGACGACTCCGTCGACCCCAGCGCGAGTCCCGACGCCGATGCGGACGCCGAGCCGGAGCCGACGGGCGACCCGCGCGCGGACGACCTCTCCTCGGCCGTCGCGAGCGGCAACACCGCTGCCATCGAGGGCTATCTCACCGATCCCACGCGCGTCGTCATCGCCGCGAGCGAGGCCGACATGCAGTACAGCCCTGTCGACGCCGTGCTCGCCATCGACTACGTGCAGCCGGGCGTCGGTGTCTGGACCTTCGACCTCGACGACGCCGTGCTCGCCTCGTACGCGGCGAGCAGCTTCTACGGCCAGTTCTTCCCCGCCGACGCCGTCGTGGGGGCCTCCGACGCGGGAGCGGTGATCTCGTTCGTGCCGAACGGCTCCAAGATCGGCACGATCTTCATGGCCATCCACGAATCGCTCATCACGGAGTGACGGCCGAGGTCGCGGAGCGCTCCATGGGCTACGAGGCGACCTTCCTGGGAGTCCGCGTCGCTCTGCCGCACCCGAGCGACGACCGCTCGATCACCGAGCTGGGCTACCCGCACTTCACCGTGCTGCTCGACCCGCAGCGGCGGCTCGCGGCGAGCACGGGCGTCAACATCGACGGATCGCGCCTCCTCGACCTGGGCCGCGGCGACGACTGGCACCTCGACGACCGGGTGCCCGCGTCGGCCCAGACGGGCCCCGAGGTCTACGCACGCAACGACCTGGATCGCGGGCATCTCGTGCGCCGGCGCGACCCCGTGTGGGGCGAGCGCGACGTCGCCGCCGCCGCGAACGAGGCGACCTTCGCCTACACGAACGCCGCTCCGCAGGCGGCGCCGTTCAACCAGGGTCCGGCGCTGTGGTCCGGTCTCGAGGATCACGTGCTCGCGTACGCGCGCGCCTTCGCGCACCGCATCAGCGTGTTCACGGGTCCCGTTCTCGAGCCCGACGACCCGCTGTACCGCGGCATCCGGATCCCCCGCCGGTTCTGGAAGATCGCAGCATGGGCGGCACGCACGGATGCCGGGCCCCCGGAGCTGCGCGCGGCGGGCTTCCTGCTCGACCAGACTCCCGCGCTGGCCGCTCTCGGCATCGGCGGGCAGCGCGCCGCGGCCGAGGAGCAGCCGCCGCCGCTCGGGCCCTTCCTGACGTTCCAGGTGCCCGTCGCGGAACTCGCGGAGACCGCGCGGCTCGAGGTCGCCGAGCTCGCGGATGCCGACCGGATGAGCAGATCGCCGGGGGCGGCGCCGGCTGCGTGGCGGCTGCTCACGGACCCCGGGGACGTCGTGCTGTGAGAGACGAAGAAGGCCGCCCTGGCGGACGGCCTTCTTCTTTTCGTTGCGGGGACAGGATTTGAACCTGCGACCTCTGGGTTATGAGCCCAGCGAGCTACCGAGCTGCTCCACCCCGCGGCACAAGAAGAGAGCCTAGCACGGGCGCGAGGCGGGTGCTGACACGAAGTTCGCTACCGCTCCTCACCCGGCGGGGTGGGGGCGGGTGGCGCCGAGCGAGTACGTGAGTGGCAGCCAGCGCTCCGCGGGCCAGCCCCAGAGCCCCGGCTCCTTCTCCTCCAGCACGCGGAAGAAGCGCCACGGCACGACGTCGTGCTCGTGGTAGAAGTCGAGTCGCAGGCCCGCGTCGAGCACGGCGCTGATGACCTCGCCCGTCGTGTGCGCCCACTCCCAGGTGATCGTGTTCTCGACGACCGCGTCATCGTCGGCGTAGTCGCCCTCCTCGTCCCAGACGTCGGCACGACCGTCGGCGAAGTACTCGTAGCGCAGCTCGGGCAGACCGCGGCCCGACTTGCGGTCCTCGTGCACCCACGCGGCGGGATGACTGTCGGCGAAGTACAGGCGGCCGCCGGGCTTGAGGTACCACTCGACGATGCGCGCCCACTCCGCCACGTCGGGGAGCCATCCGATCGTGCCCCACGTGGCATACACGACATCGAAGCTGCCCGGCTCGGGCAGGATGTGGCGCGCGTCGTAGACGTTGGCGTGCACGAACCGCGCACGGTCGTCGAGCCCGACCTCGGATGCGAGCGCGCGCGCCTCCTCGACGGCCGGCATCGAGAAGTCGAGGCCCACGACCTCGGCTCCCCGTTGCGCGAAGACGAGGGTGTCCTGCCCCATATGGCACTGCAGGTGCAGCACGCGCTTGCCCGCCCATCCGTCGGGCGCGTAGTCGACGAGCTCGGACTCCTCCATGGGCGTCATGAAGCGCCCGCTGCCGGCGCGCAGCGCCGTGCGGTCGTACATCGACGACGCCACATGGATCGGCACGAGCTCGTCCCACCGGGCGCGATTGCGCTCGAGCCACTCGCCCGTGTGCGGGTCGACGGGCACCCGCGGATCGGCCGGCGGCTCGTGCGACTCGGACATCAGCCGGCGGCCTCGATGGCGGCCTCGATGGCGTCGCGCATGCGCTGGTCGGCCTCAGCCGCCGCGACGAGGTCGCCGTCGGCGTAGGCCTTCGTACGGTCGTCGAGGGCCTTCTTGTAGTCCGCGAGAGCCTTCTGCAGGGCGGAGTCGTCACCGGAGTCGCCACCGGTGCCGGTGCCGGTGCCGGGCTCCTGGCTGCCGCCCGTTCCCGGCTCCTGGCCGGGCTCCGGCTCGGCATCCGTGTCGCCCGCGGGCGCACCCGAGTCGCCGCCGAACAGCGCATCGAGCGCCTGGTCGAGGGTGTCCTCGAACGCGACCTGGTCGCCGAAGGCCACGAGCACCTTGCGCAGGAGCGGGTAGCTCGTCTCACCCGTCGACTTCACGTACACCGGCTGCACGTACAGGAGGCCGCCGCCCACGGGCAGGGTCAGCAGGTTGCCATAGACGACGTTGGTGTCGCCGCGCTGCAGGATGTTGATCTCGTTCGCCACGACGGTGTCGGTGTTGAACGAGTTCTGCACCTGGCCGGGGCCCGGCACGGTATCGCGCTTCGGGAGGGTCAGCAGCGTGAGCTTGCCGTAGTTCTCCCCCGCATCGGCGTTCGCCGTGAGGTAGCCCGTGAGCACGCTCTGCCCGGCGTCGCCGGTCTGCGCCTGCGGGATGTAGGTGGAGTAGATCGAGAACGCGGGCGTCTCAGCCCCCGGCACCTGCATCGTCAGGTAGTACGGCGGCTGCGCCTTCGCCTGCGCCTGCGGCACGGTCGGGTCGTTCGGCGTCGCCCACGCGTCGTCGCCCGAATAGAAGGTGCCGGCGTCGTCGACGTGGTAGGTCTGCAGGATCGCGCGCTGCACCTTGAACAGGTCGGCCGGGTACCGCACGTGCGCCGTGAGGTCGTCGCTCATCTCGGACGCCGGCTTGAGGGTCGAGGGGAAGATCCGCTGCCAGGTCTTGAGCAGCGGGTCCTCCGTGTCCCACGCGTACAGCGTGACGGTGCCGTCGTACGCGTCGACCGTGGCCTTCACCGAGTTGCGGATGTAGTTGACGTCGTCGAGCGGGAAGTCGGGGCTCGGCGTGTAGGTGTCGGCGATGGTCGACGACAGCTGCTGGATGCTCGAGTACGGGTAGTCGGCGGTCGTCGTGTAGCCGTCGACGATCCAGACGATCTTGCCGTCGACGACCGCGGGGTAGGTGTCGGTGTCGAGCGTCAGATACGGCGCGACGCGCTTGACGCGATCGAGCGGGTTGCGGTCGTAGAGGATCTGCGACTCGGAGGTCACGGCGTCGGAGAGCAGCAGGTCGGCCGACTGGAACTTGAGGGCGTAGACGAGCTTCTTGATGACGTTGTCGAGCACGGGCCCACCGTCGCCGTCGAAGGTGAACGTCGCGTTGACGTCGCTGTCCTCGCCGCCGCTCGGGTAGTCGAGCTCGATCGCCTTGGCGTCGGCGGGCGCGCCGACGATCGAGTACACGGGCGAGTTCTCGCCGAAGTACACGCGCGGCTGGAACTCGCCGAGCTTCCCCTGCGACGGGATGCCCGACTCGAGGAACTCGGGCTGGCCGTCGACCGTGCGCTTGTTGCCGTACGCCGCCACGACGCCGAAGCCGTGCGTGTAGACGAGCGTGTTGTTGTACCAGCTCTTGTTGCTCTGCCCCGCGGGGTTGAGCTCGCGCACGGCGATGACCGTGTCCTGGCTCTGGCCGTCGATCACGTAGCGGTCGACATCGAGGTGGTTCTGGAACTGGTAGTACTGCTTGACGCGCTCGAGCTGCTTGAACGTGTCGCCCACGATCGCGGGGTCGAGGATGCGGATGCTCGCCGTGGTCTGCGCATCCTCCTTGAGCTGACCCTCGGTCGCGGTCGTGACGGCGTCGTACGAGACGACGTCGATGTCGTCGAGGCCGTAGGCCGTGCGGGTCGCGTCGATGGCGCGCTGGATGTACTCGGCCTCGACGCTCTTCGCGTTCGGGTCGACCGTGAAGCGCTGGACGATGGCGGGGTAGACCGTGCCGACCACGAGGCTCGAGACGATGAGCAGGCCCGTGCCGATGAGCGGGAGACGCCAGCGCCCGATGACGGCGGTCACGATGAAGAGCACTGCGACGAAGGCCGCGATGCCCGCGAGGATGGCGCGTCCCGGGATGCCGGCGTTGACATCCGTATACGTGGCGCCCGTGACGACGCCCGTGTCGTTCGTGAGGGTCGCGAACTGGTCGAGCCAGATGCTGACCGCCTGCAGCGCGATGTAGACGCCGGCGGTGACGGCGATCTGCACGCGCGCGGCCCGCGTCACGCGCACCTCGCGGCCGTTGATGCGGATGCCGCCGTAGAGGTAGTGGGTGGCGATCGCAGCCAGGCCCGAGATGAGCACGATGGCCGAGGCGTAGGCGACGAGGCCCCGGTAGAACGGCAGCTCGTAGATGAAGAACGACACGTCGAGGCCGAACTGCGGATCCTTCTCGCCGAACGGGGTGCGGTTGATGAACTGCAGCACGGTCGTCCAGCGCGCGGCCGTCGAGACCCCCACGAAGAGGCCGAGCAGCACCGGGATGCCGATCATCGCGAGCCGACGCAGCGGCTCGATCACCTGCTGATAGCGGTCGAGCTGCGATCCGAGCTTCTGGTACAGCGGCCGCGAGCGGAACGCGACGTAGATGCTCGCCCACATGACGAGGGCCATGGCGGCGAACCCGATCAGGAACATCGCGGCGACCGCCCACCACTGCGTCGTCAGCACGCCCAGGTAGCCGAGCTGGTCGAACCACAGCACGTCGGCGTAGAGGTAGGAGAAGGCGAGGAATCCCACGACGATCACGGCGAGGATCGCGATGACGATCGCTGCGGTGCTGCGTCCTCGGGAACGGACGTCGGTAGGGCTGGCGGATGTCACGGGGTGCGCTCCTGCGGGTCAGTCGGGGCTGGGGACCCCGGCGGCTCGGGCACCATCCTAGGGGCGCTGCGCTGGGCGCGCTCTGGGAGCGGTCGCGCTCAGGTGCAGCGCGCGAAGGCCGCGGTCGACGCGCCCTCGCCGATCGCGGCGACGATGTCGACGGCCTCGTCGAGGCGCGACACCGCGAACACCTCGAGCCCGTCGGGCACGTGCCCGACGACGTCGGTGCAGTTGGCGGTCGGCGCGAGGAACCAGTCGGCTCCCGCGTCGGAAGCCCCGATCATCTTCTGCCTGATGCCGCCGATCGCGCCGACCTCGCCCTCGGCGTCGACCGTCCCCGTGCCGGCGATGTGCTCTCCACCGGTGAGGGCTCCGGGTGTGAGCGTGTCGTAGATGCCGAGTGCGAACATCATGCCCGCGCTCGGTCCCCCGACGTCCGGCAGGTGGATCATCACGTCGAAGGGAAAGGTGTACTCGATGCGCGGTGCGATGCCGATGATGGGGGTGTCGTCGTCGTCCGAGCGCGCGACGGTCGTGAGCGACACGGTGCGCTCCGCGCCGTCGCGGCGGATGCCGAGCTCGATCCGGGCGCCGACCCCGGCATCCGCGATGGCGTCGCGCAGCTCGGCGTCGGTCGCGACCTCGACGCCCGCGACCGTGAGCACCTCGTCGTCGGGCTCGAGCACGCCGTCGGCGGGGTCGCCCTCCGAGACGAGGTCGACGACGACGGTCGAGTCGAACGGGATGCCGAGCTGCGTGAGCGCGGCGGCCACGGCCGAGCTCTGGGACACCGACATGTCCCGTTCGCTCTTCTCGTCCGACTCCGCATCGGTCTGCCCGGGCGGGAAGACGGCATCGATCGGGAGCAGCGCGCGACGCGGGTCGAACCACGCCCCGACGACCTCGAACCAGTCGATCGGGTTCTCGCGCGAGCCGTCGATGTAGACCGTGAGCAGGTCGAGCCGGCCGTCGGTCGGGAAGCTGTCGGCCCCGTCGACCTCGATGACGGGGAGCGTCTCGCCGTCGACGGTGGTGTCGCCGAGGGTGTCGTACACGGGGCCCGGGCGCTCGATGACGTAGGGCGCGGGCGAGATGCCGATGAGGGCCGTACCGAGGAGCGCGGCGATGAGCAGTCCCTGGCCGATGAGTTGGCGGCGCGGCGCCGCCTCGCGGGCATCGGCCGCGCTCGGGGTGACCGGGTCGGGCGTCACTGGGTCCTCCGTGTTCGCTGCGGGCGCAGCCGAGACCGGGTCAGCCTAGGGCATTCCGCCGGTGCATCCGCGGTGAGTCGCACTAGCGTGGATCGCATGGCAGACGAGCCCCGCGACCCGTTCTCTGGGACGGGAGACGACCCCGGCGAGGAGTTCCGCGACATGCTGCGCGACTTCCTCGCGGGCAACTCCGACCTCGACCCGGCTCAGCTCGCGAGCGCGGCGGGTCTCCCGAACGACCCCGAGCTCGTGCAGCGACTCATCGGCCAGCTCCAGCAGGCCCTCCAGAACTCGGGCGACGGCATCAACTGGTCGCTCGCGAAGGACCAGGCCGCGGCGCTCGCGGCGCGCTCCGCCGTGGCGGCGACGCCCGCCGAGGTCTCGGCGCTCGAGCAGGCCCTCCATGTCGCCGCGCTCTGGCTCGACGAGGCGACCGACATCGCGGCGCTCACGACCGAGCCCACGCTCCTGACGCGCGCGGGCTGGGCGGAGGCGACGATGCCGGTGTGGACCCAGCTCGCCGAGCCGGTTGCCGACTCCATCGCATCCGCTCTCACCGAGGTGCTCGAGGAGCAGGCGCCCGAGGAGCTCTCGAGCATGCTCGGCGACGCCGGCCGGCTCATGCGCAATGTGGGCGGAACGCTCTTCGCGATGCAGCTCGGCCAGGTGGTGGGGCAGCTCGCCCAGGAGGTCGTCTCGGGCGGCGACATCGGCGTCCCCCTGCTCGACGGCGAGCAGCGGCAGGCGGCGCTCGTGCCGCAGAACGTCGACGGTTTCGCGCGCGGGCTCGAGATCCCGGTCGACGAGGTGCGCCTCTATCTCGCCGTGCGCGAGCTCGCCCACGCGCGGCTCTTCCGGCACGCGAAATGGCTCCGGCTGCACCTGCTCACGCAGATCACCGACTACGCGCGCGGCATCCGCATCGACACGGGCCCGCTCGAGGAGCTCGCGTCCGACTTCGATCCCGCCAACCCCGAGTCGCTGCGCGAGGCGATGACGAGCGGCAAGCTCATCCCCCCGAAGACCGAGGAGCAGGTCGCCGCGCTTCAGCGCCTCGAGACGATGCTCGCGCTCATCGAGGGCTGGGTCGACGTCGTGACGGCGCAGGCCACCGTGCGGCTGCCCAAGTCGGCGGCGATCGCCGAGTCGGTGAGGCGCCGACGCGCGTCGGGCGGCCCCGCCGAGTCGGCGTTCGCGACCCTCGTGGGCCTCGAGCTGCGCCCGCGGCGCCTGCGCGAGGCGGCGGCCATGTGGCAGGCGGTGACGGACGCGGTGGGAACCGAGGCGCGCGACTCGCTGTGGGCGCACCCCGACATCGTGCCGATCGACGCCGACATCGACGACCCGACCCTGCTCATCGCGCGACTGACGGGCGGCCAGCCCGAGCAGGACGACGTGGACCGCGCTCTGCAGGACCTCCTCGACGACGAGACCGGCGACCGGCCCCACGAGCAGTAGGCGCGGAGCGGCTCAGCCCCAGGGCTCGGTGACGTGCGCCCGCATCCACGGGAGCGGGTCGATGAAGTTCCAGTCGCCGACCATGATCGCGAGGTGGAGGTGGCTGCCCGAGCTCATGCCGGTGTTGCCGACGCGGCCGATGACATCGCCCATGCGCACATGGGTGCCGACGCCGATGGCCGAGCCCGACACCATGTGGCCGTAGGCGCTGTAGACCGTCTGGCCGTCGATCGCGTGACGGATGACGACCTGCGTGCCGAGGCCGTTGATCGGCATCGAGACCACGACGCCGTCGGCGATGGCCTCGACGGGAACGCCGTAGCCCGGCGTGAAGTCGATGCCGTGGTGGTAGCTCGAGCAGCCGCCGCAGGGCGCGGCCCGGCCGCCGAAGTAGCTGGAGATCGGCGAGCCCGGGTCGATGGGCCACTGCACCGGTGTGTAGTACGTCAGCGAGAAGTCGTCGCGGTCGGCGGTCACCGGCACCTTCATGGCGGACTCGGCGAGCGTCGCGTCGGTGAGCAGGAGCTCCTGGCCCTCGATCACGGGCTCGGTGTCGGTCGCGAGGGTCGATGCCGAGGCCGGGAGGTCGTGGATGACCACGAGCGACATGCTCAGCAGCACCGTGAGCACCGCGAGACGGCGGCGGCTCATGCGGCGGAAGATGCCGAGGCGGATGTGGGCGGCGTCAGCGGGACGCACGGAAGCGTTCGGGAACGAAAGGGGCACGGATTTCGGGTCTCTCGGGGTTCTGTCCCGCGGAGCGGGAGAGCGCAGCTGCGCGCCGTCGGATCATCGGTCGGGCCGTGTTGTCGGGCGATGGGAACGGCGGGAATCGGTCACACCGGGCGCCCGGGCCGTCATCAACGTTGACGGAACTTCCTGGCAGAAGCCTGGCATGCGCCTCCGGATCCCGTGGGAGCGGTCGCACGGGCGAACGTGCAGATAACACGGGGCGTATTCCCTGTCCAGCCTCTTGTCGCCCGCGCCCGCTCGTCGTTCAATGGGGACAGCGGTCGGGGAGACCCCCCAAAAGGGGGCATGGTCGAAAGGGGGCGGCAGCAATGCATCTGACGGTCGAATCGCATGCGACGATCACGGAGCTCGACGTCGAGCGCGTGCTGGATGACGTGCACCGCGTGCGCAGCGGACGGGACGTCATCGGCTATGTGCTGGAGACGGGGCCGGTGTACGTGAGCCTGAGCGGCGCTGTCTTCAACACCTCCGTCGAGGTGGGCCAGTCGTACGATCTGGACACCGCGGTGAGGATCCTCGCGGCGCACTGATCCGAGCGGTGCGCGCTCGGAGCGCCGCTACAGTGTGCTCGTGACGACGGAGCGCACCCGGACGGCCGTCGGCCTGAGCGGTCGCGACCTGACGCTCGACCTCGCGCGCGTGTTCTGCGTGCTCGTGGTCGTGGTCGTCCACCTGCTCTTCGTGGGCGTCCGGCCGGATGGCGACGGCGGCATCGCGGTGAGCCGACCGCTCGAGGAGCTTCCGTGGTTCGCCGGCGCCACCTGGGTCGGGCAGGTCATGCCGCTGTTCTTCGTCGTCGGGGGTTTCGCGACGGCCACCTCGCTGCGCAATGCACGACGGCGCGCCGCCGAGGCGGGGGCGGGCCCGGCATCCGTCGACCGGATGTACGTGCACACGCGCATGCAGCGGCTCGCGCGACCGTCGGCGCCGTTCCTCGTGTTCCTCGCCGTCGCCCTCGGGGCGGCGACCCTCATCGGCGTCGACGCAGGATTGCTCCACGCCGTCGCCGTCGGGGTCGGGAGCCCGCTGTGGTTCCTCGGGGCCTACCTCATCTGCCAGCTGGCGGCGCCCGTGCTGCTGCGTCGGCACGAGCGGGCGCCGCGAGCGACCCTCGCCGCGCTCGTCGCGGCGGTCGTCGTCGTCGACGTCGCGCGCTACGGCATCCCGGGCGCGCCCGTCGATCAGGCCGGGGCGAGCGTGCTCGGCTACCTCAACCTGCTCTTCGTGTGGCCGCTCATCCAGCAGATCGGCTTCTGGTACGCCGACGGCTGGTTCGCCCGGCGCATGTGGTGGCAGCTCGTGCTCATCGCGGCCGTCGCGTGGGCTGCCCTCGTGCCGCTCACGGTGTGGGCTCCCTACTCGGACGACATGCTCGCGAACCTCAACCCGCCGACCGTGCCGCTCGTGGCGCTCGGCGTCGGCCAGGCCGCGCTCCTGCAGCTGCTCAAGCGCCCGCTCACGGCCCTCATGCGCACGCGCGCGATGCAGGCGATCGTGTTCCTCGTCGGGACGCGGCTCATGACCGTGTACCTGTGGCACCTCACGCTCATCCTCGCGATCGCGGGACTCGGTCTCCTGCTGCCGGTCATCGCGCCCGCCGCGGGTACGGCCGCGTGGTGGTGGACGCGACCGCTCGTGCTCCTCGTCGTGCTCGGGCTCGTCGCCCTGCTCTCGCTCCCGCTCGGGCGCTTCGAGCGCCCCGTCCCGGTCGCACACCCCGCGGGGTATACCGTGCTCGCCCTCGCGGGGGTGGTCACGATCGTGCCGACCGTCGCCATCGCGATCGCGGGACTCGACCTCCGGCTCGCCCTCGCGGCGGCCGCGGGCTTCGTCGTCGCCGTGCTGCTGCTCGGCGCGGCTCAGAAGCCGAGATCGAAGTCGGCGCCCCCGAGATCGGCCGAGCCGAAGTCGGCGCCACCCGCATCCGCTGCCGAGGCGTCGTCGGCACCCGCGCCGGACGCGGCTGCGTCGTAGCCGTCCCACGGGAGGAAGGCGCTCACGAGCGCCGAGCCGACCACGTACCCCGCGACGGTGCCGAGCATCGAGCTCGCGAGGATCGACCCGAACCCCGGCCCTCCGGGGGTGACTCCCGCCGAGCTGCCGGAGAGAGCGCGCTCGAGCGAGCCGGGCTGACGCATCTCGGCGCGCGTCGCGGCACGGGCGAGCGTCGCGGGCTCGCTCGACAGCGGGCGCTCGCCCGTACCGGCGCCACGGCTCAGCTCCTCGTAGACGAGGGCACGCTGGCCGTCCGTGAGGCGGGAGAAGGCCTCGGCGTGCACCTGCTCGATGGTCTCGGGCGGGGCCGTGCGGATCAGGTACCGGTAGCGCTCGATCGCGCGCTCATCCTCGGTGCGCGGTGCCGGTGCGAGCGACTGATCCGCGCGCGACTGCGGTTGGCCCGTGCCGAACAGCCGATCCAGGAATCCCATGAGAGTGCCTCCGTCGCACACGGTACGGATGCGGCCTGGGCGAGGGCTGGGACGCTGCTGGCAGCGCGCCCGGCGCCGCTCAGACCGCGGGCGGGAGCAGGATGCCGTCGGCCACGAGCTCGCGGACCTCGGCCAGGATCGCCGGGCGCATCGCGGTCGCGTCGGCCTCGAGGAGCTGGGCGACGGCCGCGATGATGGCACCGAGCGGCAGCTCGCCGTCGCAGGCCCCGACGATCGCGGCGAGCGCCGCGTCCACGCGGAGCTCGCGACGCAGGCCGCCGCCCTGCCGCAGCGCGATGACGGAGGGGTCGGGCTCGCCAGGCCAGTGGCTGCGCTCCTCGGTGACGTCGCCCGCGACCGTGAGCGGCACGGCGAGGAGCGCGTCGTCGTCGAGGCCGGCGACGGCGTCGTGGGCCGCGAGCGCCCGCGAGAGGTGCGCGCCGATCCCCGCGACGCCGTCGAGCGGCGCGTTCGCGCGCTCGACGCGGCGGAACACGGGGGCGTCCTCCGGCAGACGCAGCACGAGGTAGCCGAAGCCGACCTGCACGACGCCCCGGCGCGCGAAGTCGTCCAGCCACGCGGCGCACAGTCGCTCGAACTCGGACGTGCCGGCGCGCGTTCCGCCGTCGCGGATCCAGGTCTCGGCGTAGCGCGCCGGGTCGAGCAGGTCCCGCTCGATGACCCACACGTCGAGACCGGCGCCCGTGGCCCAGTCGGCGGCGCGCTCGAGGCCGTCGTCGTCCCACCGGTACTCCCAGTTGCCCAGCAGCTGTGCCGTGCCGCCGGGGCGGAGGTGCTGCGCGGCTCCGGCGACGACGGCCGCGACGAGCGCGTCACCCTCGAGACCGCCGTCCCGGTACTCGTACTCGGGCACGCCGGGTGCACGCGGGGTGATGACGAAGGGCGGGTTGGACACGATGCGGTCGAACCGCTCGCCCGCGACCGGCTCGTAGAGGCTGCCGAGGCGGAACTCGATGCCGTCCTGGCCGTTGAGCCGGGCGTTGAAGCGCGCGTAGTCGAGGGCACGCTGCGAGATGTCGGTCGCGACCACACGGCGCGCGAACCGGCGCGCGTGCATGGCCTGGATGCCGCATCCGGTGCCGAGGTCGAGCACGCTCTCGACGTCGTCGGGGAACTGCAGCGAAGCGAGCGTCGTGGAGGCGCCGCCGACGCCGAGCACGTGGTCGACGCGGAGCGCCGCGCCCGTGGCGAGCTCGCCGAGGTCGGAGGCGATCCACCACTCCCCCGCGCCGTGCAGGTCGACGAAGGCGTACGGGCGCAGGTCGATCAGGGGGCGCGCGAGGTCGCCGTCGAGCTGCACGAGGCCGAGCTCGACCGCCCCCGCGAGGCCGAGCGTCGGCAGGGCCGCGGCGAGGTCGGCGGCGCTCGTGCTCTCGCCGAGCACGAAGAGGCGGGCGAGCACGGCGGCGGGGTCGTCGGATGCCGCGAGCG
>JAEYVF010000156.1 GCA_023432005.1 Actinomycetes bacterium
TGCCCGAACGAGGCCCCGGGGAGGGGGAGCTGCAGGGGCGGGCTCACCGCGGCGTCGGCGCTCATGCCCGGCCCTAGACGGAGGCCGCGAGGGCCCGCCGCTGCTCCTCGACGTCGAAGTCCGCGGGCGGCCAGTCCTGCCCGAGCGAGCGCAGCGCATCCGTCAGCAGCTCGGAGACGGCCAGACGCGCGTACCACTTGCTGTTCGCGGGGATCACGTGCCAGGGCGCCGTGTCCGTCGAGGTGCGCTCGATCGCGAGCTGGTACGCGGCCTGGTAGTCGTCCCACAGCGCGCGCTCGGCGAGATCGCCCTCGTTGTACTTCCAGTGCTTGTCGGGACGCTCGAGGCGCTCGGCGAGACGCGCCCGCTGCTCCTCGCGCGAGATGTGCAGCATGCACTTGACGATGACGGTCCCGGATGCGGCCAGCCGCTCCTCGAAGTCGACGATCGCCCCGTAGCGGCGCTCGATCTCGTCGGGGTCGGCGAGCTGACGCACGCGCCCGATGAGCACGTCCTCGTAGTGCGAGCGGTCGAAGACCCCGATCGTGCCCGGCCCCGGCAGCTCGCGCTCGACGCGCCACAGGAAGTCGTGGGCGAGCTCCTCGGGCGTCGGCTTCTTGAACGCGTGGATGTGCACGCCCTGCGGGTCGACCGAGCCGACGACGTGGCGCACGATGCCGCCCTTGCCGGCGGTGTCCATCGCCTGCAGCACGAGCAGCACGCTGCGCGGGTCGTGCTCCTTGTTGGCGAAGAGCAGCTCCTGCAGGCGGTCGAGCTCGGGCTGCCCCGCGTCGAGGGCCTTCGCGCCCTCCTTCTTGCCCCCGGTGAAGCCGGGGGTCGCATCCGGATCGACGTCGGCGAGTCGGAACCCCTCACCCACACGCAGCTGCTCGGCGAAGCTCATGCGCTCACGCTAGCGGGAGAGGGCCACCTCGATGAGCACGCGCCCGGGCGTCGGGGTGAGCGCGCCGGCCAGCTCGCCGCGCTCGGTCACGAGGCGGTGCTCCCAGCCGTAAGCGGCGGCGAGGGATGCGAGATCGACGTGCTGCGGCGTGAGCAGCACGCGGTCGGCGAGCGCGGGGTCGGCCGAGCGGGCCACCTCGAGGCCGTCGAAGATCGTGCCGCCGTGGTCGTTGCCGACGATCACCTGCAGACGCGGCCACTCCTCGCCGTCGCCGCCGAGCAGCGACCCGACGTCGTGCAGGAGGGCGAGGTCGCCGAGCAGCACGCGCGTGATGCCGGGGCGACCCTCGGCGCGTTGCGCCGCGAGCGCGACGCCCGTCGCGGTCGCGATCGTGCCGTCGATGCCGGCGAGGCCGCGGTTGGCGTACACCGGGATGCGCTTGCCCGGCGCGACGCGGTCGAGCTCGCGGATGAGGCGCGACGCCCCGAGCACGAGGCGGTCGTGGGGCCAGGAGGCGGCCCAGACGGCCTCCGCGAGCTCGCGCCGCGAGACGGGTGCGCGCATCCGCTGCAGCTGCTCGCGCGCGAACCGCGCGCGTTCGGCGTAGTCGTCTCCGATCGACGCGACGCTGGGCTCGTCGACCTCGAGGATCGCGCGCGACGCGTGCACCCAGCGGCGCGCCCACGACGGGTCGGGTTCCCGCGAGGTGTCGACGACGACGCGGTCGGCGAAGCGCGCCACCCGACGGCCGGGGTTGTAGTCGTCGAGGCCCGGCGAGCGCACGACGATGGTCTCGACGCCGCGGCGTTCGATGAGCGCGGGCACCTCGCGGCTGAGCGTCGGGTGCCCGAAGACGACGACGCGCGCGACGCGATCGCCGAACCCGGCAGCGCCGAGCAGCTCGCGGTAGGCGGCGACGAGGTGCGGACCGAAGCGCGCACCGCTCGCGACCTCGGCGAGCAGGGGCGCGCCGAGGTCGCGCGCGACGCGCTCCGCATCCTCTCCCGCACCCGTGCCGGCGACGACGACCGTGCCGGGGGCGGGCGCGAGCTCGAGCACCTCGGAGCCGGGTGCGGCGGGCGGCTCCCAGTCGCCCGGCTCGACCTCGGGCAGCCGCACGGGCGACGAGAGCGGCTCGCGGAACGCGAGGTTCACGTGCCGGGGGCCGCGGATGCCGTCGAGCACCTCCGCGGCGAGGGCATCCGCCGCGGCCTCCTCGCCCGCGTCGCCGACGGGCGCCGGCACGTCCCACGAGTGCGGCGCCACGTCGCGGAAGATGCCCGCCTGCCGGGTGGTCTGGTTCGCCCCGACCCCGCGCAGCTCCTCGGGGCGGTCGGCGCTCACGATGAGCAGCGGGACACCGGCGTGCGCGGCCTCGAGCACCGCGGGATGCAGGTTGCCGACCGCGGTTCCGGAGGTCGTCACGACGACGGCGGGCACGCCCGTCTCCAGGGCGAGGCCGAGCGCGAGGAAGCCCGCGGAGCGCTCGTCGATGCGCACGTGCAGGTTCAGCAGGCCCGCCTGCTCGAGTCGGGCGGCGGCGAGCGCGAGCGCCTGCGAACGTGAACCCGGGCACACCACGACGTCCGTGACCCCGCGCCGCACGAGGGCGGCGAGGAGCGCGGTCGCGTAGACGCTCGAGGGCGCCTCCGGTGCCGCCGGGCTCACCGCGGGTTCTTCGGGGTGTCGTCGTCGCCGTCGAGCTCGGAGAGACGCTTCTCGAGATCGCGGATGCGCTGCTCCTGCTCCTTCTCGCGCGCGAGACGCTGCAGGAACTCGGGGTCGTCATCCGGTGCGACGGGCGCCTCGCGGCGCCGCGGCCCCAGGCGCTCGCGGCCGAGGGCGAACCACAGGATCGGGCCGATGATGACGATGGCGATCGCGATGACCGCCCACAGGGGCTTCGGGAGGGCCCGCACCCGCTGGGGCTCGATGCGGACGATGTCGACGACGGCCGCGACGAGCAGCACCACCGCGACGATCAGCGGGAGGTATCGCAGCAGAGCGGCCATGACCCGATTCTAGGCTGGGCGGGCTCTCGGCGCCGCCCGCCTATGATTGCCGGGTGCCCGCCTGGATCCCGTACACGTTGTTGCGCCTCGCCCTCTTCGGCGGCGTCTTCGCGATCCTCCTGCTGCTGGGCCTGCACTACCTGCTCGCCGCCGCGGCGGCCGCGATCATCGGCTTCACGGTGTCGTACATCTTCTTCCCGCGGCTGCGCAATCGCGTGAGCGAGGAGTTCGCGGCCCGCCGCGAGGCCTCCCGCGCGAAGGCGGACCGCGCGGTGCGCGATCCGGATGCCGACCGCGGCGTCGACGAGCGCGCCGAAGACCTCGACTGACGGCTCGCCACACGCTGCAGCGTTACCACCCGCGCGCCCGTGATGACTGGCGCGGCAGGCCGAGCGCTACAGCGTTGGGCGAAGGGTGACGATCAGACGGTGGCGCCGACGCCCAGCTCGAGGTAGAGCGCGAGCGCCGCGCCGAGGCCCACGCCGTAGACGAGCGCCGTGAGCAGTGTGAGCTTGAGCGCGAGCACGAACTCGCGGGCGCTGCGGGCCGTGAGCACGATGAGCACCGCGGGGGCAGCGGCGAGCAGCGCGAAGTACACGTACGGCGCGAGGTCGTGGAAGAGCACGAAGAACACGAGGATGCCGAACGGCGCCGCCATGAGCACCGCGTAGAGGACGCGCCCCGGGAGATCACCCATCCGCACCGCGAGGGTGCGCTTTCCTGCCACCTCGTCCTGCGCGCGGTCGCGCAGGTTGTTGACGTGGAGCACCGCGACGGCGAAGAGACCCGCCGCCGCACCGCCGATCCACGCCTCGGCGTTGACGGTGCCGACCTGCACGAACATCGTGCCGGCGACGGCCGCGATGCCGAAGAATGCGAAGACCGCGAGCTCGGCGACGCCCGCGAGGTAGCCGTAGGGGCGCTTGCCGCCCGTGTAGAACCACGCGACGACGATCGCGAGCGCACCGAACGCGAGCAGCCACCAGTGCTGCGTGCGGATGACGAGGGCGAGCCCCGCGACCGCCGCGAGCCCGAAGAACACGAGGGCCACGACGAGCACCTGACGCGGCGCGGCACGTCCGGAGCCCACGAGGCGGGCGGGGCCGACGCGGTGCGCGTCGGTGCCGCGCACGCCGTCGGAGTAGTCGTTGGCGTAGTTGACGCCGATCTGCAGGAAGGCCGCGACGGCGAGGCACAGCAGCGCCCGCAGCCAGTGGTCGTACCAGTGCGCCATCTGCAGGCTCGCGGCACCCGTGCCGATCGCGACGGGCGCGACAGCGAGCGCGAGGGTGAGGGGTCGCGCGGCCGAGATCCAGGTGCCGAGCGTCGCGGGCTTCACCTGGGGCGCGCCCGGCGGGCGGCCTCCGGGCCGGCCGCTCCTGCCCCCCTTGCCCTTCGCGGGGGCGGTGCTCTTGGCCTTCCCGGGCGCCTTCGCCGCGGGCCCGTTCTTCGGAGCCGCCGCGCCCTTCGCGCGCTCGATGGCCTGGGGATCGAACCGTTGCTGCTTCGCCACGAGGTGAAGCCTACTGACCGCCGCCATGGCGACGGGCCTCTGCCGCGAGCGCGGCACGGTCGGGCTTGCCGCTCGGCAGCAGCGGCAGCTCCGGCACGCGGACGAGTCGGTCGGGTCGCGCGACGGCGCCGAGGGACGCCGCGACCGCCGCGAGCGCCGCGGCGTCGTCGACCGCTTCGCCCGCGGCGTAGGCCACGGGCCGCTCGCCCCAGCGCGCGTCCGGCACCCGGACGACCACGGCATCCGCGCACCCCGGCTGCGCGCGCAGCGCCTCCTCGATCGCGCCGAGCGACACCTTCACGCCCCCCGACACGATGACGTCGTCGCGGCGGCCGAGCACGCGCAGCGTCTCGCCGTCCCACTCCCCCGCGTCGGCCGTGCGGAACCAGCGGATGCCGTCCTCCGCGAGGAAGCGCGCCGCGGTGAGGGCGTCGTCGTCGAGGTAGCCGTCGGCGACCGTCGCGCCGCCGAGCTGCACCTCGCCGTCGACGACGCGCACGCGGGCGCCGCCGATCGGGCGGCCGTCGTAGACGCATCCACCGCTGGTCTCGCTCGAACCGTAGCTGCGCACGACCCGGATGCCGGCGTCGCGCGCCCGCTCGACGAGCGGTCGCGGGGTGGCCTGGCCCCCGACGAGCACCGCCTGGAAGCCGCGCAGCACGTCGCGTGCTGCGGCGTCGTCGAGCAGCCGCCCCAGCTGCGTCGGCACGAGGGCGACAGCGTGCGGCAGCTCCGGAGCGAGGCGCGCAGCGGCCGCCCTGAACGCGTCGGCCGTGAACCCGCCCCCGGGGAGCGATACGGGCGTCGTCTGGGCGCACAGCGAGCGCGCGAGCACGTTGATGCCCGCGATGTAGTGCACGGGCAGGGCGAGCACCCACTGCGCGGGCCCGCCGAGCGCCGATTCGCTCGCCGCGGCGGAGGCGAGCACGGCATCCGCGGGGAGCACGACGCGCTTCGGGCGGCCCGTCGTGCCGCTCGTCTCCACGACGAGTCCCACGTGCTGCGCGACGCGCTCGGGAAGCGCTGCGGCATCGGCCCCCGGCGCCCCCGATTCGACGAAGAGCGCGGGCCCGCCCGCGAGCGCGTCGCGCAGCGCCGCGAGCACCGCAGCATCCCCCGCGGCGGCCGGCACCTGGACGAGCGGCCTCATCGGCTCAGAAGTGCCAGGGGTAGGGGCCCCAGTCGGGCTCGCGCTTCTCGAGGAACGCGTCGCGCCCCTCGGCGGCCTCGTCGGTGCCGTAGGCGAGACGCGTGGCCTCGCCCGCGAACACCTGCTGGCCCACCATCCCGTCGTCGACGGCGTTCATCGCGAACTTGAGCATCCGGATGGCGGTGGGGCTCTTGCCGAGGATCGTCTCGGCCCACGCGAGGCCCGTGCGCTCGAGCTCGGCGTGCGGCACGACCGCGTTGACAGCGCCCATCTCGTAGGCGCGCTGCGCGTCGTACTCGTCGGCGAGGAAGAACACCTCCCGGGCGAGCTTCTGGCCGACCTGGCGGGCGAAGTACGCCGAGCCGTAGCCCGCGTCGAACGAGCCGACGTCGGCATCCGTCTGCTTGAAGCGGGCGTGCTCGCGACTCGCGATCGTGAGGTCGCACACGACGTGCAGCGAGTGCCCGCCGCCCGCCGCCCACCCGGGCACGAGGGCGATGACGACCTTCGGCATGAAGCGGATGAGACGCTGCACCTCGAGGATGTGCAGGCGGCCCGCGCCGGAGGATCTCGCTACGCCACCTTCGGCGGCTGCTCGATCAGCGGGGGGTGCGTACTCGTAGCCCGCCTTGCCGCGGATGCGCTGGTCGCCGCCCGAGCTGAACGCCCAGCCGCCGTCCTTGGGGCTCGGGCCGTTGCCGGTCAGGAGCACGACGCCGACGCGCGGGTTCTGCCGCGCGTCGTCGAGTGCGCGCGCGAGCTCGTCGACGGTCTGCGGGCGGAATGCGTTGCGCACCTCCGGCCGGTCGAACGCGACGCGCGCGATGCGCCCGCTCGTGTCGAGGTGGTAGGTGACGTCGACGAGGTCGTCGAACCCCGGCACCTCGCGCCACACCTGCTCGTCGAACAGCTCCGAGATCACAGCGCTCCGATCCAGCTCAGCACCAGCACGAGCACGACGGGGTTCAGCAGCAGGCCCACCACGATCGCCGCGATTCCCCATCCGCGGCCCCAGCGCCCGATGACCGCGACGAGTCCCGCGATCACCGCGAGCACGCTCAGCAGCATCGCCGAGATCGACAACCCCACCGCGAGCTCGAACATGTCGCCGAGCGAGCACAGCAGGGCGACGCCCCACGTGACGACCATGAGGATCGCGATGCCGCCGGCGACGGAGCCGGGCCAGCGCGGGCGATGACGGGGGGCGGCATCGGGCTCGCCGGGGGCGTCGACGCCATCGGCATCCGTCGGGACGTCGAAGATCTGCAGCCCGTCGGTCACGCCCCCAGCCTAGGCGCAGAGAACCGCCCCGCG
Organism: Actinomycetes bacterium; assembly: GCA_023432005.1. Taxonomy (GTDB): domain Bacteria; phylum Actinomycetota; class Actinomycetes; order Actinomycetales; family Microbacteriaceae; genus Homoserinibacter. Next base: position 6,894 of record JAEYVF010000156.1, read on the forward strand.
GCTGCCGAAGCGGGGCAGACTGAGGGCATGACGCCGGATGCCGAGGAGCTCGTCGCCGCGGCTCACGTCGTGCGGCTGCCGCTCGTGACGCGCTTCCGCGGGGTGACCGAGCGCGAGGCCGTGCTGCTGCACGGACCGCGCGGCTGGGGCGAGTTCTCGCCGTTCCTCGAGTACGACGACGCCGAGGCGTCGGCGTGGCTCGCGGCCGCGGTCGAGGCCGCGTGGAGCGAGCCCGCGGCGGCGCGTCGCGCGAGCGTGCCCGTCAACGCGACCCTCCCGACGGTGCCTGTCGACGCGATCCGCGCGGTGCTCGCGCGTTTCGGCGGGGTGCGCACCGTCAAGGTGAAGGTCGCCGACCCCGGCGAGACGCTCGCCGACGATGTCGCGCGCGTGCGCGAGGTGCGGCGCATCCTCGGGCCCGAGGGCCGTATCCGGGTCGACGCGAACGGCGGATGGACCGTCGACCGGGCCGAGCGTGCGGCGCACGAGCTCGCGGCGTTCGATCTCGAGTACCTCGAGCAGCCGTGCGCGACCGTGCCTGAGCTCGCGGAGCTGCGCGATCGGCTGCGCGACTGGCAGCTGCCGATCGCCGCCGACGAGAGCGTGCGCAAGGCGTCCGATCCGCTCGCGGTGGCGCGCGCGGGCGCCGCCGACCTGCTCGTCGTGAAGGTGCAGCCGCTCGGCGGTATCGCACCCGCTCTGCGGATCGTCGCGGAGGCCGGTCTGCCCGCCGTCGTGTCGAGCGCCATCGACACCTCGGTCGGCCTCGCCATGGGAGCGCGCCTCGCCGCCGCGCTGCCCGAGCTCGACTACGACTGCGGCCTCGGCACGGCGGCGCTCCTCGCCGCCGACGTCACACACGAGCCCCTGGCGCCCGTCGACGGCGCCATCCCGGTGCGCGACGTCGAGCCGGATGCCGAGCTCCTGCGCGCGCACGCGGCGCCGCCGGAGCGCGTGGCCTGGTGGCACGAGCGCCTGCGGCGCTGCGCGGCCCTCCTCGCGGGGGCCGAGGGGCTCAGAGGCCCGAGTACGCGTGGAACCCCTTGAAGAAGAGGTTCACGACCGTGAAGTTGAAGAGCACGGCGGCGAAGCCGACGATCGCGAGCCAGGCGGAGGGCGCACCGCGCCACCCACGGGTCGCACGGGCGTGGATGTAGCCGGCGTAGACGACCCAGATGATGAACGTCCACACCTCCTTGGTGTCCCATCCCCAGTAGCGGCCCCACGCGTGCTCGGCCCAGATGGCGCCCGCGATGAGCGTGAAGGTCCAGAAGGCGAAGCCGATGACGTTGACGCGGTAGGCGGTGTTCTCGAGGGCGGACGACGCGGGGAAGCTCGCGAGGAACCCGGGGCCCGTCGCCGCACCCGTCTCGTGGCGGGCCTGCAGCAGTTGGGCGATCGAGAGCCCCGCGCCGAGGGCGAAGAAGCCGGTTCCGAGGATGGCCACGAAGACGTGGATGACGAGCCAGCTCGACTGCAGCGCCGGCGGCAGCGGCACGACGTCGACGTACACGTTGAGCGTCGCGAGCATGAGCAGCAGCGAGGAGATGCCCGTGATGTAGGCGCCGAGGTAGCGCACGTTGCGGAAGATGTTGACGGCGAGGAACACCCCGACGATGACGACGACGCCCGTGATGGCGAACTCGAACATGTTGGCCCACGGCGCACGGGAGGCGGCCACGCCGCGCAGCACCACGCCGGCCGCGTGCACGACGAAGCCGAGCACGGTGAGGGCGAAGGCGATGCGCCCGGCCTTGCTCGCGCGCGCGGGGGCGGATGCCGCGGTCGGCGGGGCGGGCGGAGCGAGCACGGCGCCGGAGCCCTCGACCCGGGTGGCGCGGGCGGGCACCGTGGCACGTTCCGTGAGGGCGTCGCGCGAGCGCCCCGACAGGTCGACGACGAAGGCGATGAACGCGAGCACGTAGATCGCGGCCGCCGAGTACACGGCGAGCAGGGAGTAGGCAGCGAGGGTCGCGGTCGTCACGGGTTCATCCTACGTTCGGCGTCTGGAGGCGGGCCGCGTGCTTGTCGGCCAGCTCGGCGACGGCCGCCTCGAGGCCCGGGTCCTCGCCGCGTGCGAGGCCCGCGTACTCGAGGCGCACGGTGCCGTCGTCGTCCTCGGTCACCTTGATCCACATCCGGCGCCGCGGCACGAAGAGGCTCACGAGCAGCCCGCCGAGGATGGTCAACGAGAACACGAGCACCCAGCCCTCGGTGGGGTCGTGGTGGAACTCGATACCCACGAAGCGCTTGTAGCCCTCGAACTCGATCGTGCCGAGACCGTCGGGCAGCTCGGCCGTCTGGCCCTGGGTGAGCTCGAGTGCGGCGAGGTCGGCCTTGGGACCCGCGATCTGGGTGAGCTCGTCGGTGTCGAGAGAGTACGCGTTGACGGCGACCCCCTCGTCGAGTCCGAGGTCGCCGGCGTAGACCGTGAGCGTCAGCAGGCTCGCGTCTCCCGGGTAGGGGGAGATGGACGTGTAGGTCCCGTCGACGAGCTGCAGCGGGTCGGGGTAGAAGAAGCCGAGGAGGCCGAGCTGTTCGTCGAGGCCGTCGGGCACCTTGATGACGCCGAGGCTGCGGAGGTTGTTGTCCTGCGGGATGAATGCGACGGGCCCCGAGAACGCGACCTCGCCATCCGCGTCGCGCACCGTGACGACGGGTGCGAAGCCGTTGCTCAGCAGGTAGACCTTCGTGCCGCCGATCTCGAGCGGCGAGTTGACCTTGAGGTCGGCCTCGGTCCAGTCGCCGCCGGGCTCGCGCGTCGAGAGGTGGGCCGTGAAGTCGATGGGCTGGTACACGCCCGTCGCGGGGTCGAGCTGGTAGCTGCCCTCGAAGTCGTCGAGGCGCACCGAGAACGGCTCGAGCGCCGTCTCCGTGAAGAAGCGGCCCGGGTTGAACGAGTCGTAGCTCGCGAGCGAGTTGGTGAAGGCCGTGTCCTCGATGACGACGCGCTGCCCGTTGTAGCCGAAGCCGCCCCCGACGCCCACGGCGACGAGCACCCCCACGAGCGAGGCGTGGAACACGAGGTTGCCGGTCTCGCGCAGGTAGCCGCGCTCGGCCGAGACCGAGTCCGCGCGCCGCCCCGAGCTCGTCGACGGGTACTCCTCCACGCGGTAGCCGGCCCCGCGCAGCACGCGACGGGCCTCTGCGACGGCGGTCGCGGCATCCGTCCGAGCGGTGCGCTCGGTGTAGCCCACGAGACGCGCGAGGCGTGCGGGCGTCTTGGGCGGGCGGGCGCGCAGGGCGTCGATGTGGTGCTTCGTGCGGGGCAGGATGCAGCCCACGAGCGAGATGAACAGCAGGAGGTAGATGGCCGAGAACCACGGCGAGCTGAACGTCGAGAAGACCCCGAACCCGTCGAGGATCTGGAAGGCCTCCGGGTTCTCGCGCTGGTACTGGATGACGCCGTTCGGGTCTGAGCTGCGCTGCGGCACGAGCGAGCCCGGCACGGCGGCGAGCGCGAGCAGGAGCAGCAGCACGAGGGCCGTGCGCATGCTCGTGAGCTGCCGCCAGAAGAAGCGCAGATACCCGACGACGCCGAGCTTCGGCTGCGTGACGCCCTCGCCGGATGCCACCGGTGCGTCGATGTGGTCGGACGGCCGCAGCGGGTCGCTCGATCGCGCGGGCTTGGCCTTCTTCGGGCTCACCGACTCCTCCGACTTCTCAGAGCGGGGTGCTGACGCCACCGATCACCGCCCCGATCTCCGACATGATGACGCCCCACAGCCCCGTGACCATGAGCACGCCGATGATCACGAGCAACGCGCCCCCCACGATGTTGACGACCCGGATGTGGCGGCGCACCCAGCCGAGGCTCGACGACACCCAGCCGAGGCCGAGGGCGACGAGCACGAAGGGCACGCCGAGGCCCACGCAGTAGGCGAGGCCGACGATGGCCGCCCGCCACGGGTCGCCGCCGTAGCCCGCGAGGAACCCGACGGCCGTGAGCGTGGGGCTGATGCACGGGGTCCAGCCGAGGGCGAACAGGATGCCGAGCAGCGGCGCCCCGACGAGTCCCGTGCGCGGGCGCCAGCTCGGCTTCACCTGGCGCTGCAGGAGCGTGACCTGCCCGATGAACACGAGCCCGAGCACGATGATGAGCGCCCCGCCGATCCGCATGATGAGATCGCCGTACTGCAGCAGGAACCGTCCCGCCGTACCCGCGAGCACGAAGACCGCCATGAAGACGAGCGAGAAGCCGGCGACGAACAGGAGCGCGCCGAGCGACATCCGCGAACGCGAGCGCTTCGCACCCCCCGTGACGCCCGAGACGTAGCCGAGGTAGCCCGGCACGAGCGGCAGCACGCACGGCGAGAGGAACGACATGAGGCCCGCGGCGAGCGCGATGGGCACGGCGAGCCACAGCCCGCCGGAGACGACGATCTCGCCCGGGTCCACGCGTCAGGCCTTCTCGGCCAGCAGCTCGTCGACGATGTCGGCGACGACGCTCGGGCTCTCGATGAGCCCGCTGATGCGCGCGGCGACGCGGCCCTGCCGGTCGAGGATGAGCGTCGTGGGCACCGAGTTGGGGGCGAGCTTCCCGTCGGCGAAGGCGAGCTGCACGGCGTTGTCGGCCGCGTCGACGATCGAGGGGTAGCCCACGCCGAACTTCTTCGCGAAGCCGAGCGACACGTCCGCGCGGTCGCTCACGTTGACGCCGAGCATGACGACGTCGTCGCCCTCGAACTGCGCGCGCAGGGCCTCGAGATCGGGCGCCTCCTCGCGGCAGGGCGGGCAGCTGGCGTACCAGAAGTTGACGACGACGACCTGGCCGAGGGCCTCCGCGGAGTCGAAGGCCTCGCCCGTGTCGAGCGCGCCGGCGAACTCGACGGGCGCCTCGCGCTCGGATGCGGCGGGCTGGACGACGCGGCCGTCGCCCGAGATGTAGCCGCCGCCCGTGCCGGACTCGTACTGCCCGGCGAGGTGGTCGGCCTCGGTCGTGCACCCCGCGAGCAGTGCCGCGAGGGCGACGACGGGCGCGATGACGCGCACGCCGAGACGGCGGGACGATCGGGTGATCACACGGCTCCCAGGTCGATGGACTGCGCAAGCAACTCTGCCGCAGGTTCCTGATAGTCCACCTCGACGAAGGCCCCGTCGCGCCAGGCGAGGGTCGTGATGCTCGAGAGGGAGCAGCGGCGCTGCCGCGGGTCGTGGGCGAGCGGCTTGCGGGCCACGGTGCGGGCGACCATCCAGATCGGCAGCTGATGGGTGACGAGCACGGCCTCGCCGCCGTCGGACTCGGCGTACGCCTGCGCGACGGCGGCCATCATCCGGCGGCGGATGCTCGTGAACGCCTCGCCCCACGTGGGCCGCCACGGACCGACGAGGTAGGGCCAGTTGCGGGGATCGCGGAGGCCGCGGCGCACGTTGGTGCCCTCGAAGCGGTTGTGCGGCTCGATCAGGCGCTCGTCGAGCCGCACCTCGAGCCCGAAGCGGGCCGCCCACGGTGCCGCCGACTCCTGCGTGCGCTGCAGGGGGCTCGCGACGAGGCTCGTGACGGGGCGACCCTGGAGCGACTCGGCGGACATCGCCGCCATCCGGTGCCCGAGCTCGGAGAGCCCGAAGCCCGGCATGCGCCCGTAGAGCACGCGGTCGGGGTTGTCGACCTCCCCGTGGCGCACGAGGTGGACGAGGTCGGCGGGCACCCGCTCAGTCTACGAGCGCGCGCCCTCCCCGGCTTCCGCGAGGGAGCCGACCGCGAAGTTGTCGCGGAACAGGGCGTCGGGGTCGACGCGCGCCTTGAGGGCGCGGATGCGGTCGAGCGTCGCGGGCGGGAAGGCGCGCTCGACGCGGTCGCCGCGGGGATCGGCCTCGAAGCTCAGGTAGACGCCCATGACGTGATCCTCGAGCGCGTCCCAGGTGTCGTTGAGCCACGCCGCGTCGCCGGCCATCGCCGAGAGGGCGAAGTTGGCGGAACGGTGCGCGTACGCCGTAGCCTCCTCGGGCA
>JAEYVF010000051.1 GCA_023432005.1 Actinomycetes bacterium
AGCCCGACGACGGCCCCGAGCGCGGCCGCGATCGCGGCCTCGCCGCTCGCCCGGAGCCCCGTCTCGCCGGCCCCGCGGCCGCGCGCCCAGAGCAGCGCGATCTCGCGTGTGCGATTCCCGGCGAGCAGCCTGCCGAGCTCGAGCGCGGCGACGAGGGCCGCGGCGCCGAGCAGCAGCAGGATGACCGGCTCGATCGCGCGCAGCCCGTCGACGCGAGCGTCGAGCTCGGCGATCGTGGCCGTGAGTCTGCCCGACTTCCGGAACGCGCCGATGTCGTCGACCGTGCCGCGCCACGCCGCCGGCGTCTGCGACCACGCCGCCGCGATCACCTGGAGATCCGCAGACGTCGCCTCCGCGGTATCCGGGACGAGCGTCCACTGCGCCTGCGCCTCCGCGAACCCGGGAAGGCGTGCGGCATCGACCACGATGGGGCCGAGCGCGCTCGGGCCCGCGTCGTCGCGCCCGGCGAGCAGCTGGGGCTCGCCGAGCCAGCGCGGATCGAGCGGGTCCGCGACGCGCCAGACGCCCGCGATCCGGTACGGGGCGTCGTCGAGGAGGATCGTCTCGCCCGCCTGCGCACCCAGCAGCCGCGCGGCATCCGCCTGCACCGCGACCTCGTCGGCGGACGTCGGCCATGAGCCGTCGACGAGCCGTGCGTGCTCCGCGAGGTCGTCGAGCTGCATGACGAGGCCCGCGCGCGACGAGCTCGGGGCGCTCGGCGTGACGACCGACGCGCTCGCGGTGGCGCTCCGCACGACCTCGAGCGGTGAGCGCAGCCCGGAGAAGCCGTCGCCGATCGCCTCACGCACGGCGGCGTCCTGCGCGGCGGGGTCGGCCGCCAGCGGGCCCGTCACCCGCAGCGCGAGATCCGCGCCGGATCGGGACTCGAGGCCGAGGCGCACCCCCTCGTCGGCGGCGTGCGAGAGCGCTCCCAGCGCCACCAGCCAACTGCCCGCGACGAGACCCACGACGACCGCCAGCGCGGCGAGCACGGGGAGGTGCCGCCGGGAGCGGATGAGGAACGACACGGGACGGGGGCCTCGTTTCATCGTTGAGCCAGCCGAGTCTAGCCCCGCGGGTGCCACGCGCGTCCAGGCGGCCGTCGTCATGACCCGTCGCGCACCTTAGGCTCTGGTCTCATGCGCGCCGCCGACCTCGCCCAACCCGTCGGCGCGGGCATCGTGGGCGCGGTCACGGGCTTCGCGAGCTCCTTCGCGCTCGTCGTCGCGGGGCTGCAGGCGGTCGGCGCGACGCCCGCGGAGGCCGCATCCGGCCTGCTCGCGCTGTGCGTGCTGCAGGCTGTGCTCGCGATCGTGCTGGGGCTCAGGTACCGGATGCCGCTCGCCTTCGCGTGGTCGACCCCCGGCGCCGCCCTCCTCGTCGCCGCCCAGGCGACGACGGGCGACTACCGGGCGGCCGTCGGCGCCTTCCTGCTGTGCGGTGTCCTCCTCGTCGTCACGGGCCTGTGGCCCGCCCTCGCGCGGTTCATGACACGCATCCCGAAGCCGATCGCGAGCGCGATGCTCGCCGGCATCCTGTTCCCGATCTGCCTCGCGCCCGTACTCGCCTCGGTGGAGCTGCCGGCGCTCGCGCTGCCGATCGTCGGCGTGTGGCTCGTCCTCGCCCGGCTCGCCCCGCGCTGGGCCGTCGCGGGTGCCGTGGTCACGACGGTCGTCGTCGTGATCGTCTCCGGCGAGGGGGCCGACCTCGCGTCCGCGCCGCTGTGGCCCGTCGTCACCCTCACCTGGCCGGTGCTCGACCCCGCGGTGCTCGTGAGCCTCGGTCTGCCGCTCTACGTCGTCACGATGGCCGGGCAGAACGTGCCGGGGTTCGCGGTGCTCACGACCTTCGGCTACCCGCACCCGCCCGCACGCGCCATCCTCACGAGCACGGGCGCCGCGACGGTGGTCGGCTCGGTGCTCGGCGGCTACGCCCTCAACCTCGCCGCGATCACGGCGGCGCTCATGGCCGGGCCCGACGCGCATCCGGATCGCGACAAGCGGTGGATCGCGAGCGTCACGGGCGGCGTCGCCTACCTCGTGATCGGGCTCGGCGCGGGTGCTGCGGCGGTGCTCGTCGGGGTGACGCCGCCGATCCTCATCACGGCCGTGGCCGGCCTCGCGCTCTTCGGGGCCTTCGCGTCCGCGGCGACCGCCGCGCTCGAGGAGCCCGCCACCCGGGTCGTCGCCGTCATCACCTTCCTCGTCGTCGCGTCGGGAGTCTCGATCGCGGGGATCGGCTCCGCGTTCTGGGGGCTCGTCGTCGGCGGCACCGCGATGCTGTGGCTCACCTGGCGCCCGCGCGCGAGGACGGCGCGCGCGCGGGGTGCAGAATAGAGCGGGTGACCCGCCCCGCCCGCCTCCCGCTGCGCGTGAGGATCCGGGACACCTTCTCCGACCCGGTGCTGCGCTCGCTCACCGTGGCCACGCTCATCAGCGCCGTCGGCCGCGGGGTGTCGCTCACGCTCGTCGTGCTCTACCTCTCGCTCATCGCGCGGCTGCCGGCCGAGCAGGTCGCCCTCGTGTTCACGATCGGCGCGGGCATCGGCATCGCAGCGACCTATCTCGGCGGACACCTCGCCGACTCGATCTCGGCGCGGCGGATGCTCGTGGCGACCATCGTCGTCGCGGGCCTCGCGCTCGCCTCGGTCAGCCTCGTGACCGAGTTCTGGATGGCGGTCGTCGTCGAGACGGTCATCTCGATCTCGCTCGGCATGAGCGGCTCGGTGCGCTCGGCGGTCATCGCGCGCGCGTTCACACCCGAGACGCGCATCACGAGCCGCGCGGTGCTGCGCACCGTCACGAACGTCGGCATCACGCTCGGGACGGGCGTCGGCGCGATCGCCCTCGCCCTCGGAACGCCCGAGGCGTACCGGGCGATCCTCGTCGTCGGGGGGCTCAGCTACGCGGCGTCCGCGCTGCTCCTGGTCCGCCTCCCCGCGCGCGTCGATGCGCCGCGCGCGTCCGATCGCGACGCCGCCGCCGACGGGGAGGCCCCGACCGCGGCCCGCAGCCCCTGGCGCGACCCCCGCTACCTGCTGTTCTCGGCTCTCGCGGGCGTCTTCACGATCCAGTTCGTCGTGCTCAACGTCGGGATCCCGCTGTGGGTCGCGCACGACACGGTCGCGCCGGAGTGGATCGTCTCGATCATGTTCACCGTCAACACGGTGCTCGTGATCGCGCTGCAGGTGCCCCTCTCGCGCGGCACCCACGACCTGCGCCGCGCGGGCGACGTGACGGCCGTGGGCGGCGTCCTCATGGCGCTCGGGTGCGTGCTCTACGGCGCCTCGGCCGGCACCTCGCTCGCCGCGACCGTCGTGCTGCTCATCGCGGCCTCCGTGCTGCACGCGCTCTCGGAGGTGCTCTCCCAGGGCGGGGCGTGGGGCCTGAGCTTCGAGCTCGCGGATCAGCGCCGTGCGGGCGCCTACCAGGGCGTGTTCTCCATGACGTTCGCCGTCGCCTCGATGGTGGGGCCGCTCGTCATCACGTGGACGGCCATCAGCCTGGGCTTCGCGGGCTGGCTCATCCTCGCCGCGATGTTCCTACTGTCGGCGCTCGGCGTGACGGTCATCGCGCGGCGGGCTGCCCGCTCTCAGGAGTTCTCTGCGCGCCCCTGACGCCAGTAGCCCATGAACGCCACGGCGCGGCGGTCGATGCCGAGCTCCTTCACGAGGTGACGGCGGATGGTCGTGATGGCGCCCGCCTCGCCCGCGAGCCACGCGTAGAGGGGCGCGCTCTTGAGCGCGGCGCCGCCGCGTGCGTTGCGGGGGACCTCCCACAGCAGGCCCTCGTCGATGTCGACCTCCTCGGGCTCCTGGCCGGGGTGCGCCTCGAGGTGCTCGGCCGCGACGGCCGCGACGCGCGCCACGAGAGCCTCGCCGTGGGTGCGACCCTCGCGCGCGAGCGCGTGCACCGCGAAGCCCGGGTGCCGCGGCAGGTAGGCCGCGTCGCCCGCGTGCGGGAGCTCGACGACGACCGTGCCCCGCGCATCCGCGGGCAGCTGCTCGAGGATGCGCGCGATCGCGGGGGCGGCGGTCTCGTCGCCCGCGAGCAGGTGGTGGGCGC
>JAEYVF010000098.1 GCA_023432005.1 Actinomycetes bacterium
AACCCGGTCGCCTCCGTGCTCATCCGCTCGGCCGCACTGCGCGCGCCGCAGCTCGGGGCGACGCTCCATGTCGCCTCCGCTCTCGCCGTCGACGAGCGGCCCGACGGCGCCTGGCACGCGGAGTGGCCCGCGCTGCGCGAGCTGCTGCGGCTCGCGCTCGGCGCCTCGGCCCATGCGGCACGACTCGCCGCGGGCCTGCGGGTCGATGCCGAGGCCGCCGCGCACAACCTCGGCCTCACCGGCGGGCGTATCGTCGCGGAGCGCCTCGGTCGCGTGCTCGTGCCCCTCATCGGACCCGAGCGCTTCGCCGAGCTGCTCACGGGCGAGGGCGAGCTCGCCCCCCGCATCCGCGCGCTGCCCGAGGCCGCCGGGATCGACGTCGACGGCCTGCTCGACCCGGCCGCCTACACGGGCCTCGCCGTGCGCCTCGTCGACTCGCTCGGGGAGCAGCCGTGATCTCCCTCCGCTTCACCGACCCCGTGGGACCCGCGGGCGCGCCGCTGCTCGTGCTCGGACCCTCGCTCGGCACCTCGACGATCCTGTGGGAGGCGACGACACCCGCGCTCGCCGAGCGCTACCGCGTCGTCGCGTGGGACCTGCCCGGGCACGGCGCCTCGCCGGCCGCGACCGAGGCGTTCACGGTCGCCGACCTCGCGGATGCCGTGGCCGCGTCCGTCGACGAGCGCGCCTTCCTCTACGCGGGCGTCTCGCTCGGCGGCGCGACGGGTCTCGAGCTGCTGCTGCGGCATCCGGATCGCGTGCGGGCCGCCGCGATCGTCGCGTCGGGCGCGCAGCTCGGCTCGCCGACCGCCTGGGCCGAGCGGGCCGCGCAGGTGCGCGCGCAGTCCACGTCGAGCGTCATCATCGGCTCGGCCCAGCGCTGGTTCGCCGAGGGGTCGATCGCGCGCATCCCCGAGCTGTCGGGGCGCCTCCTGCACGCGCTGCAGGACGCCGACGACGAGAGTTACGCCCGATGCTGCGAGGCCCTCGCGGTCTACGACGTGCGCGACCGGCTCGAGCGCATCGCTGCGCCCGTGCTCGCCCTCTGGGGCCGTCACGACCAGATCGGCACCGAGGCGAAGGCCGTCGAGATCGCCGAGGGCGTGGCCGAGGGCCGCACGGCCGTCGTCGAGGACGCCGCGCACCTCCCGCCCGCCGAGCAGCCCGAGGCCACCGTCCGCGCGCTGCGGGACTTCTTCGATCCCCTGACGGGAGGCATCCGATGACGCGACCCGGAGGCGAGGGGCTGAGCGACGCCGAGCGCTACGCGCAGGGCATGGCCGTGCGTCGCGCCGTGCTCTCCGACGCGCACGTCGATCGCGCCATCGAGAGCACGACCGAGCTCACGGCCGACTGGCAGGACTTCATCACGCGCACGGCGTGGGGCGAGGTCTGGTCGCGCCCCGGCCTCGACCGCCGCTCGCGCTCGATCGCCGTGCTGAGCTCGCTCATCGCGCACGGCCACCACGAGGAGCTCGCGATGCACCTGCGCGCCGCGCTCCGCAACGGCCTCACGGTCGAGGAGATCCGCGAGGTGATCCTGCAGTCGGCGATCTACTCCGGGGTGCCCGCCGCCAACACCGCCTTCCGCATCGCGCAGGAGGTGCTCGGCGCGTCGGGCGACCCGAACGTCCCGGACGAGGCACCCGAGGAGGACGCGTGATCGACAAGACCGTCGCGACCCCCGCGGATGCCGTAGCGGGCATCCCGGACGGCTCGACCGTGATGATCGGCGGCTTCGGGCGCGCGGGTCAGCCCGTCGAGCTCATCGACGCCCTCATCGCCAGCGGCGCGCGCGACCTGACCATCGTGAGCAACAACGCCGGCAACGGCGACGTGGGCCTCGCCGCTCTGCTCAGGGAGCGACGCGTGCGCCGCATCCTGTGCTCCTTCCCCCGCCAGCACGACTCGTGGGTGTTCGACGAGCTGTACCGCGCAGGCGAGATCGAGCTCGAGCTCGTGCCGCAGGGCAACCTCGCCGAGCGCATCCGCGCCGCGGGCGCCGGCATCGGCGCCTTCTTCTCCCCCACGGGCGTCGGCACGGTGCTCGCGGAGGGGAAGGAGGAGCGCGTGATCGACGGCCGACGCTACGTGCTCGAGTACCCCATCCGCGCCGACGTCGCGCTCATCTCGGCGCTCAAGGCCGACCGCTGGGGCAACCTCGTCTATCGCGAGACCGCGCGCAACTTCGGGCCCGTCATGGCGTCGGCCGCGACGACGACGATCGCGCAGGTCGACGAGGTCGTCGAGCTCGGCTCCCTCGATCCGGAGGCCGTGGCGACCCCCGGCATCTTCGTCGAGCGCGTCGTGGCCGTGGGTTCGCGGCCGTGGCTCGTCGACGGCGAGTTCGTGGGAGGCGTCGACGTCGAGGGCCGCGCCCTCGGCTCACGGGAGGCCTCGGCATGAGCACGCGTATCTCGCGCGACGAGCTCGCCCGCCGCGTCGCCGCCGACATCCCCGAGGGGTCCTACGTCAACCTCGGCATCGGGGCGCCGACCCTCGTGGCGAACTTCCTGCCCGAGGACCAGGAGATCATCCTGCACACCGAGAACGGCCTGCTCGGGATGGGGCCCGCGCCCGTCGAGGGGCGCGTCGACCCCGACCTCATCAACGCGGGCAAGGAGCCCGTGACCGCGCTCCCGGGCGCCGCGTACTTCCACCACGCCGACTCGTTCGCGATGATGCGCGGCGGCCACCTCGACGTGTGCGTGCTCGGCGCGTTCCAGGTGAGCGAGCGCGGCGACCTCGCCAACTGGTCGACGGGCGCACCCGGCGCGATCCCGGCCGTCGGCGGCGCGATGGACCTCGCGATCGGCGCGAAGGCCGTCTACGTCATGACCGATCTGCTCACCAAGGAGGGCGCCTCGAAGCTCGTCGCCGCGTGCGACTACCCGCTCACGGGCGTCGGATGCGTCTCGCGCGTCTACACCGACCATGCCGTCTTCGACGTCACGTCCGACGGCTTCGCCGTGCGCGAGCTGTTCGGCGACACCACCGTCGACGAGCTCGCGGGCCTCACGGGGCTCGCGCTCGTCGACGCGACCGCCACCGCGACCCGGGAGGACTGACATGCCCGCGAGCTACGTCTACGACGCCGTCCGCACGCCGTTCGGTCGGGCGGGTGGTGCCCTCGCCGGGGTGCGTCCCGACGACCTCGCGGCCGTCGTCATGCGCTCGGTCGTGGAGCGCACGCGCCTCGACCCGGCGCGCATCGACGACGTCGTCTTCGGCGACGCGAACCAGGCGGGAGAGGACAACCGGGACGTCGCGCGCTTCGGCGCCCTGCTGGCCGGGTTCCCCACCTCGGTGCCGGGCGTCACGGTCAACCGCCTGTGCGGCTCGGCCGTCGAGGCCGTCATCCAGGGCTCACGGGCGATCGAGGCGGGAGACGCGGATGTCGTGCTCGCGGGCGGCGTCGAGTCGATGAGCCGCGCGCCCTTCATCGTCGAGAAGGCGCGGAAGCCGTACCCGGCATCCGGCAACCCGACGATGTGGAACTCCTCGATCGGGTGGCGCATGGTGAACCCCGCCTTCCCGACCCCGTGGACGATCTCGAACGGCGAGTCGGCGCAGAAGCTCGCCGAGCTCTACGACATCTCGCGCGAGGAGCAGGACGCCTTCGCGCTGCGCAGCCACCGGCTCGCGGCGGAGGCGTGGGCCGCGGGTGTCTACGACGGCGAGATCGTGCAGGTGCCGGGCGCCGAGCTCGCGCGCGACGAGGGCATCCGCGACGACACGACGCTCGAGAAGCTCGGCGCGCTCCGGGCCCTCTTCGGCGAGGGCGGCTCCGTCACGGCCGGCAACTCGTCCTCGATCAACGACGGAGCCTCCGCGGTGCTGCTCGGCGGCGAGGGAGCGCTCGACGCCGAGCCGCTCGCGCGCATCACGGGCCGCGGCGTGTACGGCAACGACCCCGACCTCTTCGGCATCGCGCCCGTCGAGGCGGCCGATCGGGCGCTCGCGCGTGCCGGCCGCACGTGGGCCGACGTCGACCTCGTCGAGCTCAACGAGGCCTTCGCGTCGCAGAGCCTCGCATGCCTCAAGCTGTGGCCGGAGCTCGACCCGGCGCGCGTCAACGTGCACGGCGGCGCGATCGCGATCGGGCACCCGCTCGGCGCATCCGGCGGTCGCGTCGTCGGCCACGCGGCCCACGAGCTCGCGCGCCGGGGCGGCGGGATCGCGGTCGTGGCGATCTGCATCGGCGTGGGCCAGGGCCTCGCGATCGTGCTCGAACGGTAGGCGAGGTCGGGACGCTGACGGCGTGCCCGCGGAGGAGAATGGCCCCGTGCACACCGAACGCGAGGCCCGGCCGGCCCTCTGGGTGCTGCTCGCCATCGGTGCGTTCACGGGACTCGTCTCGGGGCTCTTCGGCGTCGGCGGCGGCGTCGTCATCGTTCCCGCGCTCGTCGCGCTCGGCATCGCGCAGAAGCGCGCATCCGCCACCTCTCTCGTCGCCTTACTGCCGATCTCGATCGCCGGCACCACGAGCTACGCGATCGGCGGGCAGGTCGATGTGCTCGCGGCGCTCCTGCTCGCCGCCGGAAGCGTCGTCGGCTCGCCGATCGGCGTGCGCCTGCTGCACCGTCTGCCGCAGCGCGTGCTGCCGTGGATCTTCGTGGGCTTCATCGCGCTCGTCGTCGTCGGCCTGCTGCTCTCGCCGCCGTCGCGCGACGGCGAGGTCGAGCTCACGTGGTGGTCGGCCGCCGCGCTCGTCGGCATCGGCCTCGTCGCGGGCCTGCTCTCCGGGCTCGTGGGGGTCGGCGGCGGCGTCGTCGCCGTGCCGGGGCTCGAGATCGTCGTCGGCGCGGGCGACCTCGTCGCGCGCGGCACCTCGCTCGCCATGATGATCCCGACGACCCTCGTCGGCATCCTCACCCACCGCACGCACTTCGACGTCGATGTGCGCTCGGGCCTCGCCCTCGGCGCCGCCGCGGTCGTCGTGACCCCGCTGGGCGCGTGGCTCGCCCGCCTCCTCGACCCTGCCGTCGGCTCCGTGCTCTTCGCACTGTTCCTCATCGCCGTGAGCGTCGTCGTCGTGTGGCGCGCGCGGCCGAGTCGCGCGTAGACCTCCCCCGGCATCCGCGTCAAGGGGAGCGCCGAGCGGCACGGGCGGGAGCATGCTGAGCACGTGACCCACCGGACCCGCGCCGTCGCCGCGGCGCTCGCTCTCACCGCCGCCCTGTCGGCATGCGCGTCGATCGACGACACCCTGCGCGACGCCGCCGACACGGGGGTCGCGGCCGTCGGCTCGTCGGCCATCGCCGCCGAGCAGCACGAGTCCGAGCGGCTCCTCGGGCCGCCCACCGACACCGTGTTCTCCGACGCGATCGCGGAGCTCACCGACGCCTCGCGCGCGGTGCTCGAGCTCACGCCGGCCGACGCGGATGCCGCGGATCGTCGCGACGACGTCGAGCACGCGCTCCGCGAGGCGCTCGACGTCGTGACGGGGGCGCGCGCGGCCCTCGCCCGGGGCGACGCGCTCGACGGATGGGCCGAGCGCCTCCGGGCTGCGCGCGACGGCCTCGAGGGGGCGGCCGGATGAAGAAGCTCTTCGCCGTCGCCCTCGGGGTGCTCACCGCGATCGGCGGCTTCGTCGACATCGGCGACCTCGTAACGAACGCCGTCGTCGGCTCGCGGTTCGGCATGTCGCTCGCGTGGGTCGTCGCCGTGGGCGTCGTCGGCATCTGCCTCTTCGCCAACATGTCGGGGCGCGTCGCGGCGGTGAGCGGGCGCGCCACCTTCGAGATCATCCGAGAGCGCCTCGGGCCCCGCGCAGGTCTCGCGAACCTCGGCGCGAGCTTCTTCATCAACCTCATGACGATGGCAGCCGAGATCGGCGGCATCGCGCTCGTGCTGCAGCTCGTGACCGGGATCGGCCCGATGCTCTGGATGCCGCTCGCGGCCTTCGCGGTGTGGATCGTCGTGTGGCGCGCCAAGTTCTCGCAGCTCGAGAACGCCGCGGGGCTCCTCGGGCTGAGCCTCATCGTGTTCGTCGTCGCGGTCGTCATGCTCGGGCCCGACTGGGGCGAGCTCGGGCGCCAGGCGATCGCGCCGAGCGTTCCCGCATCCGAGAACCCGGCGAGCTACTGGTACTACGCCGTCGCGCTCTTCGGCGCCGCGATGACGCCCTACGAGGTGTTCTTCTTCTCGTCGGGGGCGATCGAGGAGGGCTGGACGCGGCGCGACCTCGGGCAGGCGCGCATCAACGTGCTCGTGGGGTTCCCGCTCGGCGGCGTGCTCTCGCTCGCGATCGCCGCGGCGGCGGCGACCGTGCTGCTGCCGCAGGCGATCGCCGTGACGTCGCTCTCGCAGGTCGTGCTGCCCGTCGTGCAGGCGGGCGGCACGATCGCGTTCTGCTTCCTCGTGGTCGGGATGCTCGCGGCGTTCTTCGGCGCAGCGCTCGAGACGACGCTCTCGAGCGGCTACACGATCGCGCAGTACTTCGGATGGTCGTGGGGCAAGTTCCGCCGGCCCGCGAAGGCTGCGCGCTTCCACCTCGTCATGATCGTGGGGCTGCTGCTCGCGCTCGGCATCCTGCTCACGGGCGTCGACCCCGTCGCGGTCACCGAGTACTCGGTCGTGTTCTCGGCGGTCGCGCTGCCCCTCACCTACATCCCGATCCTCGTGATCTCCAACGATCCCGACTACATGGGCCGTGACGTCAACAGCCCGGCGGTCAACGCGTTCGCGCTCGTGTACCTCGTCATCATCGTCGTCGCGGCCGTCGCGGCGATCCCGCTCATGATCATCACGGGAGCAGGCGCATGAAGCATCCGTCCGTGCGCGCGGGGCGCGTGATCGACGCCCAGCTGCATCTCCTCGATCGCCAGGTGCTCGACGCCGACGGCGTGCCGATCACCGCCGTCGACGATCTCGAGCTCGGCGACGTGCCGCTCGACACCGACCTGGCGGGCGTCGAGCCCCCCGCCATCGAGAGCCTCCTGAGCGGGGCCGTGCTCGGCACGCGCATCTTCGGCGGGCGGCCGCCCGAGAGCCGATGGCACCGCATCCCCTGGTCGGCGATCGACGAGCTCACGACCGCGATCCACCTCGACGCGCGCGGCGACGACCTCGAGGTCACGTGGCCCGAGCGCTGGGTGCGCGACCACGTGATCGGACGCATCCCGGGGGGTCGACATGATCCTGAGTGACCTCATCGGCAGCGAGGTGACGGATGCGCACGACGAGAGGGTCGGGCGGATCGTCGACGCGCGGTTCCGCCTCGAGGGGGCGGGCGACCCGTCGCGCGCCCGCCTCGTCGGGCTCGTCGTGAGCCCGCGCTCCGCGACGTCGTACCTCGGCTACGAGCGCACGGCGGCATCGCACCCGGTCGTGATCGACCGGCTGCTGAGGTGGATGCACCGCGGCTCGTTCCTCGTGCTGTGGGAGGACATCGCGCGCATCGAGTCGGGCGGGCGCGTGCGGCTGCGGGAGGGGTACCGGCGCGAGCCGTCGGCGCTCGACCCCGCGCATCCCGAGCACCCCGCGCACGACACAGCCGCCGAGGGGTAGCGGCGAGGGCAGTGCCCGTCAAGGGGATGGGCGCATCGGGATCGCCCACGTAGACCGGAGGCATGAGAGCGATCACCTGGCAGGGAACCGCGAGCGTCGGAGCAGCGGATGTCGAGGACCCGCGCATCCTGGAGCCGACGGACGCCATCATCCGCGTCACCTCGACGGCGATCTGCGGGTCGGACCTGCACCTGCTGAGCGTTCTCGGGCCGTTCATGGACAGGGGCGATGTGCTCGGCCACGAGACGATGGGGATCGTCGAGGAGGTCGGCAGCGCGGTCACGACCCTCGCGCCGGGCGACCGCGTCGTCATCCCGTTCGTGATCGCGTGCGGCGCGTGCTTCATGTGCCGCCGCGGACTGCAGACCCAGTGCGAGACGACGCAGCGCCGCGAGCAGGGTACGGGCGCCACGCTCTACGGGTACAGCGAGCTCTACGGCTCGGTGCCGGGCGGGCAGGCCGAGCGCTTGCGCGTCCTCCTCGCCGACTACAACGCGCTCAAGGTGGGCGGCGAGCTGCCGGACGACCGCTACCTGTTCCTCAGCGACATCCTGCCGACCGCGTGGCAGGGGGTGCAGTACGCGGGCGTGCCCGAGGGAGGGTCGATCGGCATCCTGGGGCTCGGCCCCGTCGGCCAGTTCGCGAGCCGCATCGCGCGGCACCTCGGCTACGAGGTGTACGCCGTCGACCCCGTGCCCGAGCGCCGTGCGATGGCCGAGCGGCACGGCATCGAGACCGCCGACCTCGACGATGTGGCGGCGGCCTGGCTGCGGCAGCGCACGGGTGGGCGCGGACCGGATGCCGTGGTCGACGCCGTGGGGCTCGAGGCGCACGGCAACCCCGTGGCCGGCTTCGCGCAGTTCGCGACGGGTCTGCTGCCCGACCCCATCGCGCAGAAGCTCGCGAAGACCGTCGGGGTGGATCGGCTCGCGGCGCTCATGCTCGCGATCGATTCGGTGCGACGGGGTGGGACCGTGTCGCTCTCGGGCGTCTACGGCGGCGTCGCCGATCCCATGCCGATGATGACGATGTTCGACAAGCAGCTCACGCTGCGCATGGGCCAGTGCAACGTGCACCACTGGCGCGAGCAGCTGCTGCCGCTCGTCGAGGACCCCGCCGATCCGCTCGGCACCGAGGACCTCGTGACGCACCGCGGCACGCTCGAGGACGCATCCGAGCTCTACGCGACCTTCCGGGACAAGCAGGACGGCTGCGTCAAGGTCGTGCTGCAGCCGTAGCGGGACGCGCGCTCACGCCCCCGTCTCGGAGTGCGGCGCGTGCACGGGCTTCGACTCGCTCGAGCCCCGCTGGCGCAGGTAGACGGGCCACGGCGCACCGGGATCGTCGCGGTGATCGCGCGGATCCTCGTCCTGCGGGGCGGGTCAATCGATCGGCTTCGACTCCGACGACCCCTTCTGGAAGAGGAAGATCGTGAGCGCCACGTACGACGCCATCTGCAGGAACTCGCTCTCCCAGTGGAAGATCGCGAAGAGAGCCGCGCTGACGATCACGAGGCCGTGATTGCGCACCCAGGTCATGCCGCCTCCCTCCGTCGCTCCGACGGTACGGCCGCGCACTCGGGGTCGGCACGGGGCTTGACGCGGCGCCGACGCGGGGGATACGCCTGGGGGATGGGCGACGAACCGCAGCAGCTGACCGACCCCGAGGAGCGCGAGGAGCAGCTCACGCGCGCACCCAAGTCCGACCCCGAGGACGCGGCGCCGCGCGTCACGCTGTCGGAGGGCACCGGCGGGGCGACGCGCATCGACGTCGCCGACACGGCGGCCGTGCGTCCGGGGAAGCCGGACGAGGAGGTCGGCGCCGACGGCTGAGCCGAGCGGCCGCGCACCCCACGTACGCTGGAATCGTGCCCGCGACCTCCACCCCCGACCCGACGACGCTCGCCGGCATCCTCGTGCTCGTCGTCATCGCCGTGGGCGCGACGGTCGCGATCCTCGTGATGAACGCGCGTCGGCGACGCGCCGCGGGGGGCGCGGATGCGGCCGCGGCGGATCCCGCCGACGGGCCGCGCGTGCTGTGGGGGCTCTACGTGCCGGGGTCGCCCGTGCAGCGCATGGCGCGCTCGGTGGCGATCGGCTTCGTCGAGATCGACCCCGAGGAGACCTCGCGCCTCGTGCGCTCGACCGACGAGGGCGCGAACTGGCACGTCGTGCCGCGCGAGCGCTGGCACGACGCGGAGTAGCCGGTCAGGCCGCAGCCGCGGCCCGCGACGCAGCTCGCACCTCGCGTCGGCGCGCCTGCCGGCGCGCCCGGGCGCGGATGGCGAGCTCCGCGATCGCCAGGTTGAGCACCCACGCCGCGCCCATCGCGCTCGCGCGCCCCAGTTCGTGCGCGGGGCCGAGCACGATCGAGACGGGGATGAGCAGGATCGCCTGGGTTCCCGCCGCGACCCCGATCGCGTAGGCGCGCGTCATCCACGCGCCGTGCTCCGCGAACCGTCGCCGCACGATCGCGCGCACCCCGAGGGCGAGGCTCACGAGCATGAGCGCCCCGAAGACCTCGCGGAGCACGAGCAGCGCGGGCCCGTCGCCCGCCGGCAGCTGGGAGAACGCGCCCATCCACATCCCGCTCACCGCGACGAGGGCGCCCGCGGGCACGAGGGCCCGGCCGACGCGCGCGTGCCAGCTGCTGCGGCCCCGGCGGAGCCCCGGGAGGAACTGGAACGCGCCGACGATGCTGAAAAGCGTCGCCGCGAGGATGTGCACGATGACGGGCACGGGGAAGCTCGTGAACCGCTCGGCCTGTGCAAGGAGCTCGGGCCCGCCCGCGAGCTCGGTGAGCCGCAGCGATCCCGAGACGACGGGGATGAGCGAGAGCAGCACGAGCCCGAGCGGCACGAGCCCGTGCGCCCTCATGACCGCACCGCCTCGACGGCACCCGCGTCGAGCCGGAACGGCGGGTAGTCGTCGGACATGAACGCGACGTAGACGACGACGCGGTAGATCCAGCGGTTGACGCCCATGAGCAGCTCGAACAGGGGCCGTGGATAGCTGCCCGTGATGAGCAGGAAGGCGCCCGCGACGACGACGAGCAGGTTGAGCACCGAGTAGCCACCGGGCGAGAGCACCTCGGCGGCGGCCGTCGAGGTCGGGATCGGGTAGCGCACGATGTCGAGCACGATGAGCGCGACGATGACGAGGTGCGGGGCGGCGAGCAGCCCCTTCGCGAGCACGAGCCCGCGGCTCAGCCGTTCGGGGTAGGCGACGTCGAGCTCGGCGGGATACGCGACGGCGCGCAGCGTGAACGGCGGGTAGCGGTCGGTGCCGAGCGCGGCGTAGACGTAGAAGCCGACGCGCCAGTTCCAGCGCAGGATGCCGACGTTGACGTCGAAGAGCGCCCGCGGATAGCGACCCGTCGCGAGGATCGCCACGCCCGCGACGGCGGTGAGCGCGAGGAAGGCGGCCGCGAGCGCCGTGAGCACGACGAAGTGCGGAACGGCGGCGAACATCTTGAGCAGCCACAGCCAGCGCGACGGCCGGTCGTCGAGGCGCCCGGTGAGGGTGAGCGGAGAGGACATGGGATTCCTTGTCGGGGTGAGGGGTGGTCAGGGGACCGTGACGACGACGCTGCCGCGCTTGCGGCCGCCGTCGACGTAGCGGTGGGCCTCGACGATGCCGTCGAGCGGGAAGGTGCGGTCGATGACCGGGCGGAGCTCGCCGCGCTCGGCGAGGGCGACGACGTGGGCGAGGTCGTCGGCGCGGTAGTCGCCCGGACCCGTGACCGCGCGGATGCCGAGCCGGCTCGCCCGAGCGGCGCCGAGCAGGCCGCGCAGGTCGGCGGCGACGAGCAGCACGGCACCTCCCGGCGCGACGATCCCGCCGACGCGTGCGACGGGCGCGTTGCCGACGCAGTCGACGACGACGTCGTAGCGCGCGCGACCGGATGCGAAGTCCTGCGTCGCGTAGTCGATCACCGCGTCGGCGCCGAGCGAGCGCACGAGCGCGTGGTTGGGCGCGCTCGCGACGCCCGTCACATGGGCGCCCGCGGCCTTCGCGAGCTGCACGGCTGCCGTACCCACGGCACCGGATGCGCCGTTGACGAGCACGCGCGCGCCCGGGGCGAGCTCGGCCTGGCGCAGGTAGGCCTCGGCCGTGATGCCGCCGAACACGAGGGCGACCGCCTCGGCCGCGGAGAGGGATGGGGGCGCGGCGACCACGGCATCCGTCGCGGCGACCACAGCGTACTCGGCGTGGCCGCCGAAGCGGCTGCCGAGCATGGCGACGACGGCGTCGCCCGGCGCGAAGCCCGTGACCCCGTCGCCGATGCTCGCGACCTCGCCCGCGACATCCATGCCTAGCACGCGTCGCCTCGGCCGGAACCAGCCGACGACCGCGGCGCTCGGCAGCCGCAGCCCGCGCGGCACGTCGCGGGCGCGCACGCGGTGGTCGGCCGCGCTCACGGTCGTCGCGCGCACCCGCACGAGCAACTCGCCCGGCCCCGGCACGGGACGCGGGAGATCGGTCACGCGCACGACCTCGGGCCCGCCGAAGCGGTCGAACACGGCGGCCCGCATGCGGTCGCCCTCCTCGGTGACCGATACGAGCGTCAAACCCGTGTCGCGCACGCGGCCGAGCAGCCCGTGGAGGGCCGCCTGATCGACGACCTCACCCCGCAGGGAGGTCGTGCCGTCGGCGCGCGGGGTGACGCTCATAGTGTCGAAGGCGGCGGTCCAGCGCGCGTCGAGGTGGCCGGCGATGCGGATGTCGTAGCTCGTCATGCGGCGACGCTACGAAGCGATGTGGTGACCGGTCATCACCACATCTGGTGATCATCGGGGGGAAATCGGCAGCCCCAGCTCGGTCGCGCGCGTGATCGCCTCCCGCCGGGAGGTGGCGCCGAGCTTCGCGAAGATGCTCTTCGTGTGCGTGCGGAGCGTGTTGAGCGAGACCACGAGCTGCCGGGCGATCTCGGGGCCCGACAGATCGGTCGCGAGCAGCCGCAGTACCTCGAGCTCGCGGGGGCTCAGAGCATCCGGCAGGGGCGATGGCGCGACGCGGGGCGCAGGCGAGGTCGTCGCGGCGCGCAACCGGGCGAGGAACGCGGTGCGTCCATCGCGCGCGTCGAGCGCGGCGAGCAGCGGCGCGAGGGCGGCGCCCTCGTCGGTAAACACCGCGACGCGGCCCTCCGGCTCGGCGAGCGCCACGGCGCGAGCGAGCGCGTCGAGCGCCTCGGCGC
>JAEYVF010000116.1 GCA_023432005.1 Actinomycetes bacterium
GAGTACCAGGACACCAACCACGCGCAGTACGCCCTCATCCGCGAGCTCACGCGCCCCGTCGAACCGCAGCACGTGCCGCCGGACACCCGGATGCGGCTCGACGCCTCGGGCGGCATCCCCGGCGCCGCGCTCACGGTCGTGGGCGACTCCGACCAGTCGATCTACGCGTTCCGCGGCGCCGACATCCGCAACATCGTCGAGTTCGAGCGCGACTTCCCCGACGCCGAGGTCATCCTGCTCGAGCAGAACTACCGCTCGACGCAGAACATCCTCGACGCCGCCAACGCCGTCATCGCGGCCAACTTCGACCGCCAGGAGAAGAACCTCTTCACGACGGTCGGCGCGGGCGACAAGATCACGGGCTTCACGGGCTACACGGCCTACGACGAGGCGCAGTTCGTGGCAGACGAGATCCAGAAGCTGCACGAGGCCGGCGCCGCCTACAAGGACATGGCCGTGTTCTTCCGCGTCAACTCCCAGACGCGCGCGCTGGAGGACATCCTCATCCGCTCGGCCATCCCGTACCGCATCGCGGGCGGCACGAAGTTCTACGAGCGCGCCGAGATCAAGGACGCCATGGCCTACCTCGTGCAGGTCGCCAACCCCGCAGACGACCTCGCGCTCCGCCGCATCATGAACACGCCCAAGCGCGGTATCGGGCCGGCGACCGAGGCGGCGCTGCAGGCACACGCCGACCGGCTCGGGGTGCCGCTGCGCGAGACCCTCCGCGACGCCGACCAGCTCGGGCTCGGGCCCAAGGTCACGAAGGCGATCATGGACCTCGGCGCGACCCTCGACGAGGTCGAGGCGATGGTGCCCACCTCGCCGCCCGCCGACGTCCTCACCGAGCTGCTCGTGCGCACGGGCTACGTCGACGCCCTCCGTGCGACGCGCGACGCGCAGGACGAGGTGCGCGCCGAGAACGTCGAGGAGCTCCTGTCGTTCACGAAGGAGTTCGCGAAGCGCAACCCCGAGGGGCGCCTCATCGACTTCCTCACCGAGGTCGCGCTCGTCGCGGCGGCCGACGAGATCGACGACGCCTCCGGAACCGTCACCCTCATGACGCTGCACACGGCGAAGGGCCTCGAGTACGACACGGTGTTCCTCACGGGCATCGAGGAGGACCTGCTGCCGCACCGCATGTCGGCGGGCGAGCCCGGCGGCATCGCCGAGGAGCGGCGCCTCTTCTACGTGGGCATCACGCGCGCCCGCAAGCGGCTCTACCTCTCGCTCGCCATGACGCGCGCCCAGTTCGGTGACACGGCGGTCGCGATGCCGAGCCGCTTCCTCCAGGATATCCCCGGTCACCTCATCGACTGGCGGCAGTCGCCCGGCATGGCGAACTCGCGCGGCGGCACGCGCTCGCGGGCGCTCAACGCCCCCCGCTCGCGCGAGCGCTTCAGCTACAGCACCTCGCTGCCGCCGGCCCCCAACCGCGAGAAGCGCGAGTGGACGAGCGCCGTCACCAACACGGTGCGCGACAACGGCGACCTGACGCTCGAGGCGGGCGACCGCATCCGGCACACCGACTTCGGCGAGGGGCGTGTCGTCGGCGTCACGGGCCAGGCTCCGAAGGCCGTCGCCGAGGTGCAGTTCGACACCGCGGGCCGCAAGCGCCTGCTCATCAAGATCGCGCCGATCGAGAAGCTCTGAGCGTCAGCGGTCGGCCGTAGCGTCGCGCCATGGACGTCACCGAGTGGCTGCTCGACTCCGACCCCGCGATCCGGCACCAGGTGCTGCGCGACCTCGTGGACGCCCCGCCGGAGTCCGTCGCCGCTGAGCGGGCGCGCGTCGCCCGTGAGGGATGGGGCGCACGGCTGCTCGCCCTGCAGGATCCCGAGGGCACGTGGGACGGCGGCGCCTACCGGCCCGGCTGGGTGGACGAGTCGCGCCCCTTCTTCTCGGCATGGACTGCGACGCACTTCACGGTCACCTTGTTGCGCGACTACGGCGTCGACCCCGCCGACCCCGCCGTGCGCGAGGCCATCGACCGCGTCGCCCGCAACGTGTGGTGGGAGGAGCAGGACGGCGGCCTGTGCTACTTCGAGCTCGCTCTCGAGCCCTGCATCGCCGGGATGGTGCTCGTGAGCTCCGTGTACTTCGGGTTCGACCCCTCGCGGACACTCGAGGCCCTTCTCGCCCAGCAGCAACCCGACGGGGGCTGGAACTGCGACAGCGGCGCCTCCGTGTCCTCGTTCCACTCGACGATTTGCGCCGTGGAGGGGCTGCTCGCGTGGGAGTCCACGGTCGACGCCGACGACGCGCGCCGTCCCGCCGTGCGCGAGGCGCGCATCCGAGGCGAGGAGTACCTGCTCGAGCGCCGCCTGCTGCGCCGGCTCTCGACGGGCGGGATGGTCGATCTGCGCTTCTCCATGACGACGTTCCCCACGCGATGGCACTACGACGTGCTCCGCGCCCTCGACCACTTCCGGCTCGCGCGGCCCGAGGGCGACGAGCGCGTGCGGGAGGCCATCGAGCTCGTGCGCGGCAAGGCCGACGCCGAGGGGCGCTTCCCCCTCGAGAACGACCTCGAGGGCCCCATCTGGTTCGTCATGGACGGCGAGGTCGAAGGGCGGCCGAGCCGCTGGATCACCCTGCGGGCGCTGCGCGTGCTGCGCTGGTGGGACGGCCTCACGCCTCGCTGATGGCGTCGCGCTCGCTCGGGGCGAGGTCTGCGGATGCCGCTGCCGCCATCCGCCGCCGCGCGGCCGTCACGATCGCGAGCAGCGCGAGCACCCCGACGAGCAGCAGCGCGGCGTCGACGGCGAGGGCCCAGGTGAGGCCGAGCCACGCGCCGAGCGCGCCGACGATGATGCCCGAGCCCACGCGCGATCCGTTGGCCGCCATCGCGTAGGCGCCGATGAACCTGCCCCGGCGATCGGCGGGCGCCGTGAGCTGCACGACGGCCTGCGAGGTCGAGCTCGACACGAGACTCGCCATGCCGGCGAGCACGAGCGCGGCGAGGCTCAGCACGAAGCTCCGCGACAGCGAGAACACGAGCACGGCGGCCGCGAAGACGGCGGAGGCGGACATCGCGAGGCGGGGCGTCACGCGCACGCGGCCGACCGCTTCGAGCCCGATGCCTCCCGCGACGGCGCCCGTGGCCATCGCGACGAGCAGCATCCCGTAGGCGAGGCCCGACTCGTCGAGTCCGAGCACGCTGCCGAACTCGGGGAGCAGCGGCAGGATCGCCTGGCCGACGAGCAGGCCCACGAGCACCTGCAGCGCGATGACGGCGAGGATCGCCGGGTGGCGCGGCACCTCGCGCAGCACGCCCGCGACATCCCGCAGGCGCAGCGGCTCCCGCGCGCCGCCGCCGCGCGAGTGGCCGTCATAGGGCACGAGGAAGAGGTAGACGACGAACGGCACGTAGAGCAGCACGTTGATCGCCATGGCCCACGCCGGCCCCGCGGTGAAGAGCAGCGCGGCCCCGATGGCGGGACCCCCGAGCATCCCGAGCTGGAGGCCCGTCGCCATGAGCCGCACGCCGCTCGGGAGGTCCTCGGGGCCGACGATGTCGTAGAGCATGAGCTGGTCGGCGGGGCCCCAGAAGGTGCCCGCGAGCCCGTGCAGGAGCAGCAGCACGACGCAGTGCCACTCCTCGAGCGCGCCTGTGGCGATGAGCACGGCCCAGCCGATCGAGGCGAGCATGAAGCACGCGGCGCCGAGCTGGATGAGTCGGCGGCAGTCGAAGCGATCGGCGAGCGCGCCGAAGGGGATCGCGAACAGCAGCTGCGGGAGCCAGTGGCTGATGACGGCGAAGCCCGCGAGCACGGGCGACTCGAAGAGCTGCCACATGACGAAGTAGGTGATGGCGTGCTCGACGTGGTCGGCGCCCATCATGAGCGAGCCGCCTGCGAGGTAGCCCTTGTACCAGGGGGTGCGGAGGGCGGCGAATCTCACTCGCGGGAGCCTACGCCCGCGAGCGCCTCGGATGCCGCAGCCATCGCCGCCCGTCCGGGGGTCTTGCGCGGCCCGCACGGCATCCGACACGCTGAGGCTCGAACTTGGACGATCGTCCAAGTTCGAGGGATCGAGTCCACGACGAGGTGACAGTGAGCGACATCGTGATCCGCCGCAGCTGGATCGCCGCCCTGCTGCTCGCGACGGGTGGGGTCTTCGCGGGCTGGTTCGGCCCCATCCAGATCCTGCTGCCCGCGCAGGCGGCGGCCATCGCGGATGCGGGAGGCAAGGAGACCCTCCTCGCCCTCGTGACGGGCATCGGCGCCGTCGCCTCGCTGATCGCGAACCCGCTGTGGGGCCTCGTCTCCGACCGGATGTCGCTCGAACGCCCCCGCCGCCGCCCCGTCGTGGTCGCGGGGGTCGTCGTGGGCGCCGTCGGACTCGTCGTGCTCGCGACCGCCGCCGACGCAGGCACGATGATCGCGGGCTGGGTGCTCGTGCAGGTCGGCCTGAACGGCCCCTTCGCCGCACTCATCGCGATGATCGCCGATCGTGTGCCGGCGACGCGGCGCGGTCTCGTCGGCTCGCTCTTCGGGGTCGCGCAGATCGCAGGCGTCGTGCTCGGCACCGCCGTCGCCGTGGCGCTCGACGAGGGACCCCTGGGCTACCTCGCCCTCGCGGTGGCCGTCCCGCTGCTGTGCGCGGCCATCGTCGTGCTGCCCGAACGGCGCCTCGCGAGCGCGCACCCGGATGCCGCCGCCGCCCACGAGGGTCGGCGCAGCATCCGCACGGTGCTCGCGGCCCTGCGCCCGACGGGGGACTTCGCGTGGGCATGGGTCATACGCCTGCTGCTCAACCTCGTGAACGCGCTCGTGCTGGTCTACCTGTACTTCTACCTGTCCGACGGGGTGGGCCTCGACGACCCGGGCACCTGGGTGCTCGTGCTCACGCTCGTGAACGTCGTGGTCACGGCGATCGGCGCGGGGCTCGGCGGTGCCTGGTCCGACCGGATCGCGCGGCGCAAGGTCTTCGTCGTCGCAGCCGTCGTCGTGCTCGCGGCGGGTGCGCTCGTCTTCGCGGCGCTGCCCGTGCTGCCCGCCGTCATCGTCGCGACCGTCGTGATCGGCGCCGGGTGGGGCCTCTTCGTGAGCGTCGATGTCGCGATCATCACGCAGGTGCTGCCCTCGGATCGCTCGACGGGCAGCATGCTCGGCATCGCCAACATCGCGAGCGCGCTGCCGCAGGCGCTCGCCCCGCTCATCGCCGCGCCCGTCGTCACCGGGCTGGGGGGTTACCCCGTGCTGTACGTCGTGACCGCCGCCATCGCCGTGCTCGCGCTCGCCTGCCTGCCGCGGCTGCGTGGCGTCGCCTGAGCCGTCCCCGTTCCCCGTCCACCGTCCCGCGTCCACCGTCCCGTCCCACCGTCCCCGAAGGAGACCGATGTCCGCCCTCCCGATCCTGCCCGCCGGCTTCCGCTTCGGAGCCTCGACCGCGTCGTACCAGATCGAGGGCGCCGTCCACGAGGACGGCCGCGGCCCCTCGATCTGGGACACCTTCACGCACGAGCCCGGCCGCATCCGGGGAGGCGACACGGGCGACGTCGCGATCGACCACTACCACCGCTGGGAGACCGACCTCGATCTGCTCGCCGAGCTCGGCATCCACGACTACCGCTTCTCGATCGCCTGGCCGCGCATCGTGCCCGCGGGCACCGGATCCGTCGAGCCGCGCGGGCTCGCGTTCTACGACCGGCTCGTCGACGGTCTGCTCGCGCGCGGCATCCGTCCGGTCCCGACGCTCTACCACTGGGACCTGCCGCAGGCGCTCGAGGACCGCGGCGGCTGGCTCTCCCGCGACACCGCCGAGGCGCTCGGCGACTACGTGGGCGTCGTGGTCGAGCGCCTGGGCGACCGCGTGCGCGACTGGATCACGCTCAACGAGATGAGCGTGCAGACGCTCTACGGCTACGCCCTCACCGACCACGCGCCCGGTCGCGGGCTCGGCTTCGGCGCGCTCCCCGCTGCGCACCATCAGCTGCTCGCGCACGGTCACGCGGTCGCGCGCCTGCGAGCGGCGGGGGCGGAGCGGATCGGGGTGGCGCAGCAGCATTTCCCGGTCGTGCCGGCGTCCGAGTCGATGGACGACCTCGTCGCGGCGGGCACGTTCCAGGCCATCACCAACTGGCTGTTCTCCGACCCGATCCTCGCGGGACGCTACCCCGAGGAGCTTCGCCCGCTCATCCCGGTCGACGACGCGCAGCTCGCCGAGGACCTCGCGCTCATCTCGGCGCCGCTCGACTTCTACGGCGTCAACTACTACGAGCCGACGCTCGTGGAGGCGCCGCGCGAGGGCGCCGAGTACGGCGGAGCGGTCGAGGTCGACCTCCCCGAGGGGCTGCCGTTCGCGCTCCTGCCCTACCCCTCCGCGGAGCGCACCGACTTCGGCTGGGCGATCGCGCCCGACCAGCTCACCGCGATCCTGCGCGAGCTGCACGAGCGCTACCCGGGCATGCCGCCCGTGATCATCACCGAGGGCGGGGCGTCGTTCCACGACGGCCCGGGCCCGGACGGGGCAGTGCACGATGCGCGTCGCATCGCCTACCTCGACGCGCACCTGCGCGCGGTCGCGGATGCCGTCGAGGCCGGCGTCGACGTGCGCGGCTATTACACGTGGTCGGCCTTCGACAACTTCGAGTGGGCGGCCGGCAACGCCGAGCGTTTCGGCCTCGTCTACGTCGACTACGCGACCCAGGAGCGCATCCGCAAGGACTCCTTCGCCTGGTACCGCGACGTCGTCGCCGCCCAGCCCTGACGCGCCCCCGCCGCCGCCCCCGAGGTGGGGGGGGAGAGGCCCCCCCCCCCCCCCCCCCCCCCC
>JAEYVF010000118.1 GCA_023432005.1 Actinomycetes bacterium
GCCCGAGCTGATCGCGGTCGAGCGAGTCGATGACGGTGCGGCGCACGAAGTCGATGTGCCCAGGCGTTGCCCGGACGAGCTCTCGGCGGCCCGCATCCGTGAGCCGTGCGTTGGTCGCACGGCGATCCTCCGGGCAGGGGACGCGCTCGACGAGCCCGCGGTTCTCGAGTCGCGTCACGACGTGCGAGAGCCGCGGGAGCGTCGCGTTGGTTCCCACGGCGAGAGCGCTCATGCGCTGGGTCTGATCGGGGGAGAAGCGCAGGTTGGAGAGCACCGCGAACTCGAAGTGGGTGATCCCGGAGTCGCGCTGCAGCTGGGAGTCGAGGGCGCTCGGCAGGAGCTCGAGCAAGGTCACGAGCGAGAGCCAGGCGGCCGATTCCTCGGCGTCCAGACGGGGGACGAGACGCGTCATGGCAGGGAGCCTAGCCGATTAGTTGCATCGACAACCATGATTCGATATTGTTGTCACGACAACCTTTGGGGGTTCTGGACATGACTTCGATCAGCATCATCGGTACGGGCAACATGGGCGGCGCGATCGCCGGCGTCGCGGGCAAGGCGGGCGCGGACGTGCAGCTCGTCTCGCGCGGGTACCACGAGCTCACGGGCGACATCGTCGTGCTCGCCGTGCCGTACCCGGCCGTCGACGACGTGATCGCGCACTACGGCGCGCAGCTCGCCGGCAAGATCGTCGTCGACATCACCAACCCGCTCGACTTCGCGACCTTCGACGGCCTGGTCGTCCCCGCCGACGCGTCCGCGGCCTCGGTCATCGCCGAGAAGCTCCCGCAGTCGAAGGTGCTCAAGGCCTTCAACACCAACTTCGCCGCCACTCTGGCCTCGGGGGTCGTCGGCGAGCAGCCCACGACCGTGCTCGTCGCGGGTGACGACCAGGACGCGAAGGATGCGCTGCTCGCCGTCGTACGCGCGGGCGGGCTCCGCGGCCAGGACGCCGGGTCGCTCAAGCGCGCTCGCGAGCTCGAGGCGATCGGCTTCCTGCAGCTGACGCTCGCCGTGGGCGAGAAGCTCGGCTGGGCGGGCGGCTTCGCTGTGGTCGAGTAAGCTCCACGCTCCTCAAGAGGAGGCCCCGCTTGTATACAAGCGGGGCCTCTTTGGGCTATTCCATAGCGTAACCAGGCTTGAGTGTATACATTGAAGCTGTGAGCATGCCCGGCTGGCGCGCGAGCGATCGCGCGTACGAGACGCTGCGGGACGAGATCCTGCAGTGGAGGCTCGCGCCCGGAACCGTGCTCGGCGAGGTCGAGCAGGCGGCCCGGCTCGGCGTCTCCCGCACCCCGCTGCGCGAGGC
The DNA here is from genome assembly GCA_023432005.1 of Actinomycetes bacterium. GTDB lineage: Bacteria > Actinomycetota > Actinomycetes > Actinomycetales > Microbacteriaceae > Homoserinibacter. The sequence continues at coordinate 1,310 of JAEYVF010000118.1, forward strand.
CCTCTCCCGGCTCTCCGCCGAGGGGCTCGTCGAGGCCCAATCCGGCCGTGGCCTCGTGGTCTCGTCGGTCGACATCGCCGACGTGCGGGGCCTCTTCGAGCTGCGCGAGGCCCTCGAGACCGCCGCCGCCGCGATCGCCGCCGAGCGTCGCGACGTCGCGGTGTTCACCGAGCTCGCCGCCGAGTTCGAGGGCGCCGTCTCGCTCGTGCGCCGCCACGAGCTCGAGGCGTACTACGGTCTCGTGGCGCGATTCGACGAGGCGATCGATGCGAGCCTCGGCAACCCGGCCTACGTCAGCGCCCTTCGCGGCGTGCGCACCCACCTGCAGCGCATCCGCCGCCTCGCGCAGGACGACCCCGCGCGCCTCGAGCGCGCCGCCTCCGAGCACCGCCTCATCGCCGAGGCGATCCGCGATGGCGACCCCGACCTTGCCCGCCACGCGACCGCCGTGCACCTGCACGCCAGTCTGCGCCGCATCCTCGAGGCCACCGCCTCCTGAGAGAGAAGGAGAGCTCGTGAAGCTCCACACCGTCCGCACCCACCGCAGCGACGAGGGTCTCGCCCGTGAGGACGAGCTGGCCTGGAAGGTCGCGCGGGTCGCGGTCGACCCGGTCGAGGTCGAGCCCGAGGTCGTCGAGATGATCATCAACCGCGTCATCGACAATGCGGCGGTGGCTGTCGCCTCTCTCTCCCGTGGACCGGTCGTCGCCGCGCGCGGCCAGGCGCAGGCGCGCCCGCAGGCGGATGCCCGCCCCGGCCACGCGGGGTCCCGCGTCTTCGGCGTCGAGGGCGTGTACCAGCCCGAGTGGGCGGCATGGGCCAACGGCGTCGCCGTGCGCGAGCTCGACTACCACGACACGTTCCTCGCCGCGGAGTACTCGCACCCGGGCGACAACATCCCGCCGATCCTCGCCGTCGCCCAGCACGCGGGGATGGACGGCGCCGCCCTCGTGCGGGGCATCGCCACCGGGTACGAGATCCAGATGGACCTCGTGCGCGGCATGAGCCTCCACAAGCACAAGATCGACCACGTCGCCCACCTCGGCCCCTCGGCCGCGGCCGGCATCGGAACGCTGCTGGGCCTCGACGCCGAAGTCATCTACCAGGCCGTCGGCCAGGCCCTCCACACCACCACGGCGACCCGGCAGTCGCGCAAGGGCCAGATCTCCACCTGGAAGGCGCATGCCCCCGCGTTCGCGGGCAAGATGGCCGTCGAGGCGATCGACCGCGCGATGCGCGGCCAGACCTCGCCCGCGCCCATCTGGGAGGGCGAGGACGGGGTCATCGCGTGGCTGCTCGACGGCCCCGAGGGGCGCTACGAGATTCCGCTGCCCGAGTGGGGCGAGCCCAAGCGCGCCATCCTCGACAGCTACACCAAGGAGCACTCGGCCGAGTACCAGGCGCAGGCCTGGATCGACCTCGCGCGGCGCCTCGGCACCGAGCACCCCGAGCTGCGCGACCCGGATGTCGTGCGCGCGATCGTGCTGCACACGAGCCACCACACGCACTACGTGATCGGCTCGGGCTCGGGCGACCCGCAGAAGTACGACCCCACCGCGAGCCGCGAGACGCTCGACCACTCGATCCCGTACATCTTCACGGTCGCCCTGCAGGACGGCGCGTGGGACCACGTCGGCTCGTACGCCCCCGAGCGCGCCGGCCGCGCCGACACCGTCGCCCTCTGGAACAAGGTCACGACCGCCGAGGACGCCGAGTGGACGCGCCGCTACCACTCGGAGGACCCCGATGAGAAGGCCTTCGGCGGCCGCGTCGAGATCGAGCTCGCCGACGGCGGCCGCATCGTCGAGGAGATCGCGGTGGCCGACGCGCACCCGCTCGGCGCTCGTCCGTTCGTCCGTTCGGACTACGTCAAGAAGTTCCGCACGCTCGCCGCGGATGTGCTGGCGGAGGCCGAGATCGAGCGCTTCCTCGACCTCGCCGAGCGCCTCCCGGAGCTCACCGCCGCCGAGGTGGCCGAGCTCGACGTCGTCGCGTCGGGCCTGCCCGCCGCCCCGGAAGGGCTGTTCTGATGCTGCACTCCACCCTCACCGCATCCGCCAAGCGCCGCGCGTTCCGCGATCGGCTCGCCTCGGGCGAGCTCGTGCGCATGCCGGGCGCCTTCAACCCGCTCTCGGCGAAGCTCATCGAGGACAAGGGCTTCGAGGGCGTGTACATCTCGGGGGCCGTGCTCGCGGCTGACCTCGGGCTGCCGGACATCGGCCTCACGACCCTGACGGAGGTCGCGGGCCGCGGTGGCCAGATCGCGCGTGCGACCGAGCTCCCGACGCTCATCGACGCCGACACGGGCTTCGGCGAGCCCATGAACGTCGCGCGCACCGTGCAGATGCTCGAGGACGCCGGCATCTCGGGGATGCATCTCGAGGATCAGGTGAACCCCAAGCGCTGCGGCCATCTCGACGGCAAGGCCGTCGTCGACGAGGCGACGGCGCTCAAGCGCATCAAGGCCGCCGTCGAGGCCCGACGCGACCCCGACTTCCTCATCATGGCCCGCACCGACATCCGAGGCGTCGAGGGGCTCGAGGCCGCGAAGGAGCGCGCGAGGAAGCTCGTCGACGCGGGTGCCGACGCGATCTTCCCGGAGGCCATGGCCGACCTCGCCGAGTTCGAGGCGATCCGCGCCGCGGTCGACGTGCCGATCCTCGCCAACATGACCGAGTTCGGGAAGTCCGACCTCTTCACGACGCAGCAGCTCGCCGATGTCGGTGTGAACATCGTCATCTTCCCCGTGAGCCTGCTGCGCCTCGCGATGGGCGCCGCCGAGCGCGGCCTCGAGACGATCCTCGCCGAGGGGTCGCTCACGAGCCGCGTGCCCGAGATGCAGACCCGTGCGAGGCTGTACGAGCTCGTCGACTACGCCGCATACTCCGAGTTCGACGCGGGCGTCTTCACCTTCGATCTGACGAACAACAGGAGCTGACATGGCAGACACCGAGATCAAGAAGGGGCTCGCGGGCGTCGTCGTCGACGTGACCGCCATCTCCAAGGTCAACCCCGAGACCAACTCCCTGCTCTACCGCGGATACCCCGTGCAGGAGCTCGCCGAGAAGTGCACCTTCGAGGAGGTCGCGTACCTGCTGTGGCACGGGGAGCTGCCGACGCCGGTGCAGCTCGAGGAGCTGCAGGAGTTCGAGCGCGCGCACCGCGCACTCTCGCCCGTCGCGAAGCACGCGATCGACCTTCTGCCGCTCGAGGCGCATCCGATGGACGTCGTGCGCACCGCGGTCTCCGCGTTCGGCGCGGCCGACCCGACCGTCGCCGACCAGAGCCCGGAGGCGCAGCTCGAGCAGGCCAAGCGGCTGTGGGCGCAGCTGCCCGCGATCGTCGCCTACACGCAGCGCCGACTCCGCGACGAGGACGTCGTCGAGCCGCGCGACGACCTCGGCTACTCGGCCAACTTCCTGCACATGACCTTCGGCGAGGTGCCCGACCTCGTGGTGGTCACGGCATTCGACGTGTCGATGATCCTGTACGCCGAGCACTCCTTCAACGCCTCGACGTTCACGGCGCGCGTCGTGACGTCGACGATGTCCGACCTCTACTCCGCCGTGACGGCGGCGATCGGCGCCCTCAAGGGCCCCCTGCACGGCGGCGCGAACGAAGCCGTCATGCACATGTTCGACGAGATCCTCTTCGCCGACCGTGCGGAGGGGTGGCTGGATGCCGCGCTCGCCGAGATGCGCAAGATCATGGGATTCGGCCATCGCGTCTACAAGAACGGCGACTCGCGCGTCCCGACGATGAAGGCCGCCCTCGACACCCTCCTCGTCGAGTACGACCGCCCGGACCTGGGGGAGCTGTACACCGCACTCGAGAAGGCGATGGACGACCGCAAGGGCATCAAGCCGAACCTCGACTACCCGTCGGGCCCCGCCTACCACCTCATGGGATTCGACACCGAGCTGTTCACGCCGCTCTTCGTCGCCGCCCGCGTGACCGGCTGGACCGCGCACATCCGCGAGCAGGCGGCCGCGAACGCCCTCATCCGCCCCCTCTCGGAGTACGTAGGCCCCGACGAGCGTCACCTCTGAGGCCGAACGCTGCAGCGGTTGCCCACGCGCGCCAGTGATCACTGGTGCGTCGCGGCAACCGCTGCAGCGTCTGACGGAGGTGACGGATGCGGGGGTCAGGTGCGGAGGATCGAACCGCCCGCCCGCACGCGCGAGACCGCGTCGACGGTCGCCGCGAGCACGAGCACGCTGCCGGTCACGATGTAGTTCACGCCGGCGGGAAGGTTGAGCAGACCGAGCCCGTTCGCGATCACCGCGATCACGAGCGCGCCGATCGCGGCGTGCATGAGGCGACCGCGGCCTCCGAAGAGGCTCACGCCGCCGACGACCGCCGCCGCCACGCCGCTCAGCACCGTGTCGGTTCCGAAGCCCGCGTTGACCGAGCCGACCTTGCTCGCGCTGAACACGCCCGCGACGACCGCGAGCAGCGAGCAGACGATGAAGGCGATCCAGCGGATCGTGATGACCTTCACACCCGAGCGTCGCGCCGCCTCGGCGTTGCCGCCGATCGCGTAGATGTAGCGCCCGAACTTGGTCCGGTCGAGCACGAAGGTGCCGATCCAGAGGATGAGCAGCACGATCGGCACGACGATCGGCACGCCCTCGATGGCCTTGATGCTGGACGAGCGGTTCGAGCTCAGCACCGCGACGACGAAACCTCCCGCGAGGGCGATCACCGCGAGCTTCGCCCACACGAGGGCGATCGTGCGGTTGGGGACGCCGGCGCGCGTGCGCAGGCGCCGATCCCACATCGACATCCCGAAGGAGACCAGCAGGATGACGCCGAGCATCGCCCATCCGGCCCAGATCGGCATGTTCGCGTTCTGGATGGCCAGGAACTCGGGGATCTGGATGCGGAACACGCCCCCGTCGCCGAGCAGGATGAGGGTGACACCCTGGAGGCCGATGAACAGGCCCAGCGTCACGACGAATGACGGGATGCCGACTCTCGCGACGAAGAACCCGTTGAACGTGCCGATCGCGATGCCCACGAGGAGCGCGACGACGAGCGCGAGGATCCAGTTCATGTTGATGCCGTCGGGCTTCGTCAGCACGACGAACGCCGAGAGCGCGACGCCGGCCGTGACGCCCGCCGACAGGTCGATCTCGCCGAGCAGGATCACGAAGACGAGCGCCATCGCGAGCATGACGAGCGACGCCGCCTGGGTCAGCAGGTTCGCGAAGTTGCGCTCGGTGAGGAAGAACTGCTGCCCGAGCATCGTCTGGCTCAGCACCGAGAACAGGATCACGAGCACGACGAGGCCGCCGATGGCCGGCAGTGCGCCCATGTCGCCGTGGCGCACGCGCTGGAAGTAGGCGCGCACCTGGTCGCCCAGGCCGCCCTCCTGGCCGCTGCCGATGAAGCCGCCTTCGGCGGGCAGGTTGGTGGTGTCCTCCGTCGGGGGAGGAGGGGCGGCAGGTGTGCTGGTCATGCGTTCGCTCCGTCGTAGGTCTTGCTGCCGGTGATGTAGCCCACGACGTCGTCGCTCGTGGTCTGGCCCGTCGGGATGGAGGCCACCATGGTGCCGAGGTAGAGCACGTTGATGTAGTCGGCCACCTTGAAGACGTCCTGCAGGTTGTGGCTGATGATGATGACCGCGACGCCCTGGTCGGCGAGACGGCGCACGAGGTTGAGCACCTGCTCGGTCTGGGCGACGCCGAGCGCTGCGGTCGGCTCGTCGAGGATCACGAGCTTGGCCTTCTTGAGCACCGAGCGCGCGATCGCGACCGTCTGGCGCTGGCCTCCCGAGAGGGATGAGACCTTCTGCCGCACGGACTTCACGGTGCGCACGGAGAGGGAGCGCAGGGTCTCGCTGGCCTCGCGCTCCATCTGGCCCTCGTCGAAGACGCCGCCGATGGTCTCCTCGCGGCCGAGGAACATGTTCTGGACGATGTCGAGGTTGTCGCACAGCGCGAGGTCCTGGTAGACGACCTCGATGCCGAGAGCGGATGCGTCGCGCGGCGAGTGCAGGTGCACCTCCTCGCCCTCGAAGCGGACGACGCCGCCGTCGTAGGGCTGAACGCCTGCGAGGCCCTTGATGAGCGTCGACTTGCCGGCGCCGTTGTCGCCGACGAGCGCGGTGACCTTGCCCGGGTACGCCTTCAGGTTGACGCCCTTGAGCACACTGACCGGGCCGAAGCTCTTCACGACGTCGGTGAGCTCGATGAGGGGTGTGTCGGCCATGGGGGCCCCTCCTTTCTGGGACGTCTGCGTCCCGTGAGTGTGATGTTCCCACTCGAGAGCGGGTTCTGCCGTAGGAAGGGGCCCCGCGCCGTGGAATTCCTCCCGACGCGGGGCCCCTCCTCGCAGGTGTTACTTGATGCCGAACTCCTCGCACTTGGCGGCGACATCACCGGTGCAGATCTCCGACGCGCTGGCGTTGCCGTCGTCGATGACCTTCTGCACCTCGTTCGGTCCGACGAGCACCGGCGTGACGGCGATGTACGGGGTGCCGTCGTCGAGCTGCTTGTCGGCCGTCGGGGTCTCGCCGTTCAGGAGCGCGATCGCGAGGTCGGATGCGGCCTTGGCCTCGAGCTGGAACGGCTTGTAGACCGTGGCGGTCTGCTTGCCGAGGAGCACGTTCTGCAGACCGGCGACCGAGGCGTCCTGACCCGAGACCGGAACGGTGAGGCCGTTCTTGTCGAGGATCGAGATGACGCCGGCGGCGTTCGCGTCGTTGGCCGACCACACGGCGTCCACCTTGCCGCCGAGCGAGGTCAGCGCCTGCTCGAAGTTGGTGGCCGACTTCTCGGTGTCCCACACGCCCGTGGGCTCGGCGGCCGGCTTGATGCCCGCGGCCTCCATCACGGAGACGGCGCCCTCGTGGAACATGGCGGCGTTGCCGTCGGACGGGTCGCCGCCCATGTACACGACGACAGCCGTGGCCGGGTCCTTGCCGGCGGCCTTGAGGCCGTCGACGACCGACTGGCCCTCGAGCTCGCCGACCTGCACGTTGTCGAACGAGACGTAGTAGTCCGCGCCCTCGATGGGACGGTCGTAGGCGATGACCGGGATGCCCTCGGCCTTGGCCTTCTCGACGACGGCGACGCCGGCGCCCTGGTAGTCGACGACGAGCATGACGCCGCAGCCCTTCGAGAACTGCTGGTCGGCGATGGTCGCCATCTTGTCGGTGCTGCCCTGGGCGTTCTGGATGTCGGCCTCGAAGCCGGCGTCCTTGAACGCCTTGTCGAGGGCCGGGCGGTCGCCGTTCTCCCAGCGGTCGGACGACTCGGTGTCGGGCAGGATGACGCAGGCGCGGGTGGAGGCGGTGCCGCCGCCTCCGCCTCCGCCGCCGTTGTCGGTGGCACAGCCGGTCAGAACCAGCGCGGAGGCGCCGGCGAGTGCGGCGATCGAAATCAGCGATGACTTCTTCACGTCACTCCCTTTCTCATGGGGTTGAGGGGGAACTTCCTCGAAGTACCACTCTCGGCATTGAACAGTGGCAGTGCGATTGTGCACTGACTTCAAGAGTTGAAGATACCCGCCGGGCAGAGAAATCGGTAACTATTCGGTAACAGGCCCGGATCCCCTTGCCGATGACGGCACCGCGCGGCTCATGCTCGCGCGTGCATTCACTTCACGATGTGAACGCTTAGGCGGTGAGGGACGCCAGCACCTCGTCGTGCAGCGCGCCATTGGTCGCGATGACGCTCAGCTCGTCGAGGGCGGAGCCGCCCGACGCCGTCGACACGCGACCGCCCGCCTCGACGATGATCGGCACGAGCGCGGCGACATCCCACGGCTTCACGTCGAACTCGCCCGCGATGTCGATCGCGCCCTCCGCGAGCAGCATGTACGACCACAGATCGCCGAAAGCCCGCGTGCGCCCCACCCGCCGGGAGAGCGCGATCAGGTGGTCGAGGTGGCCGTACTGGTCCCACGTCTGCAGGTTGTTGTAGCTGAGGGTCGCATCCGCGAGGTCGTCGACGGCGCTCACCCGGATGCGCTGGGGCTCGCCCCCGTGGTGCTGGAGCCACGCTCCGAGACCCGTGGCGCCCCACCAGCGGCGCTCGAGGGCGGGCGCGCTCACCACGCCGACCACCGGCACGCCGTCGACCGCGAGCGCGATGAGGGCGCCCCAGATCGGCACCCCGCGCGCGAAGTTGCTCGTGCCGTCGATGGGGTCGACGATCCACTGCCTCCGCGAGTCCCCTGTCGTCCCGAACTCCTCGCCGAGGATCCCGTCGTGCGGGCGGGCGTTCGCGAGGTGCGCGCGGATCATGCCCTCCACCCGCGTGTCGGCGTCCGTGACGATCGACTTGTCGGCCTTCGTCTGGATGCCGAGGTCCTGCGATCGATAGCGATCCATCGCGATGAGGTCGGCCTCGGCGGCGAGGGTCAGCGCGACCGCGAGGTCGTCGGCGACGGTGTAGTCGGGGGAGTCGCTCACCCGTCGAGCCTAGCGAGCGACGCCAGCAGGCGCCTCAGGGAGTCGACGCGGGCGGGGTCGAGCTCGCCGCGCTCGACCGCCTCGTCGAGCGCGCAGTCGGGGGCATCGACGAGGTGGGTGCAGCCCCGCGGGCAGTCCTCGGCGACGGCCGCGAGATCCGGGAAGCCGCGCAGGATGTTGCCGGGGTCCACGTGGCCGAGGCCGAAGGAGCGCACGCCCGGGGTGTCGATGATCCAGCCGCCGGTGGGCACGCGCAGCGACACCGTCGACGACGAGGTGTGCCGCCCGCGGCCCGTCACGGCGTTGACGACGCCCGTCGCGCGGTCGGTGCCCGGCACGAGCTCGTTGACGAGCGTCGACTTGCCGACCCCCGAATGACCCACCGCCACCGTCGTGTGCCCCGCGAGCAGCGGTGTGAGCTCGTCGACGGGCCACGCTCCCTGGGCGCTGCGCACGACAGGGATGTCGAGGCCCGCGAAGCTCGCGAGGAACGGCTCGGGATCCGCGAGGTCGGTCTTGGTGACGACCATGAGCGGCTGGATGCCGGCGTCGTAGGCCGCGACGAGGTAGCGATCCACGAGCCGCGGACGGGGCTCGGGGTTGGCGGCGGCGACGACGATCATGAGCTGATCGGCGTTCGCGACGATCACGCGCTCGACCGCGTCGGTGTCGTCGGCGCTGCGGCGCAGCAGCGTCGTGCGGGGGCGGATGCGCACGATCCGCGCGAGCGTGCCGGGATCGCCGGATGCGTCGCCCACGAGGTCGACGCGGTCGTTCGTGACGATCGCCTGGTCGCGGAGCTCACGCGCTCGCGTGGCGGTCGCCGTGTGCTCGGTGGGGGAGTCGGCGTCGACGAGCACCGTGTAGCGTCCGCGGTCGACCGAGAGCACCCGGCCCTCGACGGCATCCGAGTGGCTCGGACGCACCTTCGTGCGGGGTCGGTTGCCCTTCGGGTTCGGGCGGACGCGCACGTCCGACTCGTCCCACGCGTCGAACCCGTCCGGCTCGTCGTCGTCGCCGTCCAGCCAGCTCACCGGGCACGCCTCACAGGGCCAGGCTCTCCCAGCGCGTGGCCCCCGGCTCGCGGCCGAGCATGCGCACCCACAGCTCCGGGAACTCGGGCAGCGTCTTCGCGGTCGTCGCGATGTCGTCGACCGTCACGCCCGGCACGACGAGGCCCGCGAGGGCGCCCGAGGTCGCCATGCGGTGGTCGGCGTAGGCCTCCCATGCGGCGCCGTGCAGCGGTCGCGGGTGCAGCTCCAGGCCGTCCTCGTGCTCGACGACCTCGCCGCCCAGTCGACCGATGTCGGTCGCGAGCGCCGCGAGGCGGTCGGTCTCGTGGCCCCGCAAGTGGCCGATGCCCGTGATGGTGCTCGGGCCGTCGGCGAAGGCGAGAAGCGTCGCGATCGTCGGCGCGAGCTCGCCGCCGAGCGCGAGATCGAGGTCGATCGCCCGTACGGGGGAGCCGCCGCGCACGCCCGCGCCGCCGTCGACCGTCACGGCGTCGCCCTCCCGGGTGATCGTGGCGCCGAGCTGCGGCAGGATGCGCAGGAACTCGTCGCCGACCTGGGTCGTGGTCTCGGGCCACCCGCCGATCGTCACCGTGCCGCCCGCGAGCAGTGCAGCGCCCAAGAAAGGGCCCGCGTTCGACAGATCCGGCTCGATCGTGACGTCGACCGCGCGGATGGGCTGGGGCGCCACGACCCATACGCCCGGCTCCGGCTCCTCCACGGTCACTCCGCGCGCCGTCAGGCACTCGATCGTCATACGGATGTGCGGCATGCTCGGCAGGCGCTCGCCCGTGTGCCGCAGCACGAGCCCGTCCGCGAAGCGGGGCGCCGCGAGCAGCAGCCCCGACACGAACTGGCTCGACGCCGACGCGTCGATCGCGAGCTCGCCACCGCGCACGCCGCCCGCTCCGTGCACCGTGAACGGCATCGCGCCGCGTCCGTCGTCGTTGACCTCGACGCCGAGGCCCCGGAGCGCGTCGATCGTCGTGCGCATGGGGCGCTTGCGTGCGTACGGGTCGCCGTCGACGTTCGTGGGCCCGAGCGCGAGCGCCGCGACGATCGGCAGGAAGCGCATCACGGTTCCCGCGAGACCTCCGTCGATCGTGCCGCCGAGCAGCTCGCCCGGGCGGACGTGCAGGTCCGGACCGAACTCGCCGTCGCCCGGCACCTCCTCGATGCCCACGCCGAGGCCGCGCAGACCCTCGATCATGAGGGCGGTGTCGCGCGAGTGCAGCGGCCGACGGATCGTCGACGGGCCGTCGGCGAGGGCTGCCAGCACGAGCTCGCGGTTCGTCAGGCTCTTCGAGCCCGGCAGCGTCAGGCGCGCCGACAGAGGCCCCTCCGCGACCGGGGCCGCCCACGGGCCGGCCGGCGCATCCTGCACCTGCGCGACGCCGTACAGCGTCGCCGGCAGCTCCTCCTTGCCCGGGATCTGGAGGTGGAGCTCCTCGCTACGACCGGAATATCCAAGAACGCCCATCGGTTGACAAGGGTAGTGCCCGAGAGGGCGGGAGGGAGCCGCGGTGCTCGTACTGGACGTGCCGACCGTCGGTCGCGTGGGAGTGCTCGGCATAGACTCGACGCCGATGGCTGACAGCGAACGCCCCGAGCACACCCCCGACGAGCTGCGGAGGCTGTTCGCCGAGCAGGCGATCCCGTACATGGACCAGCTCTACGCAGCCGCCATGCGCATGACCCGCAACCCCGCGGACGCGGGAGACCTCGTGCAGGAGACGTACACGAAGGCGTTCGGCGCATTCGGGGGCTTCGAGCAGGGCACCAACCTCAAGGCGTGGCTGTACCGCATCCTCACGAACACCTACATCAACAGCTATCGCAAGAACCAGCGCAGCCCCTATCAGGGCACGCTCGACGACCTCGAGGACTGGCAGCTGGGCTCGGCCGAGTCCCTCACCCAGGGTCGCACCACCCGGTCGGCCGAGGCCGAGGCGATCGACCACCTCCCCGACAGCGATGTCAAGGAGGCGCTGCAGTCGATCCCGGAGGACTTCCGGCTCGCCGTCTACCTCGCCGATGTCGAGGGCTTCTCCTACCAGGAGATCGCCGACATCATGAAGACCCCCGTCGGCACCGTCATGAGCCGACTCCACCGCGGGCGCCGCATGCTGCGCGAGCGTCTCGCCGAATACGCCCGCGAGCGTGGCTACACGGTCGCGGACTCGTCCTCCGGGAGCACGAAATGACCGATTGCGGCTGCGACAAGGCGAAGGCCGAGCTCGAGGAGTTCCTGCACCGCGAGCTCTCAGATCAGGATCTGCAGGACGTCCAGGACCATCTCGACGGCTGCGAGGACTGCTCGACCGAGCACCTCGTGGGCCTCACGCTCATCCAGAAGGTGCAGCGCGCCTGCCAGGAGAAGGCACCCGAGGAGCTGCGCGCATCCATCCTCGCCGCGCTCGACTCCTAGTCGCCGCGCGGAGCAGAAGAAGAGCGCCGACCCCGAAGGGTCGGCGCTCTTCCGCGTTCTCGGCTCAGAGCTCGAGTGCGTGCGCGATGAGCGCGGTCTGCTCGGCGGCGCTGCGCTTCGAGGAGCCGGTCGCGGGCGACGCGGATGCGGCGCGCGACGACACGCGAAGCGGCCGGTCGAGCTGCGGCGCGAGCTCCACCGCGAGGAACGGCCAGGCGCCCTGGTTCTCCGGCTCCTCCTGCACCCACATGACCTCGGCCTCCGGGTAGCGCTCGAGCACCTGCGCCAGCTGAGCGGTCGGCAGCGGGTAGTAC
>JAEYVF010000142.1 GCA_023432005.1 Actinomycetes bacterium
GGAGGTCTTCGTGATGTGGGACCTCATCCACGACCGCGCCCACATGCGCGGCGACCTCCCGTTCGACCCGTTCATGATCAAGCAGCGGATGCCGTTCTTCCTCTACTCGCTCGAGGAGCTGCGCTGCGACCTCACCGCGTTCCGCGAGTGCGTCAAGCTCGCCTCCGACGAGACGGCCGACGAGCGCACGCGCGACCGCGCGGTGCACGTGCAGCACGCGATCCTCTTCGACCGCCTGTTCCGCTTCCCGCTCACGGGCTCGCGCGTGCGCAACTACGACGGGCTCGGCGGGCAGCTGCTGTTCGCGTGGCTGCACCAGCGCGGCGTGCTGCACTGGACCGACACCCGGCTCGCGTTCGACTGGGACGAGGTGCCGGCCGCCGTCATCGCCCTCTCCGACGCGATCGACGAGCTCTACTGGCGCTCGATCGACCGTCCGAAGCCCGCGCATTGGCTCGCCGCCTACGAGCTCGTGCGCTCGACGCTCGAGCCGCACCCCGCATCCGTGTGGGCGCGCGGTCTGTCGGACGAGATCCTCGCCGGCCCGCCGAAGGGCTACACCGACGCGGTGCTCGACGACGAGTTCCCCCTCTCGATGTTCTACGAGGCGCTCGGCAAGAAGATGACCGACGTCATCGCGTCCACGAAGGGCATCACCGGGTGATCGTCGTCGTCACGGGCGCGACGGGCGCGGCGGGCCGGGCGGCGTGCGCTCGCCTCCGCGATCGTGGCGACACCGTCGTGGCCGTCGGCACGGATGCGGACCGCCTGTCGACCGTCGCGGCATCCGACCGGATGGTGGCCGACGTCACCGAGGCGCACGCCGTGCGCTTGCTCGCCGCCGAGGTGATGTCGGCCCACCGCCGCGTCGACGCCGTGCTGCATCTCGTGGGCGGCTGGAAGCCGGGCGACACCCCCGAGGCCGACGCATGGCTGCGGCCCCGGATCGTCGACGCCCTCGACAACGTCATCGCGGCGTTCGAGCCCGAGCTCGCGGCGTCCGAGGGGCGGCTCGCGATCGTGAGCTCGACGGCCGTCGACCCGGATTCCGAGCCGACGAGCTCGTACACGCGGGCGAAGGCCGACGCGGAGGAGCTCGTGGCGGAGCTCGCCGACCGACTCGCGGAGTCCGACGGGGCGGCGACGGTGTTCGCGGTGCGCTCGATCGGCGAGGACGGCACCCCTGCGGCCGTCCTCGCCGAGCGGCTCGTCGCGTGGATCGACGCACCGGCCGCGGCGGTCAACGGGGCCCGCGTCGTCCTCTGAGCCGTCGCGCGCATCCCTGCGCAACGCTCATCTCCGCACCCGACATACTGCTGACATGACCCCGAAGCACGACGTCGTCATCATCGGCGGCGGCCACAACGCGCTCGTCGCGGCCGCCTATCTCGCGGGGGCGGGTCGCCGCGTGCTGCTGCTCGAGCGCGGTCACCAGGTGGGCGGTGCCGCGGTGTCGATGGAGGTCTTCCCGGGCGTCGGAGCGCGCCTCTCGCGCTACTCCTACCTCGTGAGCCTGCTGCCCGAGCGCATCCGCCGCGACCTGCGGCTCGACGTCGAGCTCGCGCGGCGTCGCTACTCGTCGTACACCCCGCTGCCCGGCACCGAGCGCGGGCTGCTCGTCGACACGGGTGACCCGGAGGCCACCGCGGCGAGCTTCGCGTCGATCGGAGCCGCATCCGACGTCGACGCGTGGCGGGCGTTCGGCGACGACACCGCCCGGCTCGCGGAGGCGGTCTGGCCGACGGTGACCGACCCGCTGCTCACCCGATCCGAGGCCCGCCGCGCGGTCGGCGACGACCGGGTGTGGGCGGAGCTCGTCGAGGCGCCGATCGGCCAGACCATCGAGCGCCGCTTCGCCGACGACCTCGTGCGCGGCGTCGTGCTGACCGACGGGCTCATCGGCACCTTCGCGCCCGCCGTCGACGAGAGCCTCGACGCCAACCGCTGCTTCCTGTACCACGTGATCGGCGGCGGCACGGGGCACTGGGACGTGCCCGTCGGCGGCATGGGCGCGGTGTCGGGTTCGCTCGCGCGGGCGGCCCGGGCCGCCGGCGCCGAGCTGCTGACGGATGCCGAGGTGACCTCCGTCACGCCCGACGGCAAGGTCGTCTACCGCCTGGCCGACGAGGAGCGCCGCGTCGCCGCCAACGTCGTGCTCTCGGGCGTCGCGCCCTACGTGCTCGAGCGGCTGCTCGGCCGCGAGGGCACGCGCCCGGAGGGTGCGCAGGTGAAGGTCAATCTGCTGCTCGAGCGCCTGCCTCGTCTGCGCGACACGGCCGCGGATCCCGTCGCCGCCTTCGCGGGCACCTTCCACGTGCACGAGGGGTTCACGGCCCTCGACCGCGCCCACGCCGAGGCGGCCGGGGGCCGCATCCCCGATCCGATCCCGCTCGAGAGCTACTGCCACTCGCTCACCGACCCCGGCATCCTCTCGCCCGAGCTGCAGGCGGCGGGGGCGCAGACGCTCACCGTCTTCGCGCTGCAGACGCCCGACCGCCTGCTCGACGGGCGCGACCCGGATGCCGCCCGCGACGAGCTGCAGGCGGCCGTGCTGCGCTCGCTCGACTCGGTGCTCGCCGAGCCGATCGAGAGCGTCCTCCTGCGCGACGCGGAGGGGCGCCCGTGCATCGAGACGGCGACGACGCGCGACCTCGAACGGAGCCTCAACATGCCGGGCGGCAACATCTTCCACGGGCCGCTCGCGTGGCCCTGGGCCGAGGACCACGAGGCGCTCGCGACCGCCGCGGAGCGCTGGGGCGTCGCGACCGCGCACCCCCGCATCCTCGTGTGCGGCTCAGGCTCGCGCCGCGGCGGCGCGGTCTCGGGCCTCGGCGGTTACCACGCTGCGATGGCGGTTCTCGAGTCCTGAGGTGTCACTTTCGGTCGCTCGGGCCCCCGCCCAGGCG
>JAEYVF010000154.1 GCA_023432005.1 Actinomycetes bacterium
TCCTGCTGACCGGATGCGCGGCATCCGCTGCAGCCCCGGATGCCACCCCCACCCCCACCGAGACCGTCGGCTTCCCGCTCACGATCGAGAACTGCGGCGTCGAGGTGACGATCGACGCGGCCCCCGAGCGGGTCGTCACCATCAAGTCCACCTCGACCGAGATGATGCTCGCACTCGGTGTCGGCGACCGCATCGTCGGCACCGCGTTCCAGGACGGCCCCGTGCCCGAGCAGTGGGCGGAGGCCGCGAGCGCCATCCCCGTGCTCGCCCCGAAGCTCCCCAACGAGGAGACGGTGCTCGCGGCGACCCCCGACCTCGTCTACGCCGGCTGGGAGTCGGCCTTCGCAGCGGATGCCGCGGGCGAGCGCGAGGAGCTCGCGAGCCTCGGCGTCGCGAGCTACGTGCAGCCCGCCGCGTGCCAGAGCGCCGACCAGCCCGCGCAGCTCGACTTCGACGAGGTCTTCCGGGAGATCCTCGAGGCGGGCGACATCTTCGGCGTGCCCGAGCGGGCCGCCGAGCTCGTCGCCGAGCAGCGCGAGGAGCTCGCCGGGATCGAGGCCGCCGAGGGCTCACCGACCGCCCTGTGGTGGTCGTCCGGCACCGACACCCCCTACGTCGGGGCGGGCAAGGGCGCGCCGCAGCTGCTGCTCGAGACGGCGGGCCTCGCGAACATCGCGGGAGACGTCGACTCCACGTGGGCCCCGCTCGGGTGGGAGGCGATCATCGCCGCCGACCCCGACGTCATCGTGCTCATCGACTCCGACTGGAACAGCGCCGAGAAGAAGAAGACGTACCTCGCGTCGAACCCGGCGACGGCCGCCATGACCGCGGTGCAGCAGCAGCGTTACATCGTGATCCCGTTCGCGGCGAGCGAGGCGGGCGTCCGCAGCGTCGAGGCGGCGAGGTCGATCGCCGCCCAGTACGCGGAGCTCGACGCGAGGTGACGCGCATCGTCGTCGCCGCGATCGCGCTCGGAGCGGCACTCGTCGCATCCGTCACGGTCGCGGTGACGATCGGCTCGGCCGAGCTCTCGGTCGCTGATGTGTGGGGATCCGTCGTCTCGCACGTGCTCGGCCTGCCCTCGCCGCTGGACCCGCTGCACGACGGCATCGTGTGGCAGCTGCGGCTGCCCCGCATCCTGACCGCCGCCGCGGTCGGCGCGGGGCTCGCGCTCGTCGGCTGCGTCATGCAGGCGGTGACCCGCAACCAGCTCGCCGACCCCTACCTGCTCGGCTTGTCCTCGGGCGCCTCCCTCGGCGCCGTCGCGGTGCTGCTGCTCGGCGTCGGCCTGCTGCTGCCCGTCGCCGCGTTCGCGGGCGCCATGCTCGCCCTCGTCGCGACGCTCGGGCTCGCATCCGCGTTCGGCCCGCTCACGCCGACCCGCACAGTGCTCGCGGGCGTCGCGGTGTCGAGCTTCGCCGCGGCGTTCACGAGCTTCGTGATCTTCTGGACCGCGACGGGCGACTCCTACCGGGAGATCCTCGGATGGCTGCTCGGCTCGCTCGCGGGCGCCCGCTGGCCCGAGGCGGCGATCGCGGGCGTGGCCGTCCTCGTCGTCGGCGTGCCGCTCGCGCTCACCGGGCGCGTGCTCGACGCCTTCGCGTTCGGCGACCGCTCCGCGGCCTCGCTGGGCGTGCCCGTGAACGGGGTGCGGTGGATCCTGCTCGCCGCGAGCGCCTTGCTCACGGGTGCGCTCGTGGCCGTCTCGGGCGCGATCGGCTTCGTGGGCCTCGTGCTGCCGCACGCCGTGCGGCTCGTCATCGGCCCCGGCAACCGCGCGCTCCTGCCGCTCTCCGGCCTCGCGGGAGCGGTGTTCCTCGTGTGGGCCGACACCCTCGCGCGCGCGGCCTTCGACCCACGCGAGCTGCCCGTGGGCATCATCACGGCGCTCATCGGCGCGCCGGTCTTCGCGCTCCTGCTGCTGCGCCGTCGGAGCCTCGCATGACCGCGGTCGAGGTTCGCGAGCTCACGGTGCGAGTCGGCGGGCGCGCACTCGTCGACGACGTCGCGTTCGATGCCCCGACGGGCGCGTTCACAGCGATCGTGGGCCCGAACGGGGCCGGCAAGTCGACCATGCTGCGTGCCCTCGCCGGCATCGAGCGCGCCGAGTCGGGCGCGGTGCTCGTCGAGGGCGACGACCTGCTGGCCCTCCCCCGGCGGCAGCGCGCGCGCCGGGTCGCACTCGTGGAGCAGGACGCCGCGACCGAGCTTCCCCTCACCGGGCGCGACGTCGTGCGCCTCGGCCGCACGCCGCATGAGTCGCTCGTCGGCGGCGGCGACGCGGATGCGGCATCCGCCGTCGACGACGCTCTGCGCCGCGCGGGCGCCGAGCCGTTCGCCGCACGCGATGTCACGACTCTCTCGGGCGGCGAACGCCAGCGCGTGCTGCTCGCCCGCGCTCTCGC
The DNA here is from genome assembly GCA_023432005.1 of Actinomycetes bacterium. Lineage (GTDB taxonomy): Bacteria > Actinomycetota > Actinomycetes > Actinomycetales > Microbacteriaceae > Homoserinibacter. The sequence continues at coordinate 2,406 of JAEYVF010000154.1, forward strand.
CCAGCAACCCCGTCTGCTGCTGCTCGACGAACCCACCAACCATCTCGACCTCGCGGCGCAGCTCGACATGGTGCGCCTCGTGCGCGAGCTCACGGTCGAGGGCGTCACCGTGATCGCGGCCGTGCACGACCTGAGCCTCGCCGCCGCCCACGCGGATGCCGTGGTCGTGCTCGCGGACGGGCGGGTGGCAGCGCACGGGGCCACCGAGCCGACGCTCACGCCCGGTCTCATCCACGACGTCTTCGGCGTGCGCGCGGAGTGGACGCGCAATCCGCTCACGGGCGGGCCGCTGCTCGCGATCGGGTGAGGCGCGCGGGGATCTACTCCCCCGGGCGCCACCGGTACAGCAGCGACGGGGGCAGCAGGAACGCCCGGATGCGCGCCCGCGGCCCCGCGGAGCGCAGGATGACGCGGCGCACGGCTCGCAGCTCATCGGGCGACGGCACCACCGCATCCGGTCGGCCGTAGGCGGACGTCTCGACACTGCCGCGGAACGCCCCGATCGCCGCGCCGTCGATCGTGATCTGCCGCGACAGTCGCTCGGCGAAGACGCGCGGCGTCTCGGACTCGGGCGCCGACCAGCCGATGTCGCGCGCGGTGTCGCGCACCTCCTCCCACGCCGCCGTCGCGGGGTCGGGGCCCCGCCGCATCCGTCGGATGCGACCGAGTCGCACCACCGTGCGGAAGGCGGCGGGGATGAGCGCGAAGAGCACCACGGCCGCGAGGATGCCGAGCGCGGCGAAGACCCAGCCCGTCTGCTGCGCCGCGAGCTGGTCGGCCGTCTGCGGGGTCTCGTCGCGGTCGCCGCGCGCGTTGGGCGTCGCGGACGAGGTCGGCAGCGGCGCCGCGGAGCTCTCGTCCTCGGGCGTGCGCGGGTCGTCGATGAGGTCGGAGCCGTACTGCGGGATCGAGCCGCGGCCGGGCGTCGGCTCGAAGCGCAGCCAGCCGATGCCGTCGAAGTACAGCTCGGGCCACGCGTGCAGGTCGTTCGACGACACGTCGAACGTGGGTGAGCGCTGGATGTCGCGGTCGCCCGGCTGGAAGCCGACCGCGATGCGGGACGGGATGCCGAGCGAACGCGCCATGACCGCCATCGCCGAGGCGTAGTGCACGCAGTAGCCCGACTTCACGTCGAGGAAGACGGCGAGCGCGTCGAGCCCCGTGCCGTCGAAGCCCTGCGCGACGGGGGTGTCCTCCGAGTAGGTGAACGGCGAGCGACGCAGGTAGTCCTGCAGCGCGATCGCCTTCTCGTACGGGGTCGCGGAGGCGGCCGTCACCTCCGCGGCCGTGGCGGTGATGATCTCGGGGACCTCGTCGGGCAGCGCCATCGTGGCGGGCGGCGCCTCCCCTCGGCCCGGCCGGCTCGCGCGCAGCTGCTCCGCGGTGGGGTGGAGCTCGGCGAACGTCGCGGTGTACTGCTGACCGGCGGCGTTCGAGCCGACGCTTCGCACGGTGAGGGTCTGGGGCTCCCAGAACCAGTTGCCGTCGGCGCCCTCGACGCTGCGCGTCGGGTAGGGGAGCGGGAGCCAGTGGGTGGCGAGGTCGCGGACCGTGACGTCGACCGTCGCCTCGGTGGCGTTCACGTCGCGGCCGTAGCCCGGCGGGTCGGGGAAGGTCTCGAGCCCGCTCGCCCTCTCGGTGCCGATCGTCGGGCCCCACGTGAACCCCGTGAAGTTGTCGAGCGTCGTGAGCCGCAGGTAGACAGGAGCCGAGGCGCTCGTCGTGTAGCTCAGGGCGACCGTGGGCGTGCCGCGCCGCAGGTCGTCGCCGAGCGACACCAGCGGGTTCACGCCCGCTCGGAGGCCGCCCGTGCGCACGGGCACGTCGTCGCGCACCGCGGGCAGCGCGTAGGGCAGCAGGAGCGAGCCGACGGCCACCGCGGCACCTGCCACGAGGATGACGCGGCGGCTGTCGGGGCGGGCGCCGATCCGCAGGATCGCGAGGTAGAGCACCGCGGTCACGAGGTACCAGAACGCGTCGGTGAGCTCCGGGCGGATGACGGTCGGCACGAGCAGGAGCGGCGCGAGCGGCGCGGCGACGAGGGCGGGCGCGCGGATGGCGAGCACGACATCCGTGACCCACGCGCAGAACACCATGAGCACGGCGATGAGCATGACGATGCCGAGGTCGGGGGTCGCCGGCACGCGCTGCTCGACGATCGACGCGATGCCCGACTGCGCGATCTCGCGGAAGCGCTCGACCGAGTCGAGGGTGGGGATGAACCCGAGGATCGCGGTGTCAGCGGCGTAGCCGAGGGTGAGCAGACCGACCGCGACGGCGAACGAGGCGATGGGCGCCCAGAACGGCGAGCGCAGGAGGCTGCGGGCGGCGGCTGCGGCGAGCAGCACGGCGGCCGCGTAGCCCGCGCCCACGAGCCACCAGCTGATGCCCTGCAACGTGACGTGCAGGCCCGCGAGGGCGGATGCGAGGGCACCCCACGCGAGCAGGGTGCGCAGCCAGCGACCGTCGACCGGCCGCCGGGGACGCGCGGACGCCCGCCCGGGCGTCGGGGTGGCCGCGGTGGCTCGGCGGATGTCAGTGAGCGCCACGGATGTACCCCGCCTCGGTGGCCGACGAGCGCCAGCTGTCGGCGATGTCGTCCCACGGCTCGACGTCGACGACGAGCCAGCCGCTGTCGACGAACCTCTCCCGCGCCTCGACCCGCATGCCCAGCGAGAACAGGGCTCCCGACTGCCCGGGACGGCGCTGCCGCAGCACCCAGTCGACGACCTCGTCGTCGGGCTCGGCGAGGATCGCGAACGTCGGCCCCGCCGTATCCGCCGCCGCGGTCGGCAGCGTCTGCTGCCTCTCGAGCAGGCGCACCGCGGCGAGGCTCGTGAGGAAGCCCTCGATGCGCTGCCCGCCCTCCCAGCGCTCCCCGATCGGGGAGACCTGCGGCGCGCCGGTCTCGACGACGTCGACCCGGAAGCCGCTCTCGTCGAGGTGGACGGCGAGGGAGGCCAGCATCCGCACCGACCACTCGAAGGCCTCGCTCGACGGGGTCGGCGGCCAGTTCTCGGTGTCGGGCACGGCATCCGGGTAGCCGCCGAGGCGCGTGTCGACCACGATGCGGGAGTCGGGGTGGCTGCGGTGCTCCTCCTGCCGCACCATGAGCTCGCCGTGGCGGGCGGAGGCGCGCCAGTGCACGCGGCGCAGCGCGTCGCCCGAGCGGTACTCGCGCGTCGTGAGGTCGTCGTCGTTGCCGACGGCCCGGCGCTGCACGAGCTGCGCGGCGCCATCGCCGTCGATGAGCACGGGCCCGCCCTCGGGCAGCGCGGTGACCGCGGGCACGACGGTGAGCCGGTCGACCTCGCCGCACGCGGCCGAGGCGCGCGCCATGCCGAACGGGTCGCCGAACTCGACCACGAGCGGCCCGATCGGGTAGAGCCCGCGCCGGTGCGGGTGCAGCTCGTAGCTCAGCACCACGGTGCGCGCGGAGGCGGGACGGATGCGGATGGGGCCGAGCTCGTTCGGCTCCTGCCCCTCGCGCCACGGGATCGCGTCGTTCCACAGCACGGTCGGCGTCGTCACCGAGCCGGCGTTGCGCACCCGCAGCGTCACGTCGGCCGTCGCTCCGGCCGACACCACGGGAGGGGAGAACAGCCGCACCACGTCGAACTTCGGACGGCGCAGGCGCGCGAGCAGCAGACCCCCGAGCCCGAGCAGGGCCGCGAACGACGCCGCCACGACGAGCTCGTAGTGGCCGAGCGAGATCCCGCCGACGAGGCACACCGCACCCACGACGAGCGTCGTCCATCCCCGCAGCGTCAGGCGCAGCCGAGAGCTGCGGCGGAGCATCGACTCGGGATCGGGCATGGCCGCCTCGTGGTCGGGTTCAGGCGGGGCCGGCGGCGCCGAGCGGCACCGGGGTGGACTTCACGATACGGGCCGCGATGTCCGCGAGCGCCTCGCGTCCGTAGCCGCCCGACGACTTCGCGGGCATGAGGCGGTGTGCGAGCACCGACACGGCGAGCGCGTCGATGTCGTCGGGGAGCACGAAGTCGCGTCCGTCGAGCGCCGCGCGGGCCTTCGCCGCCCGCACGAGCTGGAGGGTCGCGCGCGGGCTCGCGCCGAGACGCAGCTCGCGATCCACCCGCGTCGCCGCCGCGATCGCCACGACGTAGTGCTCGATCGCGGGGCTCACGTACACCTCGCGCACGGTGAGGATCATCTGCCGGAGGCGATCGATGGTGACGACGGGGCGGAGGTCGTCGAGGGGGCTGCCCTGCTCGCGCTGGCGCAGCATGGCGGCCTCGTTGGCCGCATCCGGGTAGCCCATCGAGATGCGCGCCATGAAGCGGTCGCGCTGGGCCTCGGGGAGCGCGTAGGTGCCCTCCATCTCGACCGGGTTCTGGGTGGCGATGACGGTGAACGGCTCGGGCAGGCCGTAGCTGCCGCCGTCGACCGACACCTGGTGCTCCTCCATCGACTCGAGCAGCGCCGACTGGGTCTTGGGGCTCGCGCGGTTGATCTCGTCGCCGATGACGATGTTCGCGAACACGGGGCCGGGTTTGAACTCGAAGTCGCGGGTGGCCTGGTTGTAGACCGAGACGCCCGTGATGTCGGAGGGCAGCAGGTCGGGCGTGAACTGGATGCGGTTGACGGTGCAGTCGACGCTGCGGGCGAGCGCGCGCGCGAGCATCGTCTTGCCGACGCCCGGCACGTCCTCCACGAGCAGGTGGCCCTCGGCCAGCAGCACGGTCGTCGCGAGCTCGATGACGTCGCGCTTGCCGTCGATCACCGTCTCGACGGCGGCCATCACGGCTCGGGCGTCGAGCAGGAACTCGGGGGCGGAAAGTGGTCCCGTGGAGGGCTCGGCCTCGATGCCGACGTCCTCCCCGGATTCGGGGACGCGTTCCATCGTCCGAGTCTCGCACGCTCCCGTTGATTCGTCACCGGTGCGATGTCCCGTCTTCCCCGGGACACCCTGTTGCGCCGAACGCTGTAGCGCTTGGCGTGCCGCGCCGGTGATGACAGGTGCGCGATGCGGAACGGTGGCGCGCGCGGCGTCAGGGAGTGTCGTCGCGCGCGGCGAGACCCGCGCGGTAGCCCTCCGCGTAGGCCTCCTGGCTGCCCTGGCGGAACATGTCGCGCTCGGAGGGACGGATGAGGGCGCGCGCGCCCGGTGCGTCGAGCCCGGTCACGAGGTGGCCGAGCCCGCGGATGACGGCGACGGGACGGTTGCCCGCCTTGCCCTTGACGAGCTCCGCCGCGGCCGCGAGCTCGTCGGCGATCGCGGGCGCGGTGACGGCGAGGGGGCGACCGTTCCCGTCGCGCGTGCCCGCGAGGTCCTCGAGCACGACGACGCCCGCCGCGCCGATCGCGGCATCCGTCTGCCCCTCCCGCCAGGGACGCCCGAGGGTGTCGGTGAGGATCACGCCGACGCGGATGCCGAGGCGATCGCGCAGCACCTCGGCGAGGTGGCGCGCCGAGCGGTCGGGATCTTCGGGCAGCAGCAGCACATGGCCGTCGGGCGCGTTGGAGGAGTCGACGCCCGCCGCGGCCATCACGAGGCCCTGGTGGTTCTCGACGATGCGCGTCGTGCCCGAGCCGTCGGCGTGCGGGCGCTCCGCGACGACGCGCACGGTCTCGGCGGTGATCGCGTCCTCGCGGTCGGCCGCCGCGACGATGCGGCCCTCGGCCTTGCTCACGATCTTGCTCGTGACCGCGAGGATGTCGCCGTCCTGCGCGATGCCCGCGAGCGCATCCCCGAGGATGCCGGCGAGGTCGTCGCCCGGCCGGAACTCGGGCAGCCCGAGCAGGGCGAACACGCTGAACGCGGGGCCGGTGGGCGCGGGGGTCACCCGTCCATCCTGCCCGCTCAGGCGGTGAGACGCGGCAGCACCTCGCGCCCGAACACCTCGAGGAACGACCGCTGCTCGCGCGAGACGTCGTGCAGGTAGACGCGGTCGAAGCCGAGGTCGAGGTAGCGCTGGATGTGGGCGCGGTGCACGTCGGGGTCGTCCGAGATGAGCACGCGACCCTCGAAGTCGTCCGGCCGCACCGTGCGCGCGATCTGCTCGAGCTCGAACGGCGAGCGGATGTCGGACTTCGGGAACCGCATCCCCGCGTTCGGCCACTCCCGCAGCGCGTTCGCGACCGCCTCGTCGCGCGTCGGCGCCCAGCTCAGGTGCAGGCGGATGATGCGCGTCTGCGTGCGGCGATCGCGCCCCACCTCGCGCGCGCCTTCCGCGAAGCGCTGCAGCAGCGGCGCCACCTTCTCCACGGGCGCCCCGTCGACGACGATCCCGTCGACCGTGCGGCCCGCGCGCTTCGCCGTCACGGGGCCCGCCGTGCCGATCAGGATCGGCGGCGCCGCATCCGGCATCGTCCAGAGCCTGGTCGACTCGAGCTTGTAGTAGCGGCCCTCGTGCCGCACGTCGCGGCCCGCGAGCGACGCCGTGAAGAGCTTCTTGATGATGTCGACCGCCTCGAACATGCGGTCGATGCGCTCGGGCGCCTCGGGCCAGTAGCGGCCGACGACGTGCTCGTTGATGGCCTCCCCCGAGCCGAGCCCGAGCCAGTGCCGCCCCGGGTACATCGCGGCGAGCGTCGCGGAGGCCTGCGCCACCATCGCCGGATGCCACCGGAACGTCGGCGCCGTCACGCCCGTGCCGAGGTCACCTGCCGTCACCTGCCCGAGAGCCGAGAGCACGTTCCACACGAAGCTCGCCTGCCCCTGCTGCGGCACCCACGGCTGGAAGTGGTCGGCCGCCATGACCCCCGTGAACCCGGATGCCTCCGCGGCCTGGGCGAGCGCGATCACCTCGTTCGGGGCGAAGCGCTCGAGCATGGCGGCGTAGCCGATGTGCGGGGTCACGGGTCCATCATCCCGTGTCCTGCGGTGGCGGTGGTCTCGAGACGCACTACCCGAGCGCCGCGATCGCGTCGCGCGCGAGGTCGACCACGAGGTCCGAGGCCGACGCCTCCGGGGTGAAGCCGAGCCGCACGACGACGAGCCCCTCCGAGGGGATCACGAGCATCATCTGCCCGTCGTGGCCGTTCGCGGAGTACGCGTCGTCCGGCAGCGAGGGCCAGCGGAGCGCCCCGTCGGGCAGCACGTTGGTGCGCCACCCCATGCCGTAGCCGGGGTCGTCGGAGACCTCGTGGTGGGCGAGCGTGAGGCTCGTCGCCATCCAGTCCTCAGGCAGCAGCTGCTCGCCGCGCCACTCGCCGTTCTGCAGCGCGAACTGGCCGATCGCAGCCCAGTCGCGCGGGGTCGCCCAGAGGTAGGAGGAGCAGACGGGGGTGCCCGCGGCATCCGGCTCCCACACCGCCGACGAGAGGCCGAGCGCGGAGAAGATCGTCTGCCGCGGCAGGTCGGCGCCGAGGCCCGTGCGCTCGGCGAGCACCGAGCAGAGCACGTTCGTCGAGCCGCTCGAGTACTGCTGCACCTCGCCGACCTCGTGCGCGAGCGGGAGCCCCGCGACGTAGGAGCCCATGTCCGGCTCGAGGTAGAGCATGCGCGTGATGGCGGTACCGAGGTCGTAGGTCTCGTCCCAGGCGAGGCCCGCGTCCATGCGCAGCAGGTTCTCGACCCTGATCGAGGCGCGCGCATCCGTCCACTCGGGGCGCAGGTGGTCGTCGTCGAGCGCCACGACGCCCTGGTTCACGAGCATGCCCGTCATGAGCGAGGTGACGCTCTTCGACATCGACCAGCCGAGCTGCGGCGTCGACTCGTCGAAGCCGTCGGCGTACCGCTCCCCCACGAGCTCGCCGTCCTTCACGACGACGATGCCGCGCGTGCCGATGAGCTCGACCACCTCATCCGGCTCCCCGTCGGCGAAGGCGCGCGCGATCGCGGCCTCCAGCTGGGGGTTCGGCGACTCGACGGATGCGTGAGTGAACGGGTTGCGGTCGGCGCCGACGGCGCTCGCCTCCCCGAGGTCGAGCGGGCCCGAGGCGAGCGTGCACCCGAACCCCTCGGTGTAGCGCGCCTGCTGCGGCGTGCCGACGCCGAGCACGGATGCCGTGGTCACCTCGCCACCGGAGACGGCGAGGTAGGGCACGAGCGGATTCGGCGGCAGGTCGGCCTCGGGATCGTCGCGGCCTGCCAGCTGCTCGACCGCGCACGCGTTGTGGGCGGCGTAGCCGGTGCCGGTCAGCAGCAGGGGCCCCTGCCAGAGGTAGACCCCGGTGAGGGCGACGACGAGGACGAGGACGAGGGATGCGGCGACGATGCCGATCCGACGGAGGATGCGCACGGCGGGATGCTATCCCGCCGTGCGCATCTCGCCGAATCGGCGCGGCCCGCTATCGCACCGATCTCCGGGCGTAGAGGTACCGCGACCAGGCGTAGCCGATGCCGCCGAGCACGACGATCCACGCGACCGAGAGCACCGCGTCGAGCGTCGCGACGCCCGTGCCGAGCAGGAGCCCGCGCAGGGTCTCGATCCAGGGGGTGAAGGGCTGATAGTCGGCGAACCAGCGCAGCCATACCGGGAGCGAGTCGGTCGGCACGAACCCCGCGCCGAGGAACGGCAGCAGCAGGAACGGCATGGGCAGGTTGCTCGCGCTCTCGACCGTCTTCGCGACGGTGCCGATCGCGACGGCGAGCCAGAGCAGCGCGATGAGCACCCCGAGCAGGAGCGCCGCCGCGAGGAGCCAGTCGACGACCCCGGCCCTCGGCCGGAACCCCATGAGCACCGCGAGCCCCGTCGTGAGGGCGAGCGCGATGGCGCCCTGCACGACGCCCGACCACATGTGGCCGGCGTGCACCGCTCCGCGTGAGATCGACATCGAGCGGAAGCGCGCGATGATGCCCTCGGTCATGTCCTGCGAGACGGCGATCGCGATGATCTGCATGAGACCCGCGATCGTGAACACGAGCAGACCTGGCAGCACGAAGGCGAGGTAGTCCTGCTGACCGCCGCCGGGCGTGATGCCGGCGCCGAGGGTGCCGCCGAACACGTAGACGAACAGCAGCAGCAGCACGAGCGGCATGCCGATCGTGAAGGTGATGAGGCCCGAGCGGATGGCGCGGGTGACGTTCCGCCCGAACATCGTGAACGAATCGGTGGTGGCGTGGGCGAGGGTGCTCATCGCACGGCCTCCTTCTGGTCGTCGGCGGCCTGCTCGGCCGCGGTCGCGGTCCGGCCCGTGAACGCGAAGAACACGTCGTCGAGGTCGGGAGTGTGGATGCTGAGGTTCTGCACCTCGACGCCGTCGGCGTCGAGCCGATCGAGAAGGGCGCGCAGCGACGCGATCGAGCCGTCACTCGGCACCGCGAGGGCGACGTCGTCGACCTCCGCGGCCGCCTCGGGGAACAGGGCCGACGCGTCGCCCAGCTGGGCGGCATCCGCGAACTCGAGGCGCACATGCGTGCCGCCGATGCGGCTCTTGAGCTCGGCGGGGGTGCCCGTGGCGACGATGCGCCCCTCGTCGAGCACCGCGATGCGGTCGGCGAGCTCGTCGGCCTCGTCGAGGTACTGAGTCGTGAGGAAGACGGTCACCCCGTCGGCGACGAGGCGGCGCACGATCTCCCACATCGTGCGGCGGCTGCGGGGATCGAGGCCCGTCGTCGGCTCGTCGAGGAAGATGATGCTCGGCCGCCCCACGAGGGTCATGGCGAGGTCGAGGCGGCGCTTCATGCCGCCCGAGTAGCTCGCGAGGGGCTTGTCGGCGGCCTCGACGAGATCGAATCGCTCGAGCAGCTCGGCGACGCGGGTCGCCCGCTGCGGCCCGGGCAGGTGACGCAGCTTGGCCATGAGCAGCAGGTTCTCCTCGCCGGTCAGCACGGTGTCGACCGCGGCGAACTGACCGGTGAGACCGATCGCGGCACGCACGCGCTCGGCGTCGCTCACGACGTCGTGGCCCGCGACCCGGGCGGCCCCTGCATCCGCTCGCAGGAGGGTCGAGAGGATGTGCACGATCGTGGTCTTGCCCGCCCCGTTCGGCCCGAGCAGGGCGAACACGGTGCCGGGCTCGACCCGCAGGTCGACGCCGTCGAGCACGACCTTGTCGCCGTAGCTCTTGCGGAGGCCCGCCACCTCGATGGCGGCGGCGGATGATGTGGTCGTCATGGTCAGGAGTCCTTCCGGTCGATGGTGCGCATCTCGCGGCGGTCGCCCGGGCGGCGGCCGATGGGGCGGCGGATGAGGATGTCGCCGTACGTGGTGCGGGCGCGCACCTCGACGGTGCGGTCGGAGTCGCCCGGGCCGTCGCCGGCCTCGAGCTCGCTGTGCACGGCGCCGTGGCCCGAGCTGACGTCGAGCCAGGCCGCGGTGCCGACCGGCACGCCGACCTCGATCTCGCCGTAGGAGGTCTCGAGGCGGAGCGAGCCCGAGGCGGCATCGCCGATGCGCACGCGACCGTAGGCCGTCTTGACGCTCGTGACGGTGCCGGGGAACTGCACGTCGACGCTTCCGCTCGATGTGCTGGCCTCGAGCTGACCCGACACCTCCGACACGACGATGTCGCCGTTGGACGACTTCGCGAACGCGTCGCCGTCGACGACGTCGACGCGCACCGCGCCGTTGGAGGTCGTGAGGCGAGCATCTCCCGCGATCGTCCCGATGGAGATGTCGCCGCTGCCCGTGCGCAGCTGGGCGGCGCCGGTCGCGTCGAACCCGAGCTCGCCGTAGCCCGAGCGAACGCGCACGTCGCCCAACCGCCCTCGACCACGGACGCTGCCGTAGGAGACATCGCCCTCGGCACGCGAGCCGGTCGGAAGCTGCACGCGCAGCAGCACCGAGTCGGTCGGGCCGATGACGCGGATGCGCCGCGGCACGGTGACGGTGACGCGGTCGCCCACGACGTCGACGGCGGTCTGCTCGGCGAGCGCGATGTCGCCCTTGCGGGCGGGGTTGAGCGGCAGCACCTCGACCTCGGTGTCGGCGCGGTCGCTCGCGGTGAGCTCCACGTTGCCTGCCGGCACCGAGAAGGTGAGCAGCACGGGATCTGGGGTGGGGAAGACGGGCATGGCGGTACTCCTCTCGAGCGCGCGGGCGCGCCGGATCGCCCCGCGACGTGCGCGGGATGTGGGATGCTGCGGGGCGCCCGGCCTAGCGGGCCCACCCCGTGAACTGGTCGCCGCGGATCTCGCGGCCGGGGGTGGGGGACGCCGTCCGCGGTGACGCGCGCGGCGCGTCGAGGGCCGACGCGACGGCGCGCACCAGCCAGGCGTTGACCGAGATGCCGTCGGCCGCGGCCGCCTCATCGACCCGAGCCTTGAGCAGGTCGGGCAGTCGGAGGGTCGTGCGGGTCGTCGCGGCGTCGTCGAGCTCGTCCGCGGCGCCGGATGCGGATGCGGGCGCGGCCGGCGCCGCGACATCCGCCCAGTCGGGGTCCTCGGCCGTGCTCACCACGAACTCGGGGTCCCGACCCCGCAGGCGCACGTCGACCGAGCCCGGGGCGAGCTCGCGGGTGATCTCGCTCGCCGCGGCGGAGAGGGCCTCGAGCATCACGAGCCGCGTGGCGGCTTCGAGGGCTGCCGTCAGCCGGTCGGCGACCTCGCGGGAGGCGTCGCCGCCCGCGTCGGCGGCCACCGCGAGGTGACGCTGCAGGTCGAGGACGTAGGGCTCGAGTTCCATGACACCATATTGACACCACTGTGGTGTCATGTCAAGCCGATGTGGTGTCGGATGGTGTCAGCGTGACACCGGCTGCGCATCAGGGGCGCAGCAGCACCTTGATGGCGCGGCGCTCGTCCATCGCCGCGTAGGCCTCCGCGACCTCGCTCATCGGCAGCTCGAGGTCGAACACGAGGCCCGGCTGGAGCCGCCCATCCCAGACCTCCGGGAGCAGCTCCTCGACGTAGTTGCGCACGGGCGCCACGCCCCCGCGCACCCCGACGTTCGTGTCGAACATGCGACGGATGGGCAGCTCGGCTCCCCCGTTCGGCACGCCCACGAAGCCGACCTGGCCGCCCGGACGGGCCGAGCGTAGCGCCTGGTCCATCGACTCCTTCGTGCCCACGCACTCGAGCACGACATCCGCTCCGACGCCGTCGAAGAGCTCGCGGATGCGGGCCACACCCTCCTTGCCGCGCTCCTCGACGATGTCGGTCGCCCCGAAGCGGCGGCCGAGCGCCTGACGGTCGGCGTGCCGCGACATGAGCACGATGCGCTCGGCTCCGAGGCGGGCGGAGGCGAGCACGGCGCACAGGCCCACGGCGCCGTCGCCCACGACGACGACCGTCGTCCCGGGGCCGGCGCCACCCGAGACGGCGGCGTGGTGACCCGTGCCCATGACGTCGGCGAGGGTGAGCAGGTGCGGCACGAGCGCGTCGTCGGGCATCGCGGGCGTCGCGACGAGCGAGCCGTCGGCGTGCGGCACCCGCACGCGCTCGCCCTGCCCGCCGTCGGCGAAGCCGCCCGTCCGGTCGTCGCTGCCCCACCATCCGCCGTTCAGGCACGAGGTCGAGACGCCGTTCCGGCAGTTCACGCACTCCATGTCGCAGTCGTAGAAGGGCGCGATCACGAAGTCGCCCACGCGGATGCGGCGCACCTCGGCCCCGACCTCCTCCACGACACCCACGAACTCGTGGCCGATGCGGTGCGGCTCGTGCGTCGGGGTGACGCCGCGGTACGGCCACAGATCCGAGCCGCATACGCACGCGGCGACGACGCGCACGATGGCGTCTCCGCCGGTCGAGAGCACGGGGTCGGGGACCTCCTCGAAGCGGATGTCGCCGGGGGCGTGGATGAGGGTCGCGCGCATGATCCGAGGCTACGCCCCGGCGGTTGCGGCCGGTGCCGTGTAGCGGCTACAGGCTGGATCGACGCATCCGCGGCGTTTCCGGCGGCGGAGGCGTGGTTCAGCCTGTTCGCGCGACGCCGTGAACCGCGGCGACCCGGCCACGCGGGCTGCGGCGTCGGTGGGCGGGCGTAGCGTCGGGGCAGGTGCCGGCGAGCGTGCCGGCACGGTACAGGAGCGAGGGAGCACCCCATGGTCGACTACCGCATCGAACTCGTCATGCTCCCGGTCGCGGATGTCGACCGCAGCCGGGCTTTCTACGGTGACACCCTCGGATGGTCGGTCGACCACGACCAGACGGTCACCGACGAACTGCGCTTCGTGCAGGTCACGCCGCCCGGGTCGGCCTGCTCGATCGCGTTCGGCACGGGCATCAGCGAGATGGTGCCGGGCTCCCTGCGCGCCCTGCAGGTGGTGGTCTCGTCCGCGGACGAGGCGCTCGCCGACCTGCGCGGTCGCGGGGTGGAGTGCACCGACATCCAGGACCTCGACTGGGGCCGGTTCATCTACTTCTCCGACCCCGACGGCAACAGCTGGTCGGTGCAGCAGCTGCCCGACTACGCCGCGAACGCGGGCTGAGCCGCGCCTGCCCGGCCCGCGGCCCGCGGCTACAGGGCGCGCAGGCGCGGCGCGAGGTCGCGCTCGAACAGCTCCATGAACCGGCGCTGATCGTGGCCCGGGGCGTGGAACACGAGGTGGTTGAGGCCCCAGTCGATGTACTGCTTGATCTCGGCGACCACGGCATCCGGGTCTGAGCCCACGATCCAGCGCGAGGCGATCTGCTCGATGGGGAGGGCATCCGCCGCCTTCTCCATCTCGACCGGGTCGGTGATGTCGTGCTTCTGCTCCTTGCTGAGCGCGAGCGGTGCCCAGAAGCGCGTGTTCTCGAGCGCCACGTCGGGGTCGGTGTCGTAGGAGAGCTTGATCTCGATCATGCGGTCCACGTCGTCCAGAGTCTTGCCGGCCTTCGCGGCTCCCTCCTCGACGGCCGGCATGAGCTCGTCGCGGTAGAGCGCGGCGCCCTTGCCGGAGGTGCAGATGAACCCGTCGCCCGCGCGGCCGGCGTACCGCGCCACCATCGGGCCACCCGCGGCGATGTAGACGGGGATCGGCGTCTCGGGGCGGTCGTAGATCGACGCATCGACCGTCTGGTAGTACTCGCCCTCGAAGTTGACCCGGTCGTCCGTCCACAGGGTGCGCATGAGGTCGACCGACTCACGGAGGCGCGCGAAGCGCTCCTTGAATTCCGGCCACTCGCCGCGCCATCCGGTGGCGATCTCGTTGAGGGCCTCGCCGCTGCCGACTCCGAGGAAGATACGGCCCGGATAGAGCACGCCCATCGTCGCGAACGCCTGCGCGATGACGGCCGGGTTGTAGCGGAAGGTCGGGGTCATGACGCTCGTGCCGATGAGCACGTCGGAGGTGCGCTCGCCGACCGCCGTCATCCACGCGAGCGAGAACGGCGCGTGCCCTCCCTCGTGCCGCCAGGGCTGGAAGTGGTCGGAGGTGGTCACCGACTCGAAGCCGTGCCCCTCCGCCGCCACGGCGAACTCCACGAGGTCACGCGGGGCGAACTGCTCGGCCGAGGCCTTGTATCCGAGTCGAAGAGCACGAGTCATGCCCCCATTCTGCTCGTGGACACGCCGGGCCGCTTCCGCGCGGGTCTGCGCGTCGCCGCGGATGCTGCGTCACCCGAGCCGTCCCGACGGCCGGCGGCGGGGCACCCACTTCGGGGGCTAGAGGACAGACGGCCCGTTCTATGACGGTAGTAAGCATGGAGTCGAGTGCCGTGCCCGCAGCAGGGTGGTTCCCCGACCCGGGCGACCCGACGGCGGAGCGCTGGTGGTCGGGTGTTTCGTGGACCGAGCACACCCGCATGCCCTTGGGAGCGGAGGTGCCGTCGGCCTTCGTGCCGCACGTCGCCACCCTCGTCGCGGAGCGCCCCGAGCCGGAGCCGACCACCGAGGACTTCGTCTTCGCGATGACACCCACGGCGGCCACGACGGCCGAGCCCGTCGTCCAGCCGATCGCGGAGCCGTCCGTCCAGCTCGTGGCGGAGGCGGATGCTCGCCCGGCCGCCGAGCCGATCGTCGAGCCGGCCGCGGCGCCCGCCGCCGAGCCGCAGCCTCCGATCCCCGCGCTCACCCCGCCGTGGCTCACCCCCGACCCCGAGCCGATGCCCGTCGCGTCTG
>JAEYVF010000157.1 GCA_023432005.1 Actinomycetes bacterium
GGGGGGGGGGGGGGCGGGGGCGGGGGCTTGCCGGGGCTGGTTTCGACACGCCCGCTCTGCGGGCTACTCAACCAGCGGTATAGCGGCGGTGGCGCGGCGGGCGGGCGCGGGCTCGAGCACCCGCGGGCAAATGCCGGGCTTCGTATCGGGCGGGGGGGGCAAGCGTCGTGCAGTGCGGCTAGGGGCGGCGTGTCGGGTCGGCCCCGGGGCTCGCCTCTCGCCCACAGCCCGGGCCACCACGACCTTTCCACGAATGTCGCTCGGACTCTCGTATATATGTTCGAATCCTGGGATCATGAATGCATGACCCCGCTCGCCGACTTCCTCGCCTCCCTGGGCGATGTGTCGGCGCCGCCTGCCCTCCCGGAGACGGCCGCGCTGCGCGATGAGGAGCTGCTCGAGAGCCAGCGCGTGCTCGCCGAGGTGCAGCGTCGGCTGTCGGCCGCGACGGCGGCGATCGCGGGCGAGATCTCCTTCCGCTCGCGTCGCGAGCTCGGCCACGACGGACTCGCCGCCAAGCACGGAGAGCGCAGCGCGGAGGGGCTCATCTCGCGGCTCACGGGCGGGTCGACACGGGATGCGCGCACCCTCGTGCGCACGGCCGAACTGCTTCCGACGCCGGCCCGCGCGACGACCTCCGACGAGCAGACGCCCGCGGCGCGCCCGCGGTGGCGCGCGACGCTCGGTGAGGCCGTCGCAGCCGCGACGATCTCCGCGGAGGCTGCCGACCTCATCCGCTCGCGCCTCTCGGCGACCGAGCCTGCCGAGGCGACATCCGAGCAGCGCGAGGCGTGGCTGTCGACGCTCGCCGAGGCCGCAGCGCGGCTCGTCGCCGAGGCACCCGGCCTCACGCTCGAGCAGCTCGCGGGGCGCGCGGCGGCGGCTCGCGACGACATCGACGCCGCGGGCATCGCCGCCCGCGAACGCGCACTTCACAAGCGCCGCTACCTGCGGGTCACGAAGCTCACCGACGGTATGACGCGGCTCACCGGGCTCCTCGACCCGGAGTCCGCCGCGATCGTCGTGCCCATCCTCAATGCCGCCACCTCGCCGCGCCGAGGCGGACCGCGGTTCGTGCAGCCGGATGCCGCGGCACGCGCCGACGAGCTCGTGCGCGACGAGCGCACCACCGACCAGCTGACCCTCGACACCCTCGTCGAGCTCGTGCGCATCGGCGCCCGCGTCGACGACGGCAAGCTCCTCGGCGACCGGAAGCCGGCCGTGCGCATCCTCGTGACGAAGGCCGACCTCGAGGCCCCCGGCTCCTCCGGCGTTCCCGGGCCCGACTGCGACGGCGGCCCGCAGCGTCCCGGAGCGGCGTACTTCGAAGGGCAGAACGACGCCGTGTCGATCGCCACCGCCGAGCGCTACATCTGCGCGTCGGGTGCGATCCCGATCCTCTTCGACGGCGACGGTCGGGTGCTCAACCTCGGGCGCGAGCAGCGACTGTTCTCCGAAAAGCAGCGGATCGCGTTGGCAGCCCGCGACGGCGGCTGCCTCATGTGCGACAGGCCACCGTCCTGGTGCGAGGCGCACCACATCGACCACTGGGACGAGCACCACGGGCAAACCGACATCGACGACGGCGTGCTCCTCTGCCGCTTCTGCCACCTGCTCGTGCACAACCGGCGCTGGCGCATCCGGCGCGAGGGCGGCGGCTATCGCCTCGAGCACCTCGACGCGAATGGCGTGCTCCGCAGCACACCCCTGCCCAGCCGCAGCCGCGCGCGCGACCGGTTGCTCGCGACGGCGTGACGGGTGCGGGGCTGCACGGGCGTTCGTCGGCGGCAGGCCGTGTCACATGTAGGGACGGCCCTCGCGCCAGTAGCCGACGAACGCGATGCGGTCCTTCGGCACGTGGTGCTCGTGCACAAGCCAACGGCGCAGAGTGGTGGGCAGGGCCTGCTCCCCCACGAGGTAGGCGGTGAACGGGGCGGCGGGCACAGGCGACGAGCGAACGACGTCGAGCACGGTCGTGCCGGGCTTCACGTCCGGCTCGCGCACCACCCACCGCACCTCGACGCCGTCGGGCGCCTCGTGCGGCTGCTCGTCGGCGGCATCCGGGATCTCGACGTAGGCGACGCCGCGGTGATGCCGCGGCAGCGAGCGCAGGATGCCGATGACAGCGGGCAGTCCCGTCTCGTCGGCGACGATCAGGTGGTTCTCGATGCCGTCGCGCAGGTCGTAGCCCGCGCCCTGGTCGATGATCGCCAGACGGTCGCCCGGCTCGGCCGAGCGCGCCCACGGGGCCGCGACGCCCTCATCCCCGTGCACCACGAAGTCGATGTCGAGCTCGCGCTGCTCGCGGCGGAACTCGCGCACCGTGTAGCAGCGCATGACCGGGCGGCTGCCCTCCGGCATCCGCATGAACTTGAGGGTGCCGATGATGTCGACCTTCCTCGGCAGGCGGCCGAGCGCCTCATCCGCCTCGGGTCGCGGCAGGAACAGGCGGAACCAATGGTCGAAGCCGTGGTCGGGGAAGTCGGCGAGGTCGTCGCCCGCGACCGTCACACGCACCATGTGCGGGGTCACCTGCTGGCGCCGCACCACCTCGAGGAGGGCATGGGCGTCGTAGCTGCGGGCGTCGCGGAAACTCATCGGGCGTCCTGTCTAGGTCGGGTGCGAGGTAAGGCTCGCCTAACCTTACTGGATCGCTACCACTGCTCCGCGTCGGCGAGGGTCGTGGAAGCGGGGCTGAAGCCGAGCGCCTCGCGCGCGGCGCTCACGTCGAGCGTGCGCTCGAGGCCCAGCTGACTCACGGCGTAGCGCGTGATGCGAGGGCGACGACGACGGATGCGGGCCGCACGCTCGGCGAGCCCCGCAGCCTGGAACGCCGCCTCGTAGGGCAGCCGCACGATGCGCGCCTTCACCCCGCGGCGGGCGAGGAACTCCTCCAGCACGTCCGCGAGCGACACGGGCTCCGCATCCGCGACGTTGTAGACGCCCGCCGGCCCGCGCAACGACAGCCTCACCGCCTCCACGAGGGTGTCGACGTGCGTAAGCGAGTGCGGCACGCGCGCGCCCTCCGGCAGCACGAGCCGCCCGCCGCGTATGGCATCGAGCACGCGTGGCAGCAGCGTCGTGTCGCCCGGGCCGTAGACGGCGTGCGGGCGCAGCACCACGGCATCCGCGGCGGCGACCTCGAATTCGGCGAAGGTCTTCGACTCCGAGTAGCTCGACAGGAAGCGGTTCACGGGCGCCGCATCCTCGCGCGCCATGACGGTCGGCGTGAACGCGTCGTACACCGACGACGTCGACAGGTGCACGATGCGCGCCCCCGGGAAGCTCGCCACGACGTGCCGCGTGCCCGTGCGGTTGACGCGCATCGCCTCGGGCAGCGGAGCCCAGTCATCGGCGAGCGCGGCGCAGTGCACGACCGCCTCGAAGTCGCGGTCGCCCCGGAGCGGCCCCTCGGTGATGTCCCACACGCGATAGCGTGCACGCGGATGCGACCAGCCGTCCGTCCGGCGCCCGAAACCCGTCACCTCGTGGTGCTCGTCCGCGAGGGCGGTGGCGACGGCGCCGCCGATGAAGCCCGACGCGCCCGTGACGGCGATCCTCATGCGCGCTCCCCCTGCTCGGCGGCTGGCGACGCAGACTCAGCCACGGCGGGCGGGACGAACGGCGCGAGCATCCCCGCGAGGGCCGCGCGGTCGAGCTTGCGCCCGCGGCCCGCGCGCGGGAGCGCGGGCACGGCGACCACGGCATCCGGCAGCACGCCCGCGTCGATGAGCCCCGGCAGCCGGCGGCGCACCTCGGCGACGAGAGGATGCGACGCCGTCGGCTCGGCGGGCGCTGCAGAGGCGGGCACGACCGCGACGACGATGCGGTCGTCGCCGATCGCATCCGGCACGCCCGCCATCGCGGCGTCGGCGACCCCCGGCAGGCCGGCGATGAGCGGCTCGTACAGCCCCGGGTACACGTTCTGGGTTCCCCGGATGAACATGTCCTTCGCGCGCCCCCGCAGCACGAGCCGGTCGCCGTCGAGTTCCGCGAGGTCGCCGGTGCGCAGCTCGGTGAGCGGATGCTCCGGCAGGTCGGCGAGGTAGCCGCGCGCGAGGCCGGGGCCCGCCAGAACGAGCTCTCCGTCGACGATGCGGGCGCGCACGCTCGGCACGAGCCGCCCGACCACGTCGCCGACCGCACCCGCGTCGACGGCGGCGAGCTTCGCGGCCCCGTCGGCGATCGCCACGGGCAGGATCTCGGTCATGCCGTAGACGGCATGCACTCGCACCCCCGGCATCCGGGCGAACGCGCGACGCAGCAGGGGCGGCAGCACGGGGGCGCCGCCCAGCACGATCCCCTCGAGCGGCGGGGTGAGCTCGGGGCGTGCGTCGAGGGCGGTGAGGATCGCGTCGAGGGTGGCGGGGCTCGCGAACAGCAGCTCGGCGTCTCCGAGGTGCTCGAGGTACGCCTCGGGCCGGGCGCCCGGGTCGAGTCCGGGGTCGGGCATCGTCCAGTGGGCGCCGCCGATGAGGGCGGGGATGCCGACCATGAGCTGGTCGGTGAGCACGCGCAGGCCGGGGCGGATGCCGACGCCGTCGGCGAAGTCGCCGAGCCCCGCGCCGAGCGAGCCGCGCGTGTGCACGACGGCCTTCGGCACGTCGGTCGTGCCCGAGGTGAACACGACGAGCGCCTCGTCGTCGGGGGCGCCGGGGCGGATGCGGTCGGGGGTGCGAGTGCCGATGCGGTCGGGAGTGTCGGCGTCGGCGCGGGTGTCAGCGCGGGTGTCGGCGTCGGCATCGACGGGCGCGTCGCCGGGGCCCGTCGCGAGCCGGTCGAGGGCGAGCGCGCCGCGGGGCACGCCGGGCAGCCAGCGTCCCGCGCGGATGTGGCGCGCATCCGGAACCAGCCGCCCGTACGGCGCGAGCT
>JAEYVF010000189.1 GCA_023432005.1 Actinomycetes bacterium
ACCTCGTGGCTCATCGCGGGCGCGGCGCACCACACGGTCATGACGAACCAGGTGGGCATCGAGGCATGGGAGGACTTCGCGCGCATCGCGGGCGTCGAGCTCCTCGTGATCGACGAATCGACCACGATCCGCTCCTTCGAGGACCAGGTGCGCGCGAACGCCGCCTTCTACCGCCTCAACCAGTCCCTCTGAGCCCACCCCCTCGAGTTAGTTCCCGTTCCGCGTGTTTGCACCCGTCCCTTCGGGAACGAACACGCGGAACGGGAACTCTCGTCGCGCCGGATGCGTCCGCCGTCGCCGGCGTCGTCGATCGCGCGCCCATCTCAAGGACCGGGGGCTCCCATTTCAAGGACCCCGGCATCCGGATCCTCGTCACTGGATGGCAGGCGCCACTCGCGCCCCACGCTCTCCTCGAGATGGGAGCCCTGAGTCCTTGAAATGGGCACCCCCGGTTCTTGAAATGGGAGACTCGAGTCCTTGAGATGGGAGCAGACGAGGGGGAGAGCGCCGAGCGCGGCGCGGAGAGGCGCACCGAGACCGGCGCACCGAGACGGGCGTCAGCGGGAGGAGTTGGGGGTGCGGCCGCGCACGATGCCGACGAAGACCTCCGTGCGGGGGTCGTCGAGGGCGCGCGGCCAGACGAGGGCGATGCCGGAGTCGGGCGCGTCGGCGACGGGCCGCGCCACGACGTCGCGGCGCGAGTGCGCCCGCGCGACCGACATCGGCATGAGCGCGAGGCCGACGTTCGCGGCGACGAGCTCGACCGTGTCGGCGCCCTGACCCTCGAGGATCGTCTCGCCCTCGAGGTCGGCGAGCGCGAGCTCGTCGAACGCCGCCACGGGGTGGTCCTTCGGCGCGACCACGACGGGCCGCTCGCGGTAGAGCGGGATGGCGTGCAGCTCGTCGTCGGCCGTCACGTCGCGCAGCAGCGCCATGTGCGCCGAGCCGTCGCGCAGGGCCGCGAGCGCAGCATCCTGGGGGAGCGGATGCAGCTCCAGCGGGCTGCGCGGCATCCGGTCGCGCCAGATGCGCTCCCACTTGCCGGGCGTCACGCCCGGCACGAACGCGACGACGAAGGAACCGGACACGCCCACGAGGCTACCCTCGGAACATGACCGACGAGCCGCGCGAAGACCGCCGCCAGCAGCCCAAGCCCCCCAAGGCGCAGTACCTCTCGGCGCAGACCGCGGCCAAGAAGCTCGGCATCTACCTGCCCGCCGCCCCCGCCGAGTTCCGCGACGCGCAGCACTCGCGCGACGAGCTGGCCGCGCTGCAGGCCGACCCGCCGGAGTGGCTGCGAACCCTGCGGGCCGAGGGGCCGCATCCGCGTTCCGAGGTGTCGCGCCGCCTCGGCATCACCAACTCGGGCCTCGCCCGCGCGGGGGTCGCGGATGCCATGACGACTTCCGAGATCCAGGCGCTGCTCGCGGACCCGCCGCAGTGGCTGCACGATGAGCGCTCCCGCGCGCGCAAGGCCGCGCAGGGCTGACGCGGCGCAGGCCGCCCGCCCGTCCCGCCTCCGCCTCCGCGTGAGGACATTCTCATGCTGTCTACCCCCGAACGGGGGGTACGTTCGAACCTGATCGTGCCGTCCGATACGCGGGCGGCGACGTGGGAAGGGGAACACGTGAGAACACGGAAGAGCCGCATCCTGACGGCTACCGGAATCCTGACGGGGGCGATCCTCGCCGTCGGGCTCGCATCACCGGCGACGGCGGGCGGATGGCCCGGCCACGGGGGAGGGCACGGGCCAGGCCACGGCGGGGGGAACGACAAGAACAGCTCCGCGACGCTGCGGAAGGCCGTCAACGCGAAGTCGATCCAGTTCCACCTCCAGGCGCTGCAGAAGATCGCGGATGCCAACGGCGGCAACCGCGCAGCCGGCACGCCCGGTCATGAGCAGTCGGCCGCCTACATCGAGAAGCTCATGAAGCTCGCGGGCTATCAGACCGAGCGGCAGCCGTTCAGCTACGAGCGCGTCGACATCGACCGCGCCGAGTTCTCGCAGCTCACGCCGACGCCGACGGACTACGTGCTCGAGGACCAGTTCTATCCGATGGACTACTCGGGCGAGGGCGCCGTGGAGGATGTCGCCGTGACGCCTGTCGACGTCAACCTCGACGGCGACCGCGCCTCGACCTCCGGCTGCGAGGTCGAGGACTTCGCGGAGTTCCCCGCGGGCACCATCGCCCTCCTGCAGCGCGGCACGTGCGACTTCGCCACGAAGACCGCCAACGCGGAGGCGGCGGGCGCATCCGCCGCGATCGTGTTCAACCAGGGCAACGAGGTCGAGGGCGATGACCGGTTCGGGGTCGTGTTCGGCACGCTCGGCGAGCTCGGCACCACGATCCCCGTGATCGGCACGAGCTTCGAGATCGGCGAGGCGTTCGCGCTCGCCGAGGAGCCCACGGCGCGCATCGTGCTCGAGACGACCACGGTGACGGTCGACACCTTCAACCTCATCGCGAAGAGCAAGAAGGGAGATCCGACCCAGCAGGTCGTCTCGGGCGCTCACCTCGACTCGGTCGGCGAGGGCCCCGGCATCAACGACAACGGCTCGGGCTCCGCGACGCTCCTCGAGGTCGCGCTCAAGCTCGCCGTGACGAAGTCGAAGCCTGCGAACCAGCTCGTGTTCGCGTGGTGGTCGGGCGAGGAGGACGGCCTGCAGGGCTCGGACTACTACGTCTCGCAGCTGAGCGAGGAGCAGGTGGCGAACACCGCTCTCAACCTCAACCTCGACATGGTCGGATCGCCCAACCCGGTGCGGTTCGTCTATGACGGCGACGGCGACGCCTTCGGCGAGTCGGGCCCGGAGGGGTCGGCGGAGATCGAGGCGATGTTCCTCGACTACTTCGCCTCCCAGGGCCTCGCGACCGAGCCGACCGCGTTCGACGGACGCAGCGACTACCTCGCGTTCATCGACGCGGGCATCCCCGCGGGCGGCCTCTTCACGGGAGCCGAGGGTGTCAAGACCGACGAGCAGGCGGCGATCTTCGGCGGCACCGCCGGTGAGCCGTACGACCCCTGCTACCACCAGGCCTGCGACACGACCGCCAACATCGACGCGGTCGTGCTCGAGGAGATGGCGGATGCCGTGGCTCACGCCGTCTACACCTCGGGCGACGTGACGACGCACAAGTGGCGTCACCACGACCACGGCAAGTGGGACAAGTGGAAGAAGCACCACGGCTGGGATGGCCGCGGCTTCCACGGCTCGAAGGGCCACGACGGCAAGCACTGACCGTCGAGCATCGACC
>JAEYVF010000181.1 GCA_023432005.1 Actinomycetes bacterium
CCGCCGAACAGCACCGCGGCCGCCGCATCGTGGCTGAGCCCCTCCGGCATCCGCAGCGCCCGCGCGGCCGGCACGCGCACGTACTCGGCGTGCGCGCCGCATCCGGTTCCCGTGATGCCCGCGACCCGGTCGCCCACCGCGACCGCGTCGACGCCCCGCCCGAGGGCCGCCACCTCCCCCGAGAACACGACGCCGAGCACGCGCACCCGCGGCCCGCGGATGCCGATCGCGAGTCGCGCCGGCAGGGCGAATCCGGGCGGGAAATCGGCTGAGCGCATCCGGGCGTCGCCGCTCGTGACCGCCGCAGCGCGCACGCGCACGAGCACCTCGCCGGCCCGCGGTTCGGGGGTGGGCAGCTCCACGACCCGGGCCACCTCCGGGGGTCCGTACCTCTCGACGACGACGGCGCGCATCCGCTCTCCTTACACCTGTAAACCTGACGGCGATACGCTAGCCTTACACGCGTAAGAACGCAAGGGGGGCGGATGACGGGCACGGCACGAGCGGGGCGCGCGCCCCTCACGCGGGAGCGCATCGTCGAGGCAGCCGCCGCGGTGGCCGACGAGGCGGGCCTCGCCGGCGTGAGCATGCGCAGCGTCGGACGGCAGCTCGGCGTCGAGGCGATGTCGCTCTACCACCACATCAGCGGCAAGGAGCAGCTGCTCGACGAGCTCGCCGACTGGGTGTTCGCGCGCTTCCACGCGCCCGGACCCGAGGAGGGATGGCGCGAGGGCACGCGCGCACGCGCCGTCTCGATGCGCGAGGTGCTCAGCGCGCATCCATGGGGGCTCGGGCTCGTCGAGTCGCGTCGCGCGGTGGGCGAGCCGACGCTCGGCTACAACGACGCCGTGCTCGGCAACCTGCGGCGCGGGGGGCTCAGCGTGACCCTCGCGGCCCACGCCTTCTCGCTCGTCGACTCGTACGTGTACGGCTTCGTGCTCACCGAGCAGCGGCTGCCGTTCCAGCCGGGCGAGAGCGTCGAGGACTACACGGTCGGGCTCGCGATCGGCGCCGGGCGCTACCCGCACATGATGGAGATGGTCGAGGCGATGATCGCGGGGCGCGACTACTCGTATGGCGACGAGTTCGCCGTGGGGCTCGAGCTCATCCTCGACGCGCTCGAGGCGCGGTTCGCGGCGGAGCGGGCAGGGGCGGGGTAGCGGGCCGGGCTCGC
This sequence comes from Actinomycetes bacterium, assembly GCA_023432005.1. GTDB lineage: Bacteria > Actinomycetota > Actinomycetes > Actinomycetales > Microbacteriaceae > Homoserinibacter. The sequence goes on from JAEYVF010000181.1 coordinate 1,175, forward strand.
CGGGCGAGTCGGAAGGTCCTGCCTGGCCGGGCGGTCACCGCTGGCCAGGCTGGCCGGTGGGCCGGACATGGCGAAGCGACATCCGGGATCCCCCCAACGGGCCCGGATGCCGCCCCCGCTCCATCTTGGCGTGACGTCAGTTCTGAACGTCGCCACGCCACGCGCCTGTTTCGGCGCCGCGCTTCTCGATGAACTCCTTGAAGTTCTCCAGATCCTTCTTGACGGCATGGGTGCCGGCGCCGACCCACGAGCCGATCGTCTCGAGCGCGCCCTGCGGCTCCCAGTCGATCTGCGCGGTCACGCGGCTCGTGGTGTCGCTGAGCTTGTGGAACGTCACGACACCCGCGTGCTCGGTGTCGCCGCCGATGCTCTTCCAGGCGACCCGCTCATCCGGATGCTGCTCCGTGATCTCGGTGTCGAACTCGCGCTCGGCGCCGCCGACGTTGACCTTCCAGCGCACGTGCGTGTCGTCGAGCTGCGTGATGCTCTCGACCTCCTGCAGGAAGTGCGGGAACGACTCGAACTGCGTCCACTGGTTGTAGGCGGTGGTGACGGGCACGTCCACGTCGATGCTCTCGATGATCTGAGCCATGTGATCTCCTTCGTCTCCCCTCCATTCGACGCGACGGGCGCGGATGCGAACAGCCCGTTGACAGGGCGGGATGCGGGGGTTAGGGGCTGGGCTCCCCTACGCGCTTGCGCCTGTGGATATGACTTCTCCACCAATCCCTCGGCGCCTCTAGAACATATGTTCGACTCGCGAGAGAATGGTCGCATGCCCTCCCCCATCGACTCCCTCGCCCGCATCGGCGACCTGTCGGTGCCGTTCACGGGCGTGTCCGTCGGGGGCGTCGGCGACGGGGAGCTGCTCGCCGCACAGCGCGCGATAGCCGAGATCCGACGACGATTGGACGCGGTCGCGGCGGCCTTCGCGGGCGAGATCGCGCACCGCTCGCGTCGCGAGCTCGGGCACGACGGACTCGCGCAGTCGCGGGGTCAGCGCACCCCCGAGGGACTCATCTCGCAGTTGACGGGGTCGTCGGCCCGCGATGCCCGCTCCCTCGTGAAGGCGGCGGAATTGCTGCCGACGTCTCCCGCCCGCCGTGACGCGGATGCGCCTCCGCTGCCCCGGTGGAGGGCGATCATCGGCGAGGCGGTCGCGGGGGCGGTGATCTCGGTGGAGGCGGCAGAGGTGATCCGCGCGCGCCTCGCGGCGGCGGACCGCGCGGGCCTCGCGTCTGGTGACTCTCCGAGCGACTCCCCTCAGGGCCTGTCGCCTGACGGCCTCTCAGCGGCCGGCTTGTCGCCTGCCGAGCGCGAGCAGTTGCTGGAGGCCCTCGCTGCAGCGGCTGCGGGTCTCGTCGCTGAGGCGGTGTCGCTCACGATCGAGCAGCTCGCGGTGCGGGCTTCGCGGGCGCGGGATGAGATCGATGCGGCCGGGGTGGGGGTGCGTGAGGATGGGGTGCGGCAGAAGCGGTTCCTGCGGTTCACGCGGTTGCTTGACGGCACCACCCGGGTGTCGGGGCTGCTGGATCAGGAGTCGGCCGCGATCGTGGTGCCGATCCTGGACGCGGCCACCTCACCCCGGCGCGGCGGGCCGCGGTTCATGGACCCGGATGCGGCACGACGGGCCGACGAGCTGGTGCGTGACGCGCGCACCACCGAGCAGCTGACCCTGGATGTGTTCGTCGAGCTGCTGCGCATCGGCGCCCGCGTGGACGACGGCACCCTGCTGGGTGACCGCAAGCCCGCCGTGCGCATCCTGGTGACGAAGGCCGACCTCGACTCCCCCACCGACGCGCACGGCCACCGGGCAGGGGCGGCGTACTTCGAAGGGCACATGGACGCGGTCTCGGTCGCGACCGCGGAACGCTACATCTGCACCTCCGGGGCGATCCCGATCCTGTTCGACACCGACGGGCGGGTGCTCAACCTCGGCCGCGAGCAGCGCCTGTTCACCGAGAAGCAACGCATCGCCCTCGCCGCCCGCGACGGCGGATGCCTCATGTGCGACCGGCCACCGTCCTGGTGCGAAGCCCACCACATCGACCACTGGGACCAACACCACGGCCGCACCGACATCGACGACGGCGTGCTGCTCTGCCGGTTCTGCCACCTCACCGTCCACAACCACGGCTGGCGCATCCGCCGCACCGGCGCCACCTACCACCTCGAACACCCCGATGCGGACGGCACCCTCCGCCGCACACCCCTGCCCTCCCGCAGCCCCACCCGCAACCGACTCCTCGCCGGCTGACACCCCCGCCGCACCCGCTGGTTGAGTAGCGCCGCAGGCGCGTGTCGAAACCAGCCCACGTCACACATAGGGCTGGTTTCGATACGCCCGCTGGCGCGGGCTACTCAACCACCGGTTCGGCACGTGGCGCCGCACCAGCCCGTGCCGACATCGCACTCGCGGGACGATGGACCCTGCCGCCGTTCCCTCGCACGCGAGCAGAGTTCGAGCATGGAACCACAGGCGGCGGCCGGACCGCGCACCACCGAGGAACCCATGGCGTTCACCCGCTGGGAACTCGCGCGGGGCGTGATCGCCGCGTGCCTCGCCTTCGGGCTCTCCGCGCCCGTCGTCGCGGTCATCGCACTCATCGCATTCGACTCCGGCTACGCGCTCTTCGGGCTGTACCTCATCGCCGTCGGCTGGCTCATCGGAATCGTGCCCGCCACGACGCTCGCAGGTTTCGCCTTCGCGCCGCTCGCGCGCCTCGTCGGGCGGCGGCTTCGCGGCGAGCCTCGGCGGTGGCCCCACATCCTCAGCTACGCCTCGCTCGGGGCCGTCGCCTCGATCACCATGAGCGCGCTCATCGGGCTGTTGATCGGGGCGACCTCCTGGAGCGGCGACCCTCTCCAGGGCATCGCATTCGCGCTCCCCGTGGGCGCCCTGGCCGCGCCACTCGCCGCCGCATCCGCCGCCTACGGGTGGCACTTCACCGCTCGCCGCGCGCTCGCAGACGATCGGGCGACCGCGGCCGCCGCAGAGCGGAACACGGGGCTCGCCTAGCCCTGGCGCGGGCTCACATCGATGTGTACAGTGTCCACATCTGTTCGAGGAGGAACCATGACCCAGCCCGCCATCGCCGACTACGACACCTGGCGTCGTGAGCTCGACGAGCTCCGCATCCGCGAGAAGGCCGCCACGCGCGAGCTCGACGCCATCGCCGCGCAGCGCAGACGGATGCCGATGGTCGAGCTCCCCGAGTACACGCTCGTGGGCGAGCACGGGCCCACGACGCTCGCCGAGGTCTTCCAGGGCAAGCGCCAGCTCATCACGTACCACCACATGTGGCAGGACGGGGCGGAGTGGCAGTGCCCCGGATGCACGGGCTACACCGCGCAGTTCACGCGACTCGCGTTCCTCGAGCCCTACGACGCGCGGTTCGTGATCGTGTCGCAGGGCCCGATCGACGAGCTGCTCGCCTACCGCGACAAGGTCGGGAACCGGATGGAGTGGTACTCCACGGCCGACAGCCCGTTCGGCGCCGACGTCGACGCGCCGAAGGACGGCGGGTTCGCCGTCAACGTCTTCTTCCGCGACGGCGACACCGTCTACCGCACGTGGCACACGAACGGGCGCGGCACCGAGCAGCTGAGCCACACCTTCCCGCTCATCGACCTGCTGCCCTACGGGCGCCAGGAGGCGTGGCAGGACGTGCCCGAGGGGTGGCCGCAGGACGAGTACCCCGGATCACGGTGGAGCAACTCGTGGGACGTCGCACGGGCCTACGGACCGGATGCCGAGGTCGCGGCCGGGGAGGCTCACCACCATCACTGAGGGGTGATCGGGTGGCGGGTTTCGATACGCCCGCTTCGCGGGCAACCCAACCAGCGGGGTCGCGCTGCTCGCGGGGCGAGGCTAGAGCGCCGGAGCCTGGGCGAGCAGCGGGCCGCCCCACTTCGCCTCGAGCAGCTGCTCGAGGGCCGCACCCACGGTGTAGAGCCGCGCATCCTCGCGAGCCGGCGCCATGAACTGGATGCCGACCGGCAGGCCGTCCTCGGGCGCGAGACCCGAGGGCAGCGCGATGCCGGGGACGCCCGCGAGGTTCGCGGGGATCGTCGTGAGGTCGTTGAGGTACATCGCGAGCGGGTCGTCGACCTTCGAGCCGAGCGGGAACGCCGTGGTCGGCGCCGACGGCGTCGCGAGCACGTCGACCTTGTCGAACGCGGCGGAGAAGTCACGCTGGATGAGCGTGCGCACCTTCTGCGCCGAGCCGTAGTACGCGTCGTAGTAGCCCGCCGAGAGGGCGTAGGTGCCGAGGATGATGCGGCGCTTCACCTCGTCGCCGAATCCCGCCTCGCGCGTGGCCGACATGACGTCCTCGACGGTCGGCTGACCGTCCGGCGTCACGCGCAGACCGAAGCGCACGGAGTCGAACTTCGCGAGGTTACTCGAGGCCTCCGCGGGAAGGATCAGGTAGTACGCCGCGATCGCGTACTGGAACGACGGGGCGGAGACCGGCACGAGCTCCGCGCCCTCGGCCTCGAGCAGCGCGAGCGACTCCTCGAAGCGCTGCACGACACCCGCCTGGAAGCCCTCGCCGCCCGCGAGCTCGGTGACGACGCCCACCCGCAGGCCCCTGAGGGCCCCCTCGCGTGTGCCCGCGCGTGCGGCCTCCGCGAACGACGGCCACGCATCCGGGATCGACGTCGAGTCGCGCGGGTCGTGGCCGCCGATGACATCGTGCAGGAGGGCCGCGTCGAGCACCGTGCGGGTCACGGGGCCGACCTGGTCGAGTGACGACGCGAGCGCGATCGCGCCGTAGCGGGAGACGCCGCCGTAGGTGGGCTTCATGCCGACCGAACCGGTGACGGCCGCGGGCTGGCGGATCGAGCCGCCGGTATCGGAGCCGAGTGCGAGCGGGGCCTCGAACGCGGCGACCGCCGCGGCCGAGCCGCCGCCCGAGCCACCGGGGATGCGCGTGAGATCCCACGGGTTGTGGGTGTTGCCGTAGGCCGAGTGCTCGGTGGAGGAGCCCATCGCGAACTCGTCCATGTTGGTCTTGCCGAGCGGCACGAGGCCGGCCGCGCGCAGACGGGCGACGACGGTCGCGTCGTACGGCGGGATCCAGCCCTCGAGGATGCGGGAGCCCGAGGTGGAGGGCATGTCGATCGTGCAGAGCACGTCCTTGATGGCGACGGGCACGCCGGCGAGCCCGGATGCGGTGCCCTCGGCGCGCTGCTTGTCGATCGCCGCCGCGGTGTCGATCGCCGACTCGTTGACGTGCAGGTAGGCGTGCACGGCACCGTCCACCTCGGTGATGCGGTCGAGGTGAGCCTGCGTGACCTCGACGCTCGAGACCTCTCCGGCGTCGAGCATGGCTGCGAGCTCGGCGGCCGACTTCGTGACGAGGCTCACTGCTCCTCCCCCAGGATCGAGGTGACCTTGAAGAAGTCGCCGTCGCGCTCCGGCGCACCCGCGAGGGCCTCGTCGGGTGTGAGCGTCCTGCCGACGACGTCGGGACGGGTCACCGTGCCGAGGGCGATCGGGTGGCTCGTCGCCGGCACGTCCGGGGTCGCCACCTGGCGCACGGTGGCGACGGCGTCGACGATCTGGCCGAGCTCTCCCGTGAGGCGCTCCACCTCCTCGTCGGTCAGCCCGATGCGCGAGAGGTGCGCGAGGTGGCGCACGAGGTCAGGGGTGATCTCAGACACGCGTTCCATCCTACGAGGGGCGTGCGGGGCTCGATCACCGGATGCGCGTGAGGGCGCGCGCGAAATCACCGCGCGCGTGGTCGGGGCCGATCACCTGGTCGCCCTGGCCGATCGCGATGAGCGACAGGTTGCGCAGCGACATGCTGCCCGCCGCGAAGTAGTCGTTGTGGGTGACCGCGCCGCTGAGCTCCTCCCCCGTGGCGGGGTCGACACCCGGCGCCACCGAGAACAGGCGTGCGCCGTACGCGCGCGAAGCCGGCTGGCTGCCGAAGACGCCGGATGCGGGGATCGGATCCCACTCCGCCGCCCCGACCCACACGTTGCCGTCCGTCACGTGCAGCTCCGAGACGTGACGCGCGGGGCTCCCGGGTGATCCGACGAGTGCGAGGGCGTCGACGCTCACGTCGTGCTCCTCGAGCGAGAGCAGGGCGGCGGTCGAGCCGTAGGAGTGGGCGAGGATGGCGAGGTGCGGCTGGTCGTCGCCGCGCGCCGCGCGCAGGCCCTGCAGCGACGAGGTGAGCGCGTCGCGGCCTTCGCGCGCGAGCTCCATCGAGGCGACGTTGACGAGGCTCGGCGTCGTGTAGCCGATCCACGCGACGGCTGCGACGCTGGCATCCTCTCCGGCGGCCTCCAGGCGGGCCCGCTGCTCGTCGACGAGGTCCTCGGCGGTCGCCGTCCACGCCTCGATCTGCGCGTCGACGCCGAAGAACATGCCCGGGACGAGGTAGGTCACGTAGTCGGCTCGGGCGATGTCGCCGACCGCGATGACGGCACGCCCCTCGCCCGTCACGTCGAGCCCGATGAGCCTGCGCCGCTCGCCGTCGGCCGACAGCGCGCGCTCGACCTCGCCGAGCATGTGCTTGCGCGCCTCGAGCTCCTCGCGCTCCGCCCGCCCGACCTGGCCGGAGAGGCGTGCCTCGAGCTCCTGCTCGGCGGTCTCGAGGAGGTCGCGGTTCGCGAGATCGCGCGCGCGGAAGGGCACCCCCTCGAGGTTGCCCACGAGCTGCGGCGCGAGCGAGCGCAGCACGCCGCGTCCGGATGCGGGCGCGCTGTCCCACCACGCCGCGACGGCCGAGGCACTCGGCGGCGACGCGAGCAGGCTGCGCACGGCATCCGGGTTCGTCTCGAGGAACAGCCGCACGTCACCGCGCGGCATCGAGTCGAGTCGGTCGAGCAGCGCGATGCCCTGGAGGGCGTCGATCGGGGTGGACGGCCCGCCCACCGGGTCGGCCTGCGCGTGCATCGGCGCCTCCACCACATGGCTGTAGGGCATGGCGACGGCCCCGGTGTGGGTCACCGGGGCGAGGAGCAGCAGAGCGATCTCGAACAGCTGTTTGCCCTTCCCAGTAGCGCACAGCAGCGATGAGGCATTCTACTCCCGGCATGCGTTCGTGCCAGGTGTCGGTATCAGCTTGGCACGCGCGGCGCCCTCCGCGCCGATCAGTCGCGGTCGGGCGGGCCCTCCGCGAGGAAGCGGCTGAAGTCGTCGGCCTCGATGATCGGGATGCCGAGGTCGGCAGCTCTGGTGGCCTTCGACCCCGCGCCGGGGCCGATCACGACGAAGTCGGTCTTCTTGCTCACGCTCGAGGCGGGCTTGCCCCCGGCGCGGATGACGGCCTCCTGGGCCTCGTCGCGCGAATGCTCGGGCATGGCGCCCGTGACGACGACCGTGAGGCCGGTGAGGGGCCCGTCGACGGCCGCCGCGCGGCCGGGGCCCGGGTGGCCGGGTGTCGCCCACGGCACGCCCGCGGCGGCCCAGCGCTCCACGATCTCGACGTGCCAGTCGGCGGTGAACCAGTCGAGCACGGCGTCGGCGATGATGCCGCCCACCCCGTCGACGGCGGCCAGCTCGTCGCGGCTCGCGGAGCGGATGGCGTCGAGCGACCCGAACCAGTCGGCGAGCGCGCGCGCCGCGACAGGCCCCACGTGACGGATGTTGAGCGCGACGAGGAAGCGCCACAGCTCCTTGGTCTTCGCCTTCTCGAGCTCGTCGAGGAGGGTCTTGGCGACCTCGGACGGACCCTCGACGGCATCCTGGCCCTTGCGTGCGTGCTGCACGATCTTGCGGAACGGAGCGCGCACGTCGTACGAGCCGTCGGGAAGCACCTTGCGCTCGCCCGTCTCGGCGTCGCGCACGACGACCTCGATCGGCATGAGCTGCTCGAGCGTGAGGTCGAAGAGTCCGGCCTCCGTCTCGAGCGGTGCGCCCACCTCCGCCTGCGTGAGCGCCGCGGCGCTCACCTCGCCGAGTCCCTCGATGTCGAGCGCGCCGCGCGAGCCGATGTGCTCGACGCGGCCGCGCACCTGGGCGGGGCACGCGCGCGCGTTCGGGCAGCGCAGGTCGATGTCGCCCTCCTTGGCGGGGGCGAGCGGGGTGCCGCACTCGGGGCAGTCCGCGGGCATGACGAACTCGCGCTCGCTGCCGTCGCGCAGCTCCACGACGGGCCCGAGCACCTCGGGGATCACATCGCCCGCCTTGCGCAACACGACGGTGTCGCCGATGAGCACGCCCTTGGCCTTCACGACGTCCTGGTTGTGCAGGGTCGCCTGCCGGACGGTCGAGCCCGCGACGCGCACGGGCTGCATGACGGCGAACGGCGTCGCACGTCCGGTGCGACCGACCGAGACGACGATGTCGAGCAGCTTGGTCTGCACCTGCTCGGGCGGGTACTTGTAGGCGATCGCCCACCGAGGCGCGCGGCTCGTGGCGCCGAGCTCGTCGTGGAGGGCCAGCTCGTCGACCTTCACGACGATGCCGTCGATCTCGTGCTCGACGTCGTGGCGGTGCTCGCCGTAGTGCGCGACGTACGCGAGCACCTCGTCGATCTCGGCGCTCACCTTGCTGTAGGGCGTCGTGGGCAGGCCCCAGCCCTTCAGGATGTCGTAGATCTCGCTCTGCGCGGCGACGGGCGGGTCAGGCCATGCGCCGATGCCGTGCACGTAGAGCCGCAGCGAGCCGATGCGCGCGAGGGCCGCCTCGAGCTCGAGACCGTCCTTCTTGTCGAGCTGCTGGCGCAGCCCCCCGGATGCCGCGTTGCGCGGGTTGGCGAACGCGGGGAAGCGGCGCGCACCCGCCGTCTCGGCCTTCTCGCGGTCGAACGCGGTTCCGCGTGACGCCGCTCGCTGCTCGGCCTCCGCGACGACGCGCTCGCGCAGCTCGGCCTGGAGCGCGTTGAGCTGCTCGAACTCCTTGACGGGGATGAACACCTCGCCGCGCACCTCGACGATCGCGGGGTGATCGGTGCCTGAGAGCCGCTCGGGCACATCCGCGAGACGCAGCGCGTTCTCGGTGACGATCTCGCCGACGCGCCCGTCGCCGCGCGTGGCCGCGGAGGTGAGCACGCCGTTCTCGTAGCGCAGGTTGATCGCGAGGCCGTCGATCTTGAGCTCGGTGAGCCAGTGCACCGGTCTGCCCGCCGCGGTCTGCGTCTTCACGCACCACTCGCGCAGCTCCTCGGCCGAGAACACGTTGTCGAGGCTGAGCATGCGCTCGGCGTGCTGGATGGTGGCGAGGCCGCTCGACTGCGCTCCGCCGCCGACGGTCTGCGTGGGCGAGTCCTGGCTCTGCAGCTCGGGGAAGATGCGCTCGAGCTCCTCGAGCCGGCGCATCATCGCGTCGTACTCGGCGTCGTCGACGAGCGTCGTGTCGCGCTCGTAGTACGCCTCGCGCAGCTCGAGGATGCGGGCGGTCAGCGCCTCGGCCTCGGCGTGCGCGCGCTGCAGCGTCTCGCGTGTCTGCTCGGGAACCTGCTGGATGTCGTCTCCCTGTGCCACGCAGTCAGCCTACGGGCGGGGTACGACGGCGAGAGGGGGTTGACGGGGGTGGTTTCGATACGCCCGCTACGCGGGCTGCTCAACCAGCGGGGAGGGCCCCTGCGCAGGCCGGCACGGCCGACACGGTGCGGTCGATCGTGCACTGCCCCACGACGCGCGTGCCGACGTACACGACGGCGGTCTGCCCGGGGGCGACGCCCTCGATGGGCTCGTCGACGCGGATGACGAACTCGCCCCCGTCGAGCCGGGCGACGGCGGGCACGGGGTCGGCGTGCGCGCGCACCTGCACCTCGCACGCGAAGCCGGCCGCGGCATCCGCGGGCGCAGCCCCCGCCCACGTGTACCGCGCGCCCGCGAGCTCGGAGATCGCGAGCGCCTCGCGCGGGCCCACGACGACCTCGTTCGTCTTCGGCCGCACCTCGAGCACGAAGCGCGGGCGCCCATCCGGTGCCGGGTAGCCGATGTTGAGGCCCTTGCGCTGCCCGACCGTGAACGCCGCGGCGCCCGGATGCGTGCCGATGCGGTTGCCCTCGCGGTCGAGGATGGGGCCGTCCTCGGCCCCGACGCGATCGGCGAGCCAGCCGCGGGTGTCGCCGTCGGGGATGAAGCAGATGTCGTGGCTGTCGGGCTTGGCGGCGACCGAGAGGCCGCGCGCCTCCGCCTCTGCGCGCACCTCGGCCTTCGACGGCGTTGCACCGAGCGGGAACCACGCGTGCGCGAGCTGCTCTGCGGTGAGCACGCCGAGCACGTAGGACTGGTCCTTCGCCCACGCGGCGGCGCGGTGCAGCTCGGGCCCGTCGGCCCCCTGCCGCACCTCGGCGTAGTGGCCCGTCACGACGGCGTCGAAGCCGAGCGCGAGCGCCTTGTCGAGCAGGGCGGCGAACTTGATGCGCTCGTTGCAGCGCATGCAGGGGTTGGGGGTGCGGCCGGCGGCGTACTCGGCGACGAAGTCGTCGACGACGTCGGCGCGGAACCGCTCCGAGAAGTCCCATACGTAGAAAGGGATGCCGAGCCTCGCTGCGGCGCGGCGCGCATCCATCGAGTCCTCGATCGTGCAGCAGCCGCGCGATCCGGTGCGGAGCGTGCCCGGCATCCGGCTGAGGGCGAGGTGCACCCCGACGACCTCGTGACCCGCTTCGACGGCGCGCGCGGCCGCGACGGCGCTGTCGACGCCGCCGCTCATCGCCGCGAGTACCTTCACCCGGTCAAGGGTACGCGGGGCGCGCTGGGCCCAGCTGTTGTGCAGGAGTTCTGCTGTTGTGCAGCAGTGACAGCCGGGCCGGCACGGGCGCGGGC